>JAFDAJ010000252.1 GCA_019313915.1 Deltaproteobacteria bacterium
GGTGGCGCCAACCAGGGGGAGTGCCCAGAATCCGGTCGACATGGAGATCTGGAGAGAGTTCCGGTTCGAGGCGGCGCACCTGCTCCCGAACGTTCCGGACGGGCACAAGTGCAAGCGCCTACACGGTCACTCGTTCTGCGTTCGAGTTTGCGTCGAGGGTGAGCTCGATGCGGAGCTCGGTTGGGTCGTTGACTTCGCCGACATTACAGAAGCCTGCGAGCCGTTGCGCAGCCGCCTCGACCACTACTACTTGAACGAAATCGAAGGCCTCGAGAACCCGACCAGCGAGGTTTTGGCACGCTGGATCTGGCGCCATTTGAAACCGAGGCTCCCGATCCTGAGCAGGGTCGATGTGAGCGAGACCTGCACGTCCGGTTGCTCGTACCAAGGCGACTGAGCGATGGCCGGTGAGAAGCGGCCGAGAACGCTGGTGCTGCTCAGTATGGGGTACGATAGCCTCAGTACTTGGCACCAACTCGGTCGGCCGTCGGCCGTCCATTTCGACGTGGGTTCGTGCTACACGCGCCCGGAACGAGCCCGCTACGAAAAATTGAGGACATCGTTCCCGCAGCTGTTGCCGGTGCAGGACCTCAGTTGGCTCGGCGCGAACGAGGAGAGCGACGCATGGGTGCCGCTGCGGAACCTGCTCATGACGGTTCACGCCGCCGCTCTCGGCTTCAACGACATCGTCATGTCGGCGCCCGCAGACTGGGCGTCCGACAAGCGTTTGATGTTCACTCTGACGACGACCTTGGCAATGCGGGTCGCACAGCCTGGCGTTGGGTATCGAGTTCGCCGCCCGTTCAGCCACTGGACGAAGGCCAAGTTGATCGCGGCGACGCCTGCGGCACTCCTCGAGGAGTTCGCCTACTCCTGTTACGAGGGAGCGTCCCTTCCGTGCGGTCGATGCTCCGCCTGCGGCCGTGCGACAATCGCGCACTTGGCGGCCGGTCGCGAGCCCCCGACTCCACCACCGCCTGGACTGAGTTTCCGAGAGTTCACCGATCTGCGGCGGGGGTCAGCGAACGGTTCTCGAGCGAGCCAAGTCGCGCGCATGCATCCCGGCGAGTGGCTCTATGTGCCCCTGCGCGGATGGGAGTTGCTCCGCGCGTGGAATGCATACCGCAAACGCCAAGACTCACGCTGGCGCTGACATTGACGCTGCCTCTGGCGCTGCCGGTGCCACTGCGGCACAATCCCAGCGATGAAACCGTTCACCGGAGTCACCCTGTGCGTCGCGCTCGCCGTCCTCCTGCTAGGCCTCGCCGCCGCTCCCACTTCCCTCGGCCCCTCCGGAGCCGCAGCGAGAAGCTGCTATAGCTTCTGGGCCGAAGCGGACAAGATGGGCTCGCACTACCGGCACATCGTGTATGTCGAGAACGACTGCGACTACTGGCTACAGTGCTCGGTGTGGACCGACGTGGATCCGCAGCCGCCGAAGATGCTGACGGTGGGACCGGGGATGACGGAGCACGGGGAGACCAACGGGAGCTCCCAGTATGATGATCCCAGGGCGTTTGGGGCTTGCCACCGGAAGTAGGCTCAGTGCCAGTGCCAGTGTTGATGCCCGTGTCAGCGCTTTGGTGCTGCTCGATTCAGAACTTTCAGGACTTCCTGCAAATCCTCCCACACCGGCTTCTTGAATTGCGGGCTCCGCAATAAGAACGCTGGGTGATAGGTGGGCATGACCGGGATGCCTCGCCATTCGCCCCAGATGCCTCGCCATCTCCCGGCGGGAGGGACGACGTTTAGATTCTCTGCTGCGCAGCGGCCGAGCGCGACGATCGTTTTCGGTCGCACGAGGTCGAGTTGTGGGATCAGAAAATGCGCGCAGGCGGCGGCTTCGACGGGGAGCGGGGTCCGGTTGTCGGGCGGGCGGCACTTGACGACGTTGCAGATGTAGACGCCGTCGCGATCGTATCCCATCGCGGCGACCATGCGGTCGAGCAGCTGGCCGGCGCGGCCGACGAAAGGCAAGCCTTGCTGGTCCTCGTGAAAGCCTGGGCCCTCGCCCACGAAGACCAGGTCGGTATCCGGTGTGCCCCGGGCAAAGACGCTCTTGGTTCGGCCCCGGCTCAGCTCGCAGCGCGTGCATTCGGCTGCCTCGTCGGCCAGCACTTGGAGGCGGGGTTGGATGTCCTGGTCGCTCCCGCGCGCTCCGGGCCCGGCTAGGGGCGTCTCATGCGGTGATGGCGGCTTCGGGGCTGGAAACCCCTGGCCTCCGAGCGTCTCCTCCCAGCGCAGAAGCTCCTGGGCGCTCGAGATGACCGCCGCGAGCTCGTTTTCAGGGTTGCTCGACACGTTGGGGCAAGTATAGGCCGGTTTCGTTGACTTGGCCGTCGCCGGGTAGCTAATCTCGTACTTTAGAGGGATTCGAGGGGGAACATGTCACGGGCTCGGGTCTTGGCCATTGGCGACACGCATGTGGGGATGAAGCGGACCCACAACGAGGACAGCTTCATGTTGGCCGAGGAGGATAACCTCTATGTGGTGGCCGACGGGATGGGCGGACACGCCTCCGGCGAGGTTGCGAGTGGCATGGCGATCGACACTCTCCGTGAGTTCTTCCGCACGACCAGCGTAGATGCCGAAGCGACCTGGCCGTACAAGATGGACAAGGCGCGGGGCTACGAAGAGAACCGGCTGATCACTGGCATCAAGCTTGCGAACCTGCGCATCTACGAGGCCGCTCAAAAAAATCCTGAGATGCACAGCATGGGCACCACCGTGGTCGGCATCCTCGTCGTCGAAGACGGCGTGTTGATCGCCCACGTTGGGGACAGCCGCGTGTACCGTATTCGCGATGGCAAGATGGAGCAGCTCACGGCGGACCATTCGCTGCTCAACGACTACATCAAGATGAAGCGCCTCTCCGAAGAGGAGATCGAAAACTTCCCCCTCAAGAATGTGATCGTTCGAGCGCTCGGCATGAAGTCCACCGTCAAAGTCGACACCGTGCTCGACCGTCCTGAAATCGGTGACATTTACGTCCTCTGCAGTGACGGCTTATGCGGCCCAGTCTCAGACCCCGACATCCAACGCATCGTCGGCTCGCACCAAGATCTTCAAACGGCGGCCAACAGACTGATCGAAAGCGCAAACGAAGCCGGCGGCCCCGACAACATCACCGTGGTCCTCACCAAGGTGATGGGCCTCAGCTAGAAAAGCCCACTCAGAACATTTAGGAAACCCTGCAATTTGCGGGCAAAACGGTTTCCGGGCGTTGCGTGCTGTTCTGGGGGATTTCACCCTTTGTGGGAGATCGTGTGGGAGATGGATTTCACATCACATAAACATCACCTCGATCTCCCACACACATCACCTTCGCCCCTCACCTTTGACGCGATCGCGCGACACCGGAGTTCGAGCCCCACGGTGTGAGCTCCGGTGTCGCGCCGCGGTGAGTCTAACCTTCGCCTCGAACC
>JAFDAJ010000253.1:0-3417 GCA_019313915.1 Deltaproteobacteria bacterium
GACGAAGTCGATTTCGGCGCGGCGTTTTGTTTCGTGGTGGGCGAGGCCTAGGGAGTGGAAGCAGACCCATTTGTCTGTGTTGGGGGCGTCTCGGATGACTTCGAAGATGCGCTTTTCGGCGGTGCTTTGGACCGAGGAGTGGATGGTTTCGGGGATCATGCGGGTCATTGGCGTTCCACCGGATTCTACGTGCTCGAACCGTGTTGACCTCAAGAAAGGTTGAGTCGTTCAGGGGGGCGGCCGTCGGGCCAGCACCAAATCTCTAGCTTCTCGATTGATGGCCCGGGGAGGTTGTCTCGGAGGATCTGGACCACTTTCGGGAGCCGCCGTTGAACCTCTTTCGTCGGGGGTTCGTTGAAGGCGACGATAGGCTGTATTTCTGGGTGCTCGACGAGGACGGGGGGTTCTTTGAGGAGTCCAATGGCGTATTTGGCTCGGGCGAGCTCGTTGACGCCGTTGCCAATCTCGCCGGCAGTTGGACCTTCAAGTGCGGCTGCCCACTCCGCTACGTACCGCATGACCTGGTAAGGCGCGTACACGGCCGCTGAGCCGTCTGCTTTGTGCTTAAGCTCGACCAGAATCAACCGCTTGCCGTCGTGTGAGAGAGCAAGCTGGTCGACTTCGTTGGCGGCCCCAGGAGCGGATGGTGCCTTCCAACCCTCTACGCTGGCCAAGTTGCAGAGCGCTTCCCATGCGCGCTCCAAGGTGTCTGGCTTGAGCGAGGCTTGACGCTCCTCTTTCGGAGCGTGACCTAGAACCACCTCGCGATCGATCGGAAGCCAAGGTGGCTCACCAAGGCTCGCCGTGTCGTTGCCCAGCCATCGAACCTGGACGGCGCCTTCCTTGCGGACCCACCGCTCACCAACCTGAAGAGCGGCGAGGTAGCGCTGCAGCGCGTCTCCAAAGGCGCTCGGCGTATCGGCAGGCGTCCAGCGCCGCAGCATCTCAGCGGCGCATTCCTGCCCAGTGTACGTCGAGTGTGCATCGGCTACGAAATCATCGCCTTTGGGATGGAGGCAGAGAACGCGTGTCTGACCACAGTAGAGCATGACCCCGTCGCGCTCCCGAAACTGCACATCGAGCGCGACAGTCCGATTGCCAACTCTCATGTCCAAGGGCTCTCGAAGTCGACCAAAGAGCTGGTCTGGAGCGAATAGGCTCAGTAGGGGAGCCGATGGCGCCCGTTGATACCTCGCACTCATGACTTGGCGTCCCACAAGGCTTGGCTGGCGGCGAGGTTGACGTACCGCGTCTCGAACTCCTCCAGCCATCCTCGCCACGATGTACCATCGACTACGGGCCTCCAGCGACGCGCAAGGTCCGCAAGCGTGCGATCGAGGAAACCGCTATCGCCGGGCGTTAGACAGCTAGTGTAGGCGTCGACGGCGTGCTGGCACTTCTCGTCCATGGAGTGGCGCACTAGAGCGAGTGAGCCATTCGAAATCCGATCGCGATGATTCATGTGAAGTGCGAAAGCAAGCGCGTGGTCTCTCCACAGCTGATTGTATTCACGCGCGCCCAGGTGTTGGCGCCGATCCGATTTCCACGGAGCCTCGGAATGATCCACCCATCGCCGGTACAGGGGCCGCGCATCAATCGAATAGGCCTTCTGTGAAAAGCTCTCCGTAAGCTTCGTTTCGATAGCGACGAAACTCACAGAGCCGTCCGACGACTCAAACTCCACGAAAGCGTCGAATGCCGTGGCGTCTCCCAAGTAATCGTTGCGCGGAGTTGGAGCGTGCTCGAACACGACTCGACGGATTCTGCTGACGGGGACTCCATCGAGCATTGCGCTCACAAGCGCGCAACCGATTTGCTCGTCCATGGCCATTGGAGCAAATAGGTTGAAGCACATCGGTTGGCTCGAAAGCATGTTGCATAGAAGCCGATGCCTCTGGATCCCGCGAGGGAACTCCTTTTGTCGCGCCATTGCCAGTGCCGCTATCTCCGGGGATAGGAAGTTCAGCCCGCGGTCACCGTCTTCTTTGTTGAGCATGTTGCCGTACGTCGATTTGTGATGGGCCTGCGGACCCGGTCCGCACGGAACGGCGAGAACGGACGCGCGGTACCAGCTCTGGTGGAAACGCATGCGCGCTGTGAACCCGTCGTCCTTTGTGTATTGGGGGCCGAGATCCATCGGCGGGACGGTAACATGGGTCGATGGCGTCGCGCCTCGGTGGGCGCCTTCCGCGTGCGATGTGGAGCGGGGCGATCTCGAGGAATACGGAATAGCCACCGTCCTCGGTTGTGGATTGGTTGAAGCCCTAGCCCGGCAGGCGTGTGCCAGATCACACTGCGACTGTCGGACGGCGCTCGGGCACTTCAGAAAAGGAGATGCGATGGACCCGGCCACTGGGCGGTTCTACAGATCGGCGTTGGTGATACTCTGCCGACCATGCTCCGACGCCCCAACTCAATCACGATGGCAGCGGGTCGCGTGCGGCTGTTCATCGGGGGTTTTGGCCTCCTGATCGCAACCAGTGGCTGCACCCTACCCAAGTGGCCGGATCAAGAGTTCGGAGACCAAAACTTCAAGTCCGCTATTGCGCACGTCGAGCTTCACAAGACGCGCACCGGGGCATATCCAAGAGACCTCGAGGAGCTCGAGACGCTTGGCCAGTGGGACCAACTCTGGACGGATGCGGTCGACTACCAGCCCAACGGCGACGGCTATGACCTGTCGGTCGGGGACTCGGGCTCCGGAGCACGAACGTTCGATGGTCAAAGTGCGAGGTGGACGAGTGAGCGCGGGGGGCGATTGTAGGGGTTGGTTGGGTTGGTGGGGTGCGGGTCACGCCGCTCGTGGGCCATCCTCGGATGACTCGATGCTCAAGCGCAGCCCCAGGGCTTCGATAATCAAACCAAGGCTGGAGAGCCGGGGGTTTCCGTTCTCCGAGAGCGTCCGGTAGAGGGTTTCTCGATTGAGGCCGGTAGCGTTTGCGAGCTCGGCCATGCCGCCACGTGCAGCGACGACGTCGCGCAGGCCGAGGAGGAACACCTCGTCAGATTCCTCGAAGCAGGCGGTGAGGTAGCCGGCTGCTTCGGCGGGGTCTTGGAGCCGTTTGAGCAGCAGATCAAGATAGGGGACTGTTGGCATTTCTATGCTCCCTCCAGTAGCGCTGGGCGCGGGCGATGTCCCTGGGCTGACGGCCCTTGTGGCCACCGCAGAGGAGGACGACGACTGCCCTCCCCTGCCTGCCAAAGTAGATTCGGTAGCCGGGGCCATAGTGGACGCGGAGCTCGTGCACGCCCTCCCCCACGGGTTTGCAGTCGCCGAAGTTCCCCATGCGAAGGCGCGCGATACGGGCTCGGATCTTGGCTCGCGCGCGGGCATCCTTTAGCGCATGCAACCACTCGTCGAGTGGGCAGCGCCCGTCGCGCGTGCTGTAGACCAGAACTTTGGTCTCGGGGGTGGCC
>JAFDAJ010000253.1:3448-3921 GCA_019313915.1 Deltaproteobacteria bacterium
TCAAACCTTGGCTGCTTCAAGTAGCAGGAGCAGTCGAGGAAGTGCGCATGCTTTCGGCCGGTGGCGCGGCGTGTTGCGGACGGGCTGCGCGACCCGTCTTTTTTCACGTTTCTGGGCAACTTCCCGCGGGGGTGGTCGATGGAAGCGCGTGCCAACCGTGCTGCGGCGAGAGGGGTTCCGCGTGTTCTTTTTCAGCGACGAGGGATGGGAGCCACCGCATGTTCATGTGGAGCGAGGCGGAGGCACGGTGAAGTATTGGTTGAAGCCTGTGACGATGGCATACTACAAGAACATGACGTTCATGGAGCTGCGACGTTCCATGAGACTCGTTGAAGAGCATCGGGACTACCTGCTGGAGCGCTGGCATGATTACTTTGGCACCTGAACATCCACTGGCGAAATCGGTCGAGTTCGCTGGGGGGGTCATGCGGGTTGCGCTCGAGGATGGACGGAAGCTGGAGGTCCCCATCGCC
>JAFDAJ010000254.1 GCA_019313915.1 Deltaproteobacteria bacterium
GCGACTACTACGCCGTCACCGTCGGCAAGATGTCCGGCATCACGGCCGTGATCACCGGCAAGATGTCCATCAAGGGCGACACCGGCTTCATGCGCAAGCTCCGCAAAATGTTTAAGCCCGTCGAAACCAAGTAGACGGCTCGAACCCGACAGATGAGAGGCTAGAGACGATGGCACTTCGAACCGCTGACGAATACAAGGCAGGACTGAGAGACGATCGCAAGGTTTACATTCTGGGAAACAAAGTTCCGGATGTCACCGAGGATCCCTACATCAAGGTTGGCGTTGAAACCGCCGCGTTTGATTTCTTGCTGGCAGATCATCCAGAGATGCACGACCTCGCGATCATGGAGGAGCCAAGCACCGGCGAGCAGGTAAGCCGGTACTTCGAGGTCCCGGATTACCCTGAGGCCGTCGCCAAGCGGCACGAGTTGGTCAAGGGAGCATGCAGCGTGGCGGACGGCGCCCTCCCGTTCGTGAAAGACGTCGGCACCGACATCATGAACGCGATCACGGCTGTGGCCCGGATTGCGGGCAACAAGACGTACCTAGACCGCATCACCGAGTATCGCCGGCACTGCGCGATCAACGATCTCACGTTGGCGGGCGCCGTTACCGATGTGAAGGGCGACCGGTCCAAGGGGCCGAGCGAGCAAAGCAGCCCCGACTACTACGTTCGGGTCGTCGACGAGACCGAGGATGAAATCGTCGTCTCCGGGGCGAAAGCCCACATCACCGCGTCGGCCTATGCGGATGAGATCATCGTCATTCCGCCGCGCGCCATGTCCGAACAGGATGCTGACTACGCCGTGTCGTTCGCCGTGCCGGCGAATACCCCGGGTATCACCCAGATCTGCCGACCCAACTTCCGCTACGAGGACGCCGGGCACTTCCCGACCCCGCGCCCCCGCCGGGGCCACGTCGAAGCCCTGGTGGTCTTCGACAACGTGCGCGTGCCCAAAGAGCGCGTCTTCATGCTTCGCGAGTGGCCCGCTGCTCAAGGCCTCGCATACGCATTCTCCGCGTTCCATCGTTTCACGGCCGTGACGTACAAGATCCCGATCCTCGAGTACATGACGGGGTTGGCGATGCTCGCGGCCGAAGCGAACGGCGTTCACAAGTCTTCCAACATCCGCGAGCGCTTCGTGAACCTGATTCGCTACACGGAGACCACCAAGTCGCTCGCCAAAGCGGCCGCGCTCGATCCGCAGAACTTCGGCGGATCGGGTCTGTACGTGGCGAATACGCTGACAGCGAACATGGCAAAGCTACACTTCGCGTCGCAATTCCATGATTTCGTGCGGGACATCCAAGACATCGCGGGTGGCTTACTGGTGACCCAGCCCACCTACAAGGACTGGCAGAACGAGGAGACTCGGCCGTACCTGGAGAAGTACATGGGCGGCGCCGGCGAATACAACGCGGAGCAGCGCCTCAAGTTGATGAGCACGCTGCATCACGTGGTCGCAAGTGACTTTGCGGGCTGGCACGAAGTGTGCTCAATCCATGCAGAAGGCTCGTTCGCTGCACAGAAGATGATGCTCCTCGCGGAGGCGCCAATCAAGGACTACAAGAGTAAGGCACGGGATATCGTGGGACTCGACGGCTGAGGCCGTTGTGTGACGCCGTAGATTCGGAGGTCGTGATGTTGCAGCAAATGAAAGAAACAAAAGAGGCTCCTCAAATGTTGGAGTCGTACGATCCGAGTAACGGCAGGAAGCTCGGTGAGGTTCGAGTGTCCACCGCGGCCGACGTCAAAGCCACAGTCGCGCGTGCTCGGAAGGCACAGGTCGGGTGGGCCGCGATGGGCGTTGACGGGCGAAACCGAATCCTCAATCGGCTTCGCGGCGTTCTCATCGACCGAGCTATGGAGATCGGGAGGCTGGTGTCGTCGGAGAACGGCAAACCGCCGTCCGAACCAGTGGCCCTCACGGGTCCGTTGTGTGAAACGATCAAGCTGCACACGGGCATGGCGAAGCGGCTGGAGCCGGGCGTCAAAGTCAGCCCGACGTTCTTCCTCGGTTCGAAGGCCCGCGTTTTCTACGAGCCTCTCGGTGTTGCGGGTTTCGTGCTTCCTTGGAATTTCCCCTTCGAGCTCGGGGTGAAACACATGATCCCGGCACTGGCTGCGGGCAATGCCGTCGTGCAAAAACCCTCCGAGGCCAACCCATTGATCGGTGAGCTGATCGTGGACCTGTTCCGCGATGCCGGCGTTCCCGACGGCGTCGTACAGATGGTTCATGGATACGGCGAGACTGGCGGCGCGCTCATCGACGAGGTGGACGTCATCTGTTTCGTGGGTTCGCCGAGGACCGGCCGCCGGGTCATGGAGCGCGCCGCACAGACTTTGACTCCGGTCGTGTTGGAGCTCGGTGGGAACGACGCGGCGATCGTTCGCGAGGACGCGGACTTGGACTACACGGCCCAGGGGTTAGTCAATGGCACCTGCTACAATGCGGGTCAGGTCTGTAACGGCGTCGAACGCATCTACGCGCCAGCTCATCTCGTTGAGCCCCTAGCGGAAAAGATCGTAGCGATCGTAAAAGAGTTGCGGCAAGGCGACCCGAGTGGTCGGGGCCAATACGACATCGGCCCCATTACCTGGGCGCCGCAGCTCGAGATCTACGAGGCACACACGGCCGACGCACTACAGAAGGGCGCGGAGCTGCGGCACGGCGGAGTCGTCGACCGTAGGAACGGCGGGCTCTTCTGGCTGCCCACCGTGCTGACTGGCATGACGCACGACATGCTCATGATGCAGGAGGAGACATTCGGTCCATTCCTGCCGATCATGGCGGTGCAAAGCGATGAAGAGGCGATTCGTCTGGCCAATGACTCGAAGTACGGCCTGGGTGCGAGCGTTTGGACTCGTGATGAGGCGGCCGGCGAAGCGATGGCGCGACGCATCCGTGCCGGCTCGGTAATGGTGAACAACGCCGTGCAATCCGGAGGATGCGTCACCCTGCCTTTCGGCGGCGAGGGCGATTCCGGCGTCGGGCGAGTTCAGGGCGAGCAGGCCTTCTACACGTATGTCGCCACCAAGAGCGTGATGACCTGCCCAAAGAGCACCGACAACCTGTGGATGCCTTACGACGCGGGATCTGCAGCGCTTGCCAAAGGCTTCACCAAGGTCTTCAGTGGGCGTCGCGTATCCGAGCGCGTCTCGGGCGTGGTCGACGTCATCCGCAACTGGCCGCGCCGCCGATGAAAGACCTGCGCGGTAAGAACGCAGTACTGACTGGTGCTTCGAGAGGGCTCGGGCCGTTCATCGCACGCGCGTTGGCGAAAAAGGGCGTCAACCTCGCGCTCACCGCGCGAACGGCCGACGCAGTGGAGGCGACAGCGAAAGAAGCCACCGCGTTGGGGGTCAATGCGATTGCACTTCCGCTGGACATCACAG
>JAFDAJ010000092.1 GCA_019313915.1 Deltaproteobacteria bacterium
CTACTTGGTCTTCTTATTCACTACGAAGCGGAGATTCTTGAACTCGGTTTGTCCCAACGTATAGATCACTTCGCTCAGCGTTCGATAGGGTGTCCGCTTGTCGGCGATGATCTGGACGTTTCCCACAAACGGTTGGTTCGCGAACTTCTGTGCCGTTCGCTTCTTTCGGTCGCGAATATCGCTGAGGGTTTTGTACAGCGGTGTAATCAAAAAGCCGCTGCTGCCGCCTTGCTTGAGGCTTGGGTCGACGATGCCGTTGCGGAGCTCCAGGACGGGCTTGCCATCGACGGCGACACCGCTTCGCGAGATCTGGAGGCCCAACGCCTCGCTCATCTCGACCTGCGAAGTGGAGTAGGGGATGCGCAGCTCGCTGCTCTGTTGTATGGCGGCCGCCGACGACGTTGCGAAGAGCGCCATCATGTAGACCAGCAGGATCGTGAGCATGTCCATCATCGGGTAGATGTTGAGCCCGAAGTGCTCTGGCTCGGGGCGGCGGCGAAGCTTCGCCCGGACGATTCGGTTGACGTACGACATCGACGCCGGTTTTTCCGCGACCGGCGGCGCCAGAGAATCTCGAGGCGGCCTGCTGCTCTCGTTGGCCACTAGCGAATCCCCGCGGAGAGCAAGACGTCAGGGAACAAGTCGTTATCGTCGCCTCGGACGGCGTCCATGGCGGAGATCAGGTCCTCGTAGGGCACCTCGGGGTCGGCGCTCACCGTTACTCGGCTTTCGTCCTGGAACTGCTCCTTCACGCGTCGGACGCAAGTGGTCAAGCCTTTCCAGTCGTGCTCGCCGTTCATCCCCGCGGGCACCGTCATGACTTTGCCGGGCGCGGTGGTGGTGCAACCGCGCGCGAGCTTCCCGCCCGACCCAGAGACGACGATGCCTTCACGAGTCACGGTTACGTTCAGGTTGAGGGCTTCATCCGCCGCAGCGCGCTTGCCGATGCCGCCTTTGCGATACTCGGGGAGCGCCGCTTCGACTTGAGAGAAGAAGGCTACGGTGGTCAGCGTCATCAACAGAAACATGACGATGTTAACCACGATGTCCAAGAAGGGGACGATGTTCAGCTCTTCGCTGAGTTCCGACGGATCGAGGTCGGGAACGATCGTTCGCTTCCGGACGTAGGCTCGTTGGCGTGGTGTCAGCCGTGCGGGCATGGCCGGGCCCGATCAACCGCCCTGCCGGCGCAGCGTGAGGAGGTTCTCCAACTGCATCGTGACTTTTTCCATCTCATGCTTGTGCCGCTTGGTCAGCCCATGGAGCACGAGGTGAGCGACCATGAAGATCACGGCGATCAAGAGCCCGAGGAATGTATTCCACATGGCCTCAGCGATACCGGCGGACAACAGCGCCGTCTTCTGCGACGGGTCGTCGATGGTTCCGACCGCCTTGAAGGCGCGAATGAGACCACTGATCGTACCGAGCAGGCCGATGAGCGTAGCGATGTTGGCCAACGTCCACAGCGACCCAGTTCGCTTTTCGAGCGCCGGGATCACCTCGCTCATCTTCTCTTCCATCGAGGCGATGACCGCTTCTTCACCGCGGTTGACCTGGGTCAGCCCCGACTTCACGACCTCGAGCAGCGGTACGGCTTTCGCGTCGCACTGGCGGATCGCGCGATCGATGTTCCCTGCCTGCACCAGCTTCCGAATTCGGTTCATGAACTCCGCGGCATCCACGCTGTAGTTCATGCGGATGTACCAAGCGCGGTCGATGATCACGCCGACCCCGAAAGCTAGAACAAAGAGATTGATGAACGAAAACGGAGCACCTTCCTGAAGTGCCTCCCAGATTTCATGCATGCCTGCGGCTCCCTCCGGCTCGCCATGCTCTGGCGAGAAAACCCCTTGTTTTCGCTTCCCTCCAGCCTCACTGAAATTGGACCCAGAAAGCTGGAATCCATTGAAATCATTGCGACTGTTGGGGCGAACCCCGTGACCGAGGGGCAAGCTACCCCACGCCCCGCAAACTTGTCAACGCGACTACGGCTTTTTCCGCCTCCAAACCCAAGCTCGCGCCCGTCCCGGTTTCTAAGGAACTGAATCAGACGCGATATTGACTTGCTGGATCCAACCGTTATCATCCAAAGGTAGTAAGCAAACCTTGGAATTGCTTACTGTTCTGGGGGGAACAGCGGGTTTTGGTAGGAAAACAGTGATGGGGACTGCACCGTATTCACTCGGGGTCCGGATAACACTGTCCAAGTAAAGTTCGCAGGAGGCAGGAAAAAATGGCCAAGTTGGCATACCACTTTGAAGCAGGCGGATGGGCGATGTGGCTGATCCTCGTTTGTCTCGTGTTCGCGATCGGGTTCACGATCGAACGCGCGATGTATCTCTACAAGGCGTCGATCGACAAGGACGAGTTCATCGCGAAGATGCAGAAGTGCATCACCGCGGGGGATGTCGCAGGCGCGATCAAGGTTTGCTCCGCTGAGCAGAACCCGTTGGCGCGCATCGTCAAGCAGGGTTTGCTCAAAGTGAACCGGCCTGATGCCGAGGTTCAAGCGGCCATGGATGAAGCAGCGCTCAAAGAGCTGCCGCTGATCGAGCGGCGCACGCCGTATCTCGGCCTGCTTGCGAACGTCGGCATGCTTTGCGGTTTGTTTGGAACGGTTGTCGGTCTCATCACCGCGTTCGGTGAGGTGGCTAAGGCCGACGCGGCCAGCAAGGCGACCGGTTTGGCAAAGGGCATCGAGGAAGCGATGAACTGCACCGCGTTCGGTCTCATCACCGCGGTCTTCGCGCTCTTGATGATGGGCCTCCTCAACGGCAAGACTCAGAAGATCATCGACGACATCAACGCGGCCACCGTGCAGGTTCTGAACCTGGTCGTGGGCAACCGCTCGAAGGTCGATCTTCAGAACATGCCCGCGGAGTAACGGCTCAAATGGCGGCACTCGATAGCGGCGGAGGCAGCTCCGGAAAGAAAGCGGTCAATCAGGAAATACCCCTGATTCCGTTCATCGACCTCCTGCTTTGTTGCGTCATGTTCTTGTTGGCCACCGCGGTCTGGAACCAGCTCGCCGCGATCAACGCCAATCAGCAGGTCCCTGGGCAGGCATCGACCGAAGATGCGCCGCCCGAGGACGAAAAAGTGAAGCTCATTCTACAGGTTCGGAACTCAGGGTACGTCCTGGGGTCCTCGGCCGGGGAGAGCATCGACATCAGTAAGCGTGTCGTGGCGGATCAGAAGGAGTTCGACATCGACGCGCTCGAAACCAAGCTCGCTCAGTGGAAGCAGGCGTGGGACAAGCGCGATGATTTGATTGTCGCGCCCGAGGACGGCGTCCGGTACGAGGACGTCGTTCGTGCAATGGATATCGCGACAGCAGCGGGATTCGCCAACCTGTCGATGGCCGACGGAGCTGCGTTCCTGTAGGGGGAAATCATGGCGATCAAACGGCCAGAACCAGAGCTGCTCCGTAACATTCCGCTGAAGTTCGTTCGCGCGCGTGTTTCCGGTCACGGGCGCAAGTCGGTGGACCACCAGATTCCGCTGATCCCGTTCATCGACTTCCTGATCGTGTTGGTGATCTTCTTGCTCATGTCGTTCTCCGCTTCGGGTGAGCTGGTCGCGCAGCAGCCGACCATCACGATGCCAGACGCGGACAACACGCAGCAGATCGAGATCTCGCCGATCATTGCGGTCGACGAGCGCGTGATCACGCTCGATGGCAGCCGGGTCGCCGACACGCAGACCCAGGGGCAGTCCGCACAGGTGGATCGCATCGAGCCGCTCATTCAGGGCCTCGAGGCGGAGAAGCGCAAGTGGGAGATGATTCATCCTTCGGAGCCGTTCGCAGGCCAAGTCATCGTGCAGGCGGACCGCAACATCGACTTTCGGGTCGTGAAGAAGGTCATGTTCTCCGCCGCGTCCGCCGGCTACGGCAACGTGAGCTTTGCGGTGAACCAGCGCGAGCAATAAGCTTCGCGCCATGGAACCGTCCGAGCTCACTCCTGCCGAGTTCGACGGCGTTCGTAGGAACCGATACCGGCCGCGACTTCCGTGGAGGCGTATCGGTTTCGTCGTTCTGGTGGCTGCTCTGATCGCCGGCGCCTACTTCTGGCGCCAGAAGGTCCGGGCCGATGAGCTGCGGGAGCGTATCCGGGCACAGCACGCCGAGCAGGTCGCGCCTGTTCTCGACGAGCTAGCGGCTACTCGGGCCGAGCTCGAAAGCAAGGCGCTCGACGCGAAATCAGGCGCTGCCAACCGTTTAGTCGACGCAGCGGTGCGGCTCTCCGCGCTGCACGACAAAGAGATGGTTTACCTCCAGGTGCGCGCGCCCGAGCTTGCTTCCGAAGAGGGGCTGCACACCGCCGTGCGGGCCGAGCGGAAGGACGCCATCGGCGCGTGTCTTGGCCTCGAGCTGACGCCGCTGTCGGCGCTCTCCGAAGTGCCCGAGGTCTTGACAGTGAAGTGGCTGGGTCGGGTCGACGATACCAACGACATGCAGCGCCTCTCGGTTCGCGAAGAACAGCTCACCCGGGCGATTGAGCGTGAGCTCCCCGCGTTGAAGGAGCGAGTGCCCGTCGACTACTTTCTGCTTCTCGTCGTGCAGGGCAAGAGCCGCCTTCGCGACCCGGTCGACGTGTTCCTGTGGGATCTCGCGCAGGACAAGCTCGTTCTTCGATCGCGTACGGAGAACCGTGGGCGTTTGATCACGGTGCGCAGCCAAATCGGTCCCAAGGCGGACTCGGCGAAAGCTGCTGGAGACCCAATCGCCATCGCGGACTGCTCGATTGCGGCTCACATCAAGGCGCAGCTTGGGGAGCCGACGATGGACCTGGCAACACCGGACTGACGGTCCGTGTCCGCGCATACTCGATTCGTTCGAGCCAACGCTGCGCCTCCGCACCCGCAGCGCGACTGACCCACGCCCGCGCCTTCCATGCTTCGGCAGACTCACCGTAGCGGCCAAGCGCGAAGAATGTGATCCCCAATAGGCGACTCAGCTCGCGCTCCAGCCGAAGCGTCGACAGTCCCAAGCGCTTGGCGTCCTCGAGCAGCGGGAGGGCAAGCGCGAAACGATTCTGTCCGATGAGTTGCCGGGCTTCGAGATACTGCCCGAGGCCATCGTCTCGTATCGATGACAAGGTTTTTGCTAGATGAACCACGACCGGGCTCGACGAGCGTCCAAGCAGGATCTCGTAGACGAGATCCCGTTCGGCCGGGCTAGCGCCGAGCGCCAATTTCTTCACCTCGCTCTGCCGTGCAGGTCCGTCGGTTCGCGGGATCGCCAACAGCTCTGCATAGAGCTCTTCGGCCTCGTCCCAGTTGCCGCGTGTCCAGTTTGCGTCGGCGTATTGTTCGAGAGCGGCGGCCACGATCGGTTTGGGGGCGTTCATCGCCGCGCGCAGCGCGTCGAGCTCTGCGAGCGCCTCCACGTCGTTGTCGGTACGCGCCAAGGCACCGACCAACGCGGCATGGGCGCGAGGTTCATGCTCGTCGATCTCCAGAATGGCGCGGCAGGTCTCGATTGTGCGCGCGTCATCGCGAGCCGCCGTATCGCCTGAGAGGTGGCCCCGCAGCTTCGCTAGCTCGTGTGGGCACACCGCGGAGAAGATGCTTGGCCGCGCCAGCTCGACTTCGGCTAGGCCGCGCTCGTGCGTAGTGACCGGGACCTCTTCGAGATAGGCGTGCCACTGCGCCTCGAGCTCCCCGAGGTCCTCGATCGCGCCACGTCGATAGGCCTCGAGCAATGCGTCCATTCCTCGCGTCGCGATCAAGAAGCGGACGATCGACCCGGCTGCCATGTAGGCGCGGCGCGCGGGCAGGGCGCTGAACTTGACGCTCATCACCGCCTGAGCCGTGGGGAGCTCCATTCGGTCCATCATGATCCTCGACCATTGGTCCGGATCGAGATCGTCGCGTAGGTCCCACGCAAGGGCCACCGCCGCGCCTTCGATGATCCCGGGGTTTGGAATCAACCCACCAAGAGTCGCTGCAACCGAGAACGGCCCACGTCCGACCTCGCGGAGCACGGCGTGCACAATCTCGTGTCCGAGCACCGGATGCGGCCAGCCTGCCATCTGCAGATAGACCTCGCCGCGCCAAGGCTTGGCAATCAGTGTGCGCCCAACGCCGATGAGGTCCTTCTTCTCGTTCCGATTCCGGAAGAAATACGCCGTCACTGGCTCGGTGGATGACAACCCCACGAGCCTTCGCGTGCGCTCGACGTGGAAGTCGCAGTCGTCGAGCAACCGCCTGGCGTCCTCGGGTAGAGTCTCACGTGGCATGTGCACCACGCAATGGCGCCCCTCCTCGGTCTTGCCGAGACGCTCGACCAAGTAGTCCTCGCTGACCCAATGGCCGAGGCTATCCCCGTGCCAGTACGACGCGGCGACAATGCCCAGCGCCCCGACGGAGACGAGAATCGCACCGACATACGAGCGACCCCGACCCCGAAGATCGAGTGTTCCAGCCGACGGGTCCCACAGGGCATCGAAGAGCACGGCAAGCGAGAGGACGGCGACCAGCATCGTGGCCCTGTAGGTGAGATAGCGAGTCGGGATCTGGACGAGGTCGTCGTAAATCGCTCCTGGGAAGTAACCCGCAAATGCGCCAAACACGTATACCGTCGGGGTCGCATAGAACGCCCACAAACCCAGTAACGCGGCGCCGAGTGGGATTGCGGCCGCGACCCAAGGGGAAAGGCGAGGCCGGCTCATCGACCCTGCGACCCAGACGCCGGCGCATGCGGCGAGCGCGCATCCCACCGCAGGCCCCAGCAGCATGAAGGCAAGCCCTTCGCCGGGCGCACATTGCCGGACTCGAAGCGAGCTCAGTGCAAGCAGCGCGACCGGGATCGACCAGATCAACAACCCGGCTCCGATTGTGCGGAACATCAAGTCGATGCCGCGCGTGCGCCGGTTCCGCTCGGTATAGCCCGCTGCCGTGGCCGCGACCCACGGCGGAAGGAGCACACCCAGCGCGAGTGCGCTTTCCACGCCGTGCACTGCGAGCAGTGGGACGAACGCGAACACGACGCCGACGATGCCCGCAAACACCGCGCTCGCCCGGAAGGTGAACAACTTGGCCACGAAACTATTCGGCTGCTGCGGGCGCGTCCGTTGGCCCGGACGCGGCAACGAGCCCCAACACCTCGTCGACTCGGGAGACGAGGCAGATCTCGAGATCTTCCCGGACCTCATCGGGCACTTCGTCGAGGTCGGGTTCGTTTCGTTTCGGCAAGAGGATGCGAGAGACGCCGGCGCGGTGCGCCGCCAGACACTTTTCCTTGATACCATCCACCTTGAGCACGTTGCCGCGAAGAGTGATCTCCCCGCTCATCGCAACGTCCGGCCTGATCTTGAGTTGGGTGAGCACCGAAGCCAGCGCGACGAACAGGGGGACGCCGGCCGCCGCGCCATCTTTGGGGACTCCGCCCGCCGGCAGGTGCACGTGGATGTCGGTGTTGCTGAGGAAGTCTTCCGCGAGCCCAAGCTCTACGGCGCGCGTTCGCACGAACGTAAATGCCGCGGCGGCGGACTCCTTCAAGATGTCCCCCATGTTGCCAGTGAGGTGGAGCTTGCCCGTGCCGGGCATCTTGGTGGCCTCGACGAACAGGAGATCGCCTCCGGCAGGGGTCCATGTCAGACCGGTCGCGACACCTGCCCTTGCGCTTCGCTCGGGCTCCTGCCGGCGGGTCTTCGCTGCGCCCAGCACGCTTTCGATGAACGCCGGGTCGGCGATGATCGACACGTCCTCGCCGTTCGCGACCCGGACGGCAACCGCGCGGCAGACCGCCGCGGCCTGTTGCTCGAGCTTTCGGACGCCGGCTTCGTGCGTGTACGAGTCGATCATCAAGTCGATGGACTCGTCCGAGAAGTCCAAGCGTTCGGGTGAGAGGCCGTGCTCGCTGAGCTGGCGTGGGATCAAGAAGTCGCGTGCGATCGAAAGTTTTTCGCGCGGCGTGTACCCAGGAATCTCGATCACCTCCATGCGGTCCAGTAATGCGGCGGGGATCGTGCTCTTCTGATTGGCCGTCGCGATGAACATCACTTTGCTGAGATCGAAGGGCGCGTCGATGTAGTGGTCGGTGAACTGGTGGTTCTGCTCGGGGTCGAGCACCTCGAGCAACGCGCTCGAGGGGTCGCCGCGCTGGTCGTTCCCGAGCTTGTCGATCTCGTCGAGGATCATTACTGGGTTCCTGGCGCCCGCCTTCTTCAGCGCGGAGATGATGCGGCCCGGAAACGCGCCCACATAAGTTCGGCGATGCCCTTGCACCTCGGCCTCGTCGGACACGCCGCCGAGCGAGACGCGGGCGAAGGCTCGTCCTGATGCGCGCGCGATCGAGCGGCCTAGCGATGTCTTGCCAACTCCTGGGGGGCCAACGAAGCACAGAATGGGCGCACGCCCGTCTTGCCGAAGCTTTCGGACCGCGATGTATTCGACGATTCGCCGCTTGGGTTTCTCGAGCCCGTAGTGGTCCTCGTCGAGAACCCGGCGCGCTTGCAACACGTCGAGCCGGTCTGGGTTCATTTTCGACCAAGGTAGGTCAGCCAGCCACGTCACATATGTCTGCGCGACTTGGTACTCGCTGCTCGCCGCATTCATGTTGCTCATGCGCCGGAGCTCTCGTTTTGCAGCCGCGGCGGCTTCGCTCGGGAGCCGCCCCAGCGCGATTCGCTCGCGGAGGTTCTCGATGTCGTCTTCGTCGACGTCGGTTTCGCCGAGCTCCCGCCGGATGGACTTGACTTGTTGCCGAAGCAGGTATTCTCGTTGCGAGCTCGACATCTCTTCTTCGACCATCGTCGAGATCTCGTGCTTGACCCGCAGAACCTCGTTTTGGCGATTGACTTGGTCGAGGACCAGCCGGACTCGCTCCCGGATGTCCAGCGTCTCCAAGACCCTTTGCTTGGACTCGTTTGAAACCGGAAGGTTCGACTCGATCAGGTCGGCGAGCGCGCCTGCCTCACGAACATTGTCGAGAATGTGCAATGACTCGCGTGACGCGGTCGGCAGGTCGTGGAGAAGTCGGCGGGCCGACTCCCTGAGCTGAGCGGCGAGCGCGTCGACCTCGACGTCGACCGCGGGCGTCTCGTGGTAGCGATGCACACGGGCGCGCATCGTCGGGTGGCGGCCGAGGGGTTCCTCGATGCGCATCCGACTCACGCCTTGCAGCACGACGCTGTACTGCCCCGAGTTGAGGCGGATCACCTTCAAGACGCGCGCAATGGTGCCCGTGTGGTACACCTGATCGAACGTCGGGTCCTCCACCTCGGGCTTGTGCTGACTGACCACCCCGATAGCGGGGCGCTCCCGGCCGCAGGCCTCCTCGATTAGCCGAACGGACCGGGCCCTGCCCACGTTGACCGGCACGACGGTTGCCGGGAAAAGCACCGAGTTGCGCAAAGGCAGTATCGGCAGGATCGGTTCAGTGCCAGCGGGAAAGATCGAATCCGTCATTGGTTTTGCCAACAATATTCGAGATCTATGCTGCCAGCAACGACCCGGCGCAATCCACTAGCGCCAACGGCGGCTGGCTGGTATCAATCGGGCGCCCGAGATGGTGGGACGTCGATCAACATGGGGAGTTGGGTTGCTCGGACTGACCGCGCTTAGCGGTTGTCACGGCGGGCTTACGCTCAATGCCATCGTTCTGCTCGTCACCGTCGGTATTTTCGTAGGCACGATCCTGCTGGAACGGTCTCCCTAGACGTGTCTGTCCCCGAGCTTCGCAGCCTGAGCGATTTCACCCTGGCCGACCTCGAGGGGATCCGTGTTCTGCTTCGCGGAGGCTCGGTGGTCGACTGGCACCGGTTCAACTTCGCCGACGAAGGCGAGGCCGAGGCCTTCGTGCGGGCCCAGGAGATCGACCCGGACGACGATCGCGACGTAGCCCGCGTGACGCAGGTCAAGGAAGCCGCGATCGACTATCTCCGCCGTCATTTCGATTTTCCAGTCCCGAAACCCGTGGCCAAGAAGGACTTGGTTGGCCTTCTGATGCTCGCCTCCTCCAAGGGCCATCGGCAAATCTGCGCCTGCGCGATCTTGAAGGTGATGCACATCATTCATCATCTCGAAGCGCGCGAGCTCCTGTTCGTCTTGCCGACGGCGGATGAGGAGGTCTTCCAATGGGTGGAGCAGAAGGTCTACCGAGTCATGGCAGCCGCCCTGGCCAACGACTTTCCGATCCTCGAGTTCATCGGGGGACGAAAGAACAGAGACTCGCTCTACACCAAGCTCCTGTCGAAGCCCGACGTCAGCGCATCACAGATCTACGACAAAGTGCGTTTTCGAATCGTCACTCGTAGTGCGCGCGACATCTTTCCCGTCTTGAACTACGTCCAGCGAAGCATCGTTCCCTTCAACTTCGTCATCCCAGGTCAATCGACGAACACGCTGGCTCGATTTCATAGCTACTGTCAGTCGGAGCCGGCGCTTGCAGAGCTGGTCCCCAAGTTGCAGTTGCCGCTCGACCTGGAGGATGGCCTGTCGTCGATCGACAATCGCTTCACGGCTCCGAGCTACCGCATCGTGCACTTCGTCGCCGACGTGCCGGTCCGTGTCCCGGACAAGGTTCTGGCGGCCGCGCCGTCCACCACTGCGGACCTCGGTCACACGATCTTCGTGCAGACCGAGTTTCAGGTGCTCGACCGGGCCACCGACGAGAACAACGAGTCGGGCGATGCCAGCCACCAAGCGTACAAAGAGCGGCAGAAGCTCGCCGTCATGCATCGGCTCAAGGTTGGCCGGTTCACCAAGTCCTGATTGATTAAAAAGAAAAGGCCGACGCCCTGGGGCGCCGACCTTTGCTCGTCTTATCCGGTTATCGGATTACTGTGCTTCCGGGACAACGCCACCGACGGTCATTTCCGCCGAGAGCGCGTCGCAGGGTAGCGAGGAGTCGCCAGAGAGGTCATTGTTGATGTCGAGAACCTGCCCAACGACCGCGCCTGCTCCTGGAAGGAGGGCCTCAGCAATAGCCACTGCGGTGTCCGCGTCTATGGTCGCGCCGAGTGAGCCGTTCGAAAGGCCGCCTTCCGACAGGGTCGCGCGGATCACCGCGTTGGCCATCGCGCCGGTTTCTCCCCCGACGTTGAGCGGAATCGAGCCGATCGTGCCACTGAGGCAGCCCGTCGCGCTGAGATTCAAGATGATGGTGTCGGTCACCGTGCCGTCGGAGACGACCTCGACGGTCGCGCAGCCCTCGGCCTCATTCGCGTCAACGTTGAAGGAGAGCGCGATGTCGCCGTCACAGAGG
>JAFDAJ010000255.1 GCA_019313915.1 Deltaproteobacteria bacterium
AGGAACAGGAGGTGCTCTTCGTAGGCGGGTTCATGTCCCAGCTCTACGAAGAGTTGAGTGTCAATCTCGAAAATGACATCAACCGCGCGCTCCAGAACGCTGCGCGCGTGCTCAATGTGCATATCGACCTACCACTCAACCAGAGCATCGACATCGCGATTGGGGATGCAATCGCGGACGCCCTTCCGCGCATTGAGCTGCCGATCGAGCCTGGCGGCTACATCTCTTTCTACACTCAGATGAACTACTTCAACGTCAAAGGCGTCGCGTACCAGAACCTATCGGACGCGTCCGACTCGTTCGATACGTCCGAAAGCGTCGAGCACAACGCCGCTGCCATCCTCGAGTTCCTACGGAGCACCGACAAACAAATCATCATCGTCTCGCACAGCAAGGGCGGCCTCGACACGCTCGACGCGCTCCTCGGTGCACCCGAGCTCTGGGGCGTCACGGTGGTTGGCTGGGTAGCGCTTCAGGCGCCGTTTTATGGTTCCCCGGTTGCTGACCCGGCGCCTTCGGCGATCAACGCATTGCTGCTGAGCGCCGTCGGAGGAAACGGCCAGTCGGTCGACGACCTGAAGACCTTGACGCGCGCGCCCTACATGGACGCCAACGAAGAGCGCATTGCAAGCCTCACCGCGGCCATTCCGATCATCTCGGCATACTCGACGTACGAAGCAAGCGCATCGGTCGCTGGCTTTGCTAGTACATTCGCCGGCGGCATCTTCAACGCCCGGTTGGTTTCTGACATCACCCAAATCGTCGTCGACAACTACTGGGCCACTCCGCTCAATATTCCCCGCGTGATCAGCGCGTCGACCACGGCGGCGATCACACTCATCCGCCGGCGAGCGGAAGACGCGCTGTCCGCCGCGATTGCGACCATCGGTCTCATGGACCTCACCAACGTGTACATGAATAACGTCTCAGGCGTGCCGAACGATGGCTTGGTTCCGAAGGACAGCACGGCCCTCGCTGGCGCGATTCATCGCCAGATGGCGCTTGGAGACCATGCGAGCCCAGTGATGGACGTAGATCCGCTGAAGAATTTTTGGACGGCCGGGGCTCGTAATGAGCTCACCTTGGAGTTGGTCACAGAGGTGCGGAGCCTCAGTGACAGCCCTTTGTGAGCCGCGGCGCGGATCGAGCTCGCGGCAAACGTGCTATTCCTCGGGCGATGGCAGCCTATCTGTACCCAATCAGCTTGGCAGCGGTGTCCGGCCTGATGATCGCTCTCGAGCGCTTCTTCCCATGGCGGCCAGAGCAAAAACAGCTGCGGCCAAAGTTGTGGTCGGACCTGATCCACCTCGTGTTCAACGGCCACTTCTTGGGTCTTTTGCTCGCAGGCCTGGCCAGCACCTGGATCCTTCCTTACGTGGACCGCTGGCTCGGCGCCGAGGGACTCACCGACGCCGTCTACCGCAACGCCGCCGCCGACTGGCCGTTGTGGGCGCAGATCATCATCGCCCTGGTGGTCATCGACTTCATCCAGTGGTGCGTGCACAACCTGCTGCATCGCATTCCGCCGTTGTGGGAGCTGCATAAGGCGCACCACAGCGTCAAGGACGGAGAGATGGATTGGATCGTCTCGTTCCGCTTCTCGTGGCTGGAGGTGATCGTCTACAAGTCGGTTCTCTACCTGCCCATGGTCTTCTTCGGTTTTGCCTGGGAGGCGCTGATGGTCCACGCCATTTTCGGCACGCTCATCGGGCACCTCAACCACTCCAACCTCAACCTCGGCCACGGGCCTTGGCGTTACATCCTCAACAGCCCGCGCATGCACATCTGGCACCACGACTACGAGGGCACTGCCAAGACCACCGTGAACTACGGCATCATCTTCAGCGCCTGGGATTGGATTTTCGGCACGGCGCAGATGCCGTCCGAACCGCCGGCCAAGTTGGGCTTCGTGGGTGTCGAGACGTTCCCCGACAACTTTTTCACCCAGGAGATCTGGCCGCTGGAGCGGCTGTGGCCTGGCATGCACAGCAAGGTCGTCTGGTCTGTGATCGGCATCCTGGTCATGGCCGCGGCGTGGTATCTGCACGAGCCTCGCGGGTTGCGGCCCGAGACTCCCATGCTGGGCGAGGTTGCCGCCGCTTCGCAGCCGACCGGGGTCTTTCCTCCGTCGGGCGCCTATTCGCCCGATCCGCGCGAAGCCGAAGCCGCGATGATTCGGTTTGGGGAGCAGGCCCGCACGGACGGTTACGCCCATCCCGACGCGATGGTGAGCGTGGCGGAGCTTGCCAAGGCGCTCGGCGCACCTTCGTTGGTCTTGCTCGATGTGCGCCCCGCGGACCGCTTCGACGTCGGGCACATCCCGGGCGCGCGCCGGCTTTACCGCGGCGACTACTCGAGCGGCGACGAGATCCCCGGGTTGTCGCGAACAGGGCGCGAGCTCGAGCAACTCTTGCGTGAGCGCGGCGTTCGCACGGGTAGCACGGTGGTGCTCTACGGCGACGGCGGACCGGAGCCGTATCGCCTGTGGTGGACACTGCGATCGGTGGCCGACTTCGACACGCGCGTTCTCGATGGCGGGCTTCAGGCCTGGAAGACAGCGGGGCACTACGTGGCCGGCGGTGAAGGTCTCGAGGTCACGTCCGGCGATATCGCGCTTGGCGCGCCCGCTTCTCCTCCCATCCAACGCTGGCCGGAGACCTCGGCCTTCATCTTGCAGCACCCCGGCGCCCAGCTCATCGACACGCGGAGCGCGATCGAGTTCGACGGCACTGAGAAACACCCTAAAGCAGCGCGAGCTGGCCACATTCCAGGCGCGGTGCATCTCGACTGGGTGGAGGTGTTGCGTGACGCCGACGCGGATCACCGTTTGAGGAAGCCGGAAGAACTGCGCGAGCTTTTTGCAACTCGCGACGTGGCGAACGAGACACCCGTCGTTACATATTGTCAGTCGGGCACGCGGTCGGCCGCGGTCTACTTCGCGCTCTTTCAGCTCGGTTTCAGCGCGGACGACACGCTCAACTATGACGGCTCATGGGCAGAGTACAGCCGCCTCGATCTACCCGTGGATCCGTAATGCGCGCAGCGGTGCTCGCGATGCTGGTCTGTGCAGCGGCGCTCGGTGGAGTCCTCGGCGCTGCGCACGGCACCTGGCATACGCCGCCACCGGTCGACGATGACGCATTCGTGCGTGGTGTCGCGCTCGGCCTGTTCGCGACCGACCCCGAGTGGGACTACGGGCCGCTGGTCCAGGAAATCCGCGCGCGCGGTGCAACCGATGTGTTGGTGGTGGTCAACGCCTATCAGTCCAACCGCTTCGCGTCCGACATCGCACCGCGCCCCGGCCACTCGCCAAGCGAAGCCACGGTGGCGCGGACGCTGTCTCAGGTGCGCAGCGCCGGCATGCGGGCGGCGCTGATGCCGGTG
>JAFDAJ010000256.1 GCA_019313915.1 Deltaproteobacteria bacterium
GGGGGGCTCTTGTAGCCTTTACCCCAGCATCTGCCTTGGAGAGGGCTACAGGTGCGTGGGCGGGGAGTGCCTCTGTTTCTGAGCGAAGTGGGGGCGTTTGAAGTGCAGCCGTAGCCACGCACCCGCTGCGCCCCCACGCCCCAAACGCAAGAACTGCGCGTAGCAGCGTCAGATTCCCCAGCGAAACCGGGGCTCCCATTTGGCACGGCTGATGCACCTGTATGCAGAGCAAGGTTGTCATGCGGTACGTGGTTGGCTTTGTGTTTGCGCTGGCGTTGGTGGCTTCGCCGCTGACTGCAAACGCGCAAGCCGGTGATGAGGACGCTACGTCGGAGCCAAATCTGGAGGAGCCTGCAGCGCCGTCGGAGCCAGCCGGCGAGGAAGGTGGTTTGAGTCCGGGGCTACGCAAGAGAACTCGCCAGAAGTGGGACCCTGGTACTTACGATGTCCCGCCGTCTAGACCAGCAACCGAAGAGCCCGCGTTGCAACTGGAGCTAGACTCTGCCGGTGGGGGCTTTACGCTAATCCCATCGGGGACAGCCCACAGATACACGCTCGAGGAGATGGAGCTTCGTGTGAAGCGAGCGCGCATCGGGCTCGGCGTTTCCGCTCTTTCTACGGTTGTTGGCATTACCCTTTCTGCCGTTGCGGGGGCAAATGCTATCTGCTTTTTTGATCCCTGCTCCGTGGCAGGTTGGGTATATCCCGTCGTCGCCCTCGGCGGGGTTCTGGTGGTCGGCGGCATCGTCGGGATGGCTGTCTCCGCCCGCAAGCTGCGCAGGCGCAAGCGTGACTTGAGGGAAGCGCACTACGGGACACCACGCCGAGTCCAATGGGACCTTGCACAATCGCGAATCGTGTTCTGAGCGGAGGTGACTCATGCGTTACTTGATTGGATTCATGTTCGTGCTGGCAGGGTTGGTGGCTCTGCCCGCCTGTGCGAGCGCACAAGCCGGTGAGGAGGGCGCGACCTCGGAGCCGAACCTACAGGAGTTCGCGCCTTCGTTTGAGCCAGCAGCCGAAGATCTAAAGGAGCCCATGCCTTCGTCTGAGCCAGCACCCGAAGAGCCCGCGCTCCAGCTCCAGCTAGACTCTGCCGGTGTCGAGGTTGTGCCAAGCCCACCACGCACAGCCGACGGATACACGCTCGATGAGATGGAACTTCGTGTGCGGCGAGCAAAGATCGGGCTCGCCGTCTCCGCTATTCCCTTCATCGCTGGCATTGGCCTTTCTCTAGCCGCGGGGTTCAGTTCTATGGTCACCACTTCGTTGTGCTTCGAGGAGTCCTGCCCCAACGAACCTTGGGTCACTCCGGTTGGCGTCACCGGTGCGGTTCTGACGGCCAGTGGCCTCGCCGGGACGATTGCCACCGGCATTCTGCTGCGCAGGCGCAAGCGTGACTGGGACAGCCTGAGGGAAGCGCACTACGGGGGACCGCGCCGGGTACGATGGGACCTGGCACGATCGCGACTCGTGTTCTGACAACCAGGGAGGTTGTGATGCGTTACTTGTTCGGATTTTTATGTGTCTGCGCGCTGGGCGTAGTTCCGTTGGTTGGGTGCAGTGAGACGGGCGGTAAAGGTGGTAACGGCGGCACCGGTGGCTCGGGAGGCACGGGTGGGATGGCCGGCTCGGGGGGGTCCTCGTCGGACCGCTTCGAGATCTTCCGCGGTGAGGAGGAAGTCAGCTACGCAGCAACGGGCGTCAGCTTGAGAGAAGAAGGACCCGAGCGCGTCCTATTTGCTTCGAGCGTCTACGACGATCCCAGCTGGGCCGACGAAGAGCACTGGTATTACCTCTGGGTCGTGTTCGACGCGGAGACCTTGGCCGAGCTGGCGACCCGGCAAGACCATCCGGTTTCCGGTGACGCTTCATGGTTGGGAAGCCAGTTCTGGTCTGGCCTCAGACCGGAGGAAGTGAGCTTTGCTGGCAACGAGCTCCACACGGCAGCGATCAAAAAGGTCTTCTTCGGTCACTACTGCTACGGATGCGAGGCCAATCTAGATGGCGGGACTCAGAGGATAGAAGGGAAGGCGCGTTTTGGCGTCAACGACGCGCCCCGCCTGGCGGGAACCATTGAGGTCCGGGTCGATGGAGATGTCCCGGGTGTCAATGCCGAGTACGAGTTTTACGAAGTCCGTCTGGTCTTCGATCAGAGCTCCATCGCAACTGGCACTGACGCTGGCATCGACGCTGGGCCCGACGCTGGGCCCGACGCTGGGCCCGACGCTGGCACCCCGTAGAGCCGACGCGTTGCGTCGTTCACAGGGCTTCCGGTTCGTGCGATGGATCGTTGTAGCCAAGACCTTCCTGCCCGACCCGACGGCACGATGTGCTCGGAGGGCTGCGTTTGAGGTGCAGCCGTAGGCGGGTGGATCGTTGCCTACCAACCGAAGCCGCGCTGCGCTCTGCTTTGTCCGAGCACCAAAGCCGTATTCGCTGTGCGCACCCGCTGCGCCCCCACGCCCTGAACGCAAAACCTGCGCTCCGCAGCCGACGATTCCCATGAAAAACCGGGCTTCTGCTTGGCACGGCTGATGCACCTACGTAACCGCACTTAGCGGCGCTCTGCGCCGGAGCGGGGAGGTTGCCGTGCGTTACTTATTGCGATCCTTTGATGGTAGGGCTTGTGAACCGTGGAGATATGCCATGCCGTTGGCAGCCCGTGTGTTGCTCGTTCTGGCGGTGGTCAGCACCAGCTTCCTGAGCGGCTCGTTTCAGTATGTGGGGGCGCAGTCCGCTGGGGACGCAGCCACGACCTCTGAGCCGAATCTCGAGGAGGCCGCGCCTTCGTCTGAGCCAGCCGCTGAGGAAGGCGGTTCACGTCTCGAGCGGTGGCACCCTGAAGCTTTCTCTGACCCTGAGCATGAGCCCTCGAGTTCCATCGAGTACAAGTCTCCGAGCGCTTCACAAGGACACAGTGGTGAGGGGATGTTGGTCGCCGGAGGGATAGGGATGATCGCCACCGGCACCTTGTGGAGGGCCCGCACCCAACAGTCCGCCAGTTCGCAGAAATCGCGACACCGGCGAGAACGCAGAGCTCAATGGGATCTGCAAACCTCGCGACTGGTGTTCTGACCGGCGCGGCGGAAGGCGAGGGCTTTGGGAAATTTCTATTCGGCGGCTTCTGTTCGTTGTGACAACAGCAACAGTGTCGAAGCCACTACGCTCATCGCGACAACCAAACCAACCAACAGAAGCGGAGGGTTTCCCGGTGTGCTCGTCTGTACGGTGAAGGTCGCGTAGAAAAGCAAACTCCAGGAACCAGCAGCGACGGTCGGCAGAAGCACGATGAACGGCCGGACTGATTTTCTGAGCGATGCTACGGCCATGAACACAATCGCGAATCCAGCCATCAAAGCGCTGCCGCCAAAAGCTTTGAG
>JAFDAJ010000257.1 GCA_019313915.1 Deltaproteobacteria bacterium
GGAGCTCATCGGGCTATGTGGAAAACACCGGAACCTTTACATGAGCCTGTCCGGAGTGATCGGCTGGTTCGAGCGCTCACCCTACCGGGGCTATCACGCGATCGGTACGGCACTACAATGGATGCCCGCCGACAAGATCGTGCTGGGCCTCGATCTTCCCTTCGACGACACCAAGCGCGTGGTGGACTACATCCGCAACCTGGAAATGCCCGTGGAGCTCAAGAAGAACTGGGGCTATCCAGAGGTCACGGACGAGGACAAGGCCAAAATCCTGGGGCTGAACCTGGCCGGGCTCACCGGCATCGAACCGACGAAGCGTGTTTGACCTCAGTCGTCCCGAAATGATGTTTCATCGGCCGTTTTTGCATCGCAACCCAACTTAGCGATGGCTCGGTTGGGTCTTAGAGTGTTCGGTGAAGACTGAAGCAACTCTGAGGCAAGACGGAACATGGCAGACTTGAAAGCAGGGACGCGGTTGAAGAGCACGGTGTGCAAGACCGAAGTGATGGTCGTTGCCGCATCGGAGAGCCCCTACGACCTCACGTGCGGCGGTGCGCCCATGGTGAGCTCTGCAGAAGAGGCCCCTGAAGGTGGCGCTGTGGACAGCGCCCACGCCGAAGGCACCTTGTTGGGCAAGCGCTACGTCAACGAGGCGGGTGAACTGGAGCTCCTGTGCATCAAGCCGGGCGACGGGTCCCTTGCTGTCGATGGCGTTGCGCTCGGGCTGAAGGAAGCCAAGGCCCTTCCCTCTTCCGACTGATCCCTCAACACGATTGGACCGGTTCCGTGAATGTGATGATGTTGCTCGAGATGGCCGCGCAGGGTTTTGGGGACCGTGTGGCCTTCAAGAATGGTGAAGATTCGCTGACCTACCAAGAGCTGTTTGATGCCGCCGGTGTGGCGGCGGGAGCCATTCGGGAATCCGGTCGCGAACATGTGGCCATGCTGGATGTCTCGAGTCTGGCACTGCCGGTGGGCCTGTTTGCCAGCGCCTGGTCCGGCGCCCCTTATGTGCCGATCAACTACCGCCTAACGGAAAGCGAAATCAACGCTCTGCTGGCGCGTGTCACACCCGCCTATCTGGTGGCGGGGGATGATCAGGCGGGTGTGGTGGACACCACCGATCGAATTCAAATGATGGGGCGTGATGCCTTTCTCCGCATGGCCCGCACCCCAGGGGAACCGGCCGAGCTCTGGTCTATGGACCAGGACGACGTGGCGGTGTTGCTGTTCACGAGCGGCACCACGGGGACACCCAAAGCCGCCGTGCTGCGCCACAAGCATTTGGTTTCCTACATTCTGGGGTCGGTGGAATTCATGTCCGCCGCAGAGGAAGACGCCGCGCTCGTCTGTGTGCCCCCCTATCACATCGCAGGCATTTCCGCGGTCTTGAGCTCGGTCTATTCCGGGCGCCGGGTGGTGCAGCTTCCCAGTTTCACCGCGGAGGCCTGGATCGATCTGGCCCGCCGGGAAAAGGTCACCAACGCCTTTGTCGTGCCCACCATGCTGGCGCGGATTGTGGACGAGCTGGAAGGGGCCGAGACCGCCGGCATGCCGCATCTGCGAGCCATTTCTTATGGCGGAGGCAAGATGCCGCTGTCCGTCATCGAACGAGCCATGAAGCTCTTCCCGAATACGGACTTCACCAACGCGTACGGGCTGACGGAAACCAGCTCCACCATTTCCATTTTTGGCCCCGAGGATCACCGTACAGCGGCGGCCAGCAGCGATGAGGCGGTGCGTCGCCGTCTGGTGTCTGTCGGACAGGCCATGCCCAGTGTGGAGGTGGAGATCCGGGGTGAGGAAGGCGAACGCCTGGGACCCGGTGAGCGCGGCGAGATTTACGTCCGCGGTGAACAGGTGTCCGGCGAGTACGCCGGACGCGGCAGCTCCCTCGATTCCGATGGCTGGTTCCCAACCCGCGATGCCGGTTCCATGGACGCCGAAGGTTATCTGTTCCTAGAAGGCCGGGCGGATGACGTCATCGTGCGCGGCGGGGAAAACATGTCTCCCGGCGAGATTGAAGACGTGCTCCTGGAACACCCGGCCGTGGCGGACGCAGCGGTCGTGGGCATTCCGGATGAGCAGTGGGGCGAAGGCGTCGCCGCCGCGGTTGTGCTCAAGAAGGGCCAATCGGTAGCGGTCACAGACCTACAGGCATGGGTGCGCAAACACATGCGCTCTTCCCGCATCCCGCAAGTCATTAGCTTCCGCGACGAGCTCCCCTACAACGAAACAGGCAAGCTCCTGCGTCGCGTGGTGAAGCAGGAACTGTCCTCGTAAAGACGGCCCCCCCCTGCGTCTCAAGCTATCGAATCGATCAAGCCCCACCCGAGCGCGGTCGGGGCCGAGATGCGTTCGGCCGAGAGGCACAGATAAGCCGTGCGGTGGCGCCCGATGCGGCGCAGGATGCTGACCGTTCCCCCTGCCCCCGGTATCAGGCCCATGGTGAGTTCCGGGAGCTGGAAAAAGGTCTTTTCAGCGGCGACAATACGGCGGGCAAACGCGGGCAGCTCGATCCCGGAACCGATGCAGGCTCCGTGCACGTGACACTCGATCCGGGACGCCTGCTCGTGCATCAAGAGGCCGACATTGCGGGTCGATCGAACCAGGTGCGCACTGGCGAGGTCGATTGCCAGGCCGAATTCCCCCAGATCCCCTCCGGCACAAAAATAACGACCTTCACCTGAAATAATCGCTTTCGTCAGCCGCGTATCCGCGGCCAGCAGGTGCAGGCCTTCGCTGAGAGCATCACGCATCGCCATCGAAAAAGCATTGTTCTGCTCCGGCCGATTGAGAACCAGGTTCAGTATGTCTCCTTCGCGGGTGATCCGGACGGCGGGCTCCGGGGATGGGGCGGGCTGTGGCGTGTGGCCGCGTTGTTTCAGATGGACTTGGAAGTCATCGCTTCCCTGAAGGGTCGCGTAGGCCAGAGATTCCGCGAAGAGCCCATTGGGAACGCTGGTTTGTTCGTTGTGACGCAACAGTTGCACCAAGGTGGCGGCCGCCTGCGGATGGGCCTCGATGTTTCGGACCAGGAGCTCTGCGCCTTGCAAGTCCTCCACCACCACATCAGTCGCGTCGGCAAGAGGCGCGCCCGTTGTTCCAATGCCGATGACCGGGCAGGAAAGAGAGCGCAGGTAGTCCCCGAGGACTGCGACCTCAGCTCCGTCCAGGTCCAACAGAACGAACGGCTCCTCCGCGAGTGGGGAAAACGCTTCCCGCCCGCCGGGTGAAGAGAGGCGGTCCAGAAGGTCGGAGCTACCGATCGTCTTCAGCGGACTGGGCATCATACTCTGCCAGCAACTGCTCTCTGGCCTCGGCTTCCTTCTTGCGGATGTCCCAGAACGCAGCCTTGCGTTTTTCGACGAAAGCGGTCCCTCTTTGCCTTCGGGCATGTCGAACCAGTCGGGGTACATCCCCGCGGAGGTGATGCAGGATTCCTTGTAGCCGTCCATTTCCTGATCGAACGATGCCTTGAGAACCTCCAAGCACCCGGGGCTGACCGCCAACATCTCGGCGCACCATTTGTCCACCTCGGCCTCGAGGTCCGCGAGCGGCACAACCGTGTTCACCAGCCCCATTTTCTCAGCCTCAGCGGCCGGGTACTTGCGGCACAGCATCCACATTTCCCGCGCCTTCTTAGCCCCGACCACCTTGGTGAGATAGGGCACGAAGAAACCATCCGCTGGCGACGACACACGGGGACCCGCCTGCCCGAAAATGGCATTGTCAGCGGCGATGGTGAAGTCACAGCAATAGGCCATGTGGTTGTGCCCGGCGATACAGTAGCCCTGCACTTGGGCGATGATCGGCTTGCGGGACATGCGCATCAAGCGGTTGTGAGGGTAGCGGTTGTAAAACGCCTCCCTCAGGCCCCAGCGCTCCCAGTCCACATCCCCACCCGCGCCGAAATGCTTGCCCTTGCCCGCCACCACGATGACCCCGACCTGGGCATCATGGTTGGCGTCATAAAAGGCGCGGAACATTTCGTCCACGGTCTTCATCGTCAGGGTGTTCATCTTCTCGGGTTTATTGAGAGAGATCCGGGCCACCCCACCACCGAGCTCCAGGTGGTGCTTTTTCTCGTACAGAATTTCCTCGAACCTATCGAGCCCTTCCCCCTCAACCGAAGACCAGTCTGTCCAGCTCATGTTCTTGCACTCTCTTCAGTAGCGGTTCTCATGGAATGGCACCTTTGGCCTTGAAGGCCTCGATTTCGTCCCATTCATACTCCAGAAGATCCATCATTAGGATTTCGGTGTCCTGCCCCAGTTGCGGGCCCAGTGTCGCGACTTCCCCTGGCGTTTTCGATAGTGTCACGGGCAGGCCGCGCACATCTACTTCCCGTTTCACCTCTTCACAGTAGGCCTTCGTAAAGTAGGCGTTTTGCCAGGCCTGCTCGTCCTTTGCGACATCCGCCAGATTGTTAATCGGACTGGACGCAAGCCCTTGTGCCTGCATCGCCTCCAGCCAGTCGCCGTGGGGTTTCACTTCCAAGTGGCTGTCGAGAGCGGCAACGAGGGCTTCACTCTGGGCCCGTCGCCCGTCCACCGTCTGGAATCGGGAGTCCTCTGCCAACTCGGCTGCCCCCAACGCCCGGCACAACCGGGCAAAGGCGTCGTCGGTATTCTCCGCACACAAATAGATCCACTTGTCCGCTGTGGGGTAGACATTCCAGAGCGGGTTTTCGACCATCTTGCGAGAGTGCTGCAGGGCACTCTTGGCATTTCCGGCGAGGAACGATTGCAGGTAGGGTGCAGCGAGAAACAGCTGGGCGCCGTAAAGCGACGCATCCAGATACTGGCCCTCGCCGGTGCGGTTGCGCTGATAGAGCGCCAGCATGATACCAAGCGCCGACATGATCCCGCCGTACGCGTCACCCGAGCCCATGCCCAGGTAAATGGGCGGCTGGCCCGGCTCCCCGAGGCGGGCCATCGCCCCCGTGATCGCCTGAACCGTCATATCAAACGCGGGCTTGTCGACCCCTCCAAAACGGCCGTAGCCGGTGTTGGTGGCATAGACGAGCCGGGGGTTGATTGCCTTCAGCTTGTCGTAGGAAAGATTGCGGGCTTCGAGCCAAGCCAGACCCATGTTCGACAGGAACACATCCGCCTTTTCGATGAGGCGGTACATGATCTCCTGACCTTCTGGTTTTTTCAGGTCAATCGCCATGCTTTTCTTGTTGCGGTTGATGACCAAGAAATACTGGTTCCAGTCCCCGATGGGCAACGCCTTGATGCTGCGCACCCCGCGCCCTTGGTCCCCGCCCTTGGGGCGTTCGACCTTGATCACATCGGCCCCGAAGTCTGCCAGATGCTGTGCCGCCACCGGTCCCTGAAACCAGACGGTCAGATCGACGACTCGAATACCTTCCAATGCTTTGGTCATGGGCAAACTCCTGTCGGACCTCAGGCGATGACCCCATCGCTGGTGAGTTGATTGATCGCGTCCTCGGAGTACCCCAACAGGTCGTGCAACACCTGGCCGCTGTGTTGGCCCTTACAGGGGGCCAGGCTCTGAAGGCGCGCCGGGCTGTCACTCATGAAAATGGGGAACCCCAGGCTCTTGACCTTGCCGAAGCTGGGATGGTCCAGCTCCATGATGTAGCGATTCGTCCGATCACATCGGCCGACATTTGCTTTTCGTCGAAGACCTGCCGCCAGTGACTGCCGGGTTGCGTCTGAAAACGCTCCTCGAACAAGTGGATCAATTCCAGGCGGTTCTCTTCGCAGCGTTTGTCGTGGGTGTTGAAACGATCGTCCTCCGGATCGATCCCCAAGGCCTGCGCCAGGCCGGGCCACCAGCGATCTGTATCCGGCATCGTGAGCGTCACCCAGCGACCATCCTTGCTTGGGTAAAGGGACCCGGACATGGGGTTGGAAACGTCTAGCCTCGAGATGGGGTGGATGAACCGGTCGCCCTCCCCGATTGCCAGGAACGCCTGGATGTCCAGGCTGGCGCCATACATGTTGGCGGCAAACAACGAGGTATCCACTTCCTGGCCCTCACCTGTTGCCTGGCGATGAATCAGCGCGGTGACCACGCCAAACGCCAGCATCACGCTGTTGTGCATAGCCCCGGCACCGGTATAGACGGGAGGCTCGCCGGGTTGGCCCAGGATCGGCATCATGCCTGTGCGGGCCGACGCCAGCTCATCGATGGCAGGTAGATCCTTGTCCGGCCCCTTGGGTCCGAAGCCGGAACTCCGCCCGTAGATGATCTCAGGATTGATCCGGGAGACACTGGCGTAGTCGAGCGACAGTGCGGCCAGCTCCGCCATCATCCAATCGGTCACGAGGACATCCGCTTTGGCGGTCAGCTCCACCAAGAGCTCCCGTCCCTTGTCCGTAGCGGGGTCCAGCGCCACGCTTTGCTTGTTGCGGTGGATCAGGTCCGCTTCGAAGTCCCAGGTTCCTTTGGTCGGTGCCAATTGGTGATCAGCTTGATCAACAGCTGTCAGGAACTCCAGACGGATCACCCTGCCACCGAAATCCGCCAGGAACGCCGCGGATAGAGACGTCGAGAAATCCCGCGTCAGATCCAGAACGATGACATCTTCAAGCGCGTTGCTCATGTCGTGTCATTTCACCTGCCGGCCTTTGGGCTGGGTCAAGACCACTCCTTGATGGTGTCCAGGGTCTTGTCCACATACTCTGCCTCGTCGGGCAGGGGCCGTCCAAGCCACTCACGGTAGAAGGTGTCGAGATCCGGCAGAAATTCGAAGTCGGGCGGACAGCCGCGTGGCACGGCTTCAACTTCCAGCTGTGAGCCGCAGCCCGGGCAGATGTATTCCCGCACCTGGGTCCATCTGGGGTCCGGCAACTCACGGCCCTTGTAGATCTCTGAAAGGGACTTCTCGTCATCCCGCACGTGAATGAGAGCGGACAGCTTCCAGTTCACCCGGTAGTCCCCGAACTCTTGCCCACACTTGCACTTCACCAGGCGCTCACCGTTCTTCGCCACGATGAACAACATGGGGGTGAGCGGAAGCAGGATTTGATCGTCCCAGGGCACCCGGCTTTGCAGAATCTCCACGTACTTGTCGAAGCGATCCTCATCCTTCGGGCTTCGCAGCATGTCCTGTGTTGCCGGCCAGGGCAGCACCCCATCCATCAGCTTTTCGATATCGGCTTTGTGAAAATCAGCCATCGACGGTCTCCTTGATTACGCCCTGGTCAGAAAGTGAAGTCCTCGGGAAGGTTCCAGAAAGCGCGAAGCTCAGCGCCGTATTCGGGGGAAAGTGCCATCGACGAGCGCCACATCGCGAGGACGGCCTCGTCCATGTCTTCACCCGCGGCCACTTTTTCGCGCTCCTTGGCCCACCACTCCTTGAAAGGAACGGCCTTGGCTTTGCGCTCTTCGCGAATCGCCTGCCTCTTGGCTTCGGTTTCCTTGCGGTCCATCACATAGTCCCGCCCGTCCTTGTGGAACACGGCGCCATTGATTTCCCCGGCCACACGCGGGGAGGTCCAACCCTTGTTGAGGTCCT
>JAFDAJ010000093.1 GCA_019313915.1 Deltaproteobacteria bacterium
GCAAGACTCACCTCGGCGAGCTTCCGGCTGTCTGTTGGGCGGCCTCGCTGGTCGTTGACGACGCGAAGGTTCGACCGAGCCTTGGCGAGCTCGCGGATCGTCAGAACGAAGTTCTGGCCCCAAGGCGCGTAGAGCCAGCTACTTCGCACCAGGAGGTGCTCGACGCCGGAACGTTGAATGAGCTCCTCGCCAAGCGCTTTGCTTCGGCCATAGGCGTTCACCGCGCTTCTGGGATGGTCCGTCGCGTACGGCAGCGTGGCGGTTCCATCGAATACGTAGTCGGTGCTGTAGTGAAGAAGCCTTGCGCCCACTGCCTTGCACCGCTGCGCCATCCGACCCACCGCGTGGCCGTTGACTTCGTTGGCGAGGTCTTCGTGTTCCTCGGCCGCATCGACCAGCGTGTAGGCGGCGCAGTTCACGACCCATTGTGTTCCCGGTGTCACGAAGTGTTCCAGCGCCGACTGATCGGTGATGTCGAGCTCGGCCACCGTGGTCGCCATGTGGTCGATGTTCCGGGAGGTCAGCAGCTCGGACCAACAGCGCCCGAGCATCCCGTCGGCTCCGATGACGACAATGTCACTCATAGCGCGGGAGGCGCTCGGCCGGGATATCCCGCAACGGGCGGTTCTTTCGGTCTTTAGCCGAAAGCTGAGGTGATTGAATCGGCCAATCGATGCCGAGCTCGGGGTCGTCCCACGCGATTCCTATCTCGCTTGGCCCCGCGTAGAAGTCCGTACACTTGTACGAAAACATCGCCCGCTCGCTGATCACGCAGAACCCATGGGCGAACCCAGGAGGAACGTAGAGCTGCCGCTTGTTCTCCGACGACAGCGTCACGCCCTCCCACCGTCCAAACGTCGGGGATCCGACCCGCACGTCGACAGCGACATCGAACACTTCGCCCTCGAGAACGAAGCAGAGCTTGCCTTGATCGTTCGGATGTTGAAGGTGGAGGCCGCGCAGAATGCCTTTGCCGGAACACGACACGTTGTCTTGAACGAACTCGCTCGGAAGACCCGCCTCGGCGTAGCGATCGCGGGAGTAGGACTCCATGAAGAAGCCACGACCGTCGCCGAAAACCGCCGGCTCGATGATGCGTAGCCCCGGGATTGTTCCGGCCTCGACCTTCATCAGACGTCTAACCCGTCTGCCAACGCTAGCAAGTACTGCCCGTACTCCGTCTTCTCGAGGGGCTTGCCGAGCCGGCCGAGCTGGTCGGCGTCGATCCACCCGCGACGAAAAGAAATCTCCTCCGGACAGGACGCTCGCAATCCTTGGCGTTCCTGAATCGTTTGAACGAAGTTAGCCGCCTGAAGCAGGGCCGACGGAGTCCCCGTGTCGAGCCAAGCCACGCCGCGTCCGAACCGTTGCAATCGAAGCTTGCCCGCCTGGAGGTACTTGCGGTTGAGATCGGTGATCTCGAGCTCACCCCTCGCAGACGGCTCGAGCGCCTTGGCGTGCGCGACGACGTCCCGGTCGTAGAAATAGAGCCCCGCCACCGCATAGTTCGACTTTGGCTTTTCCGGCTTTTCCTCCAGCCCAATGACCATCCCGTCGGGATCGAACTCGGCTACGCCGTAGGCGGTCGGGTTGCTCACGTAGTAGCCAAACACCGTCGCCCCCTCGGCTTGCTGCACGCTCTGCTCCAGCAAGTCCTGCAGCCCGTGCCCGTAGAAGATGTTGTCCCCCAGCACCAGCGCGCAGCCGTCGCCATCGATGAAGTCCTCGCCGATCAAGAACGCTTGCGCGAGCCCGTCCGGGCTTGGCTGCGCCGCATACTCGAGACGCATGCCCCAGCTCTCTCCGTCACCCAGAAGCGCCTGAAAGAGCGTCTGCTCGTGCGGCGTCGTGATGATCAGGATCTCCCGAATCCCCGCGAGCATCAGCGTCGACAGCGGATAGTAGACCATCGGCTTGTCGTAGATGGGCATGAGTTGCTTGCTCAACCCTTTGGTGAGCGGGTGCAGCCGCGTACCGGTACCGCCCGCCAAGATGATGCCCTTGCTGATCATATCTGCCCGCTATCCAGTTCGGTCGCCGTAGTTTAGGTCGATCCACTTTCGGTATTCGCCCGAACGCACGCTCTGCACCCAGTCTTGGTTCGACAAGTACCATTGGACTGTCTTGCGAATGCCGGTGTCAAAGGTTTCCTTCGGCTCCCAACCACACTCTTGTCGTATCCGCGTCGCGTCGATCGCATATCGCAAGTCATGGCCGGGTCGATCGGTGACGAACTGCTTGAGCGCCAAGAGCTCACCGACGTCACTACCCAGCTCCTCGGCGACGATCTTGCAGAGCGTGTCGATCACCTCGATGTTCTGCATCTCGTTGTTGCCGCCGACGTTGTAGGTGCGTCCGACGCTGCCCTTTTGGATGACCGTCCAGATCGCTTCGCAGTGATCCGCGACATATAGCCAGTCCCGAACGTTGAGCCCCGCGCCGTAGATCGGTAGTGGCTTTCGGTCGACCGCGTTGAGAATCATGAGCGGGATCAGCTTCTCGGGAAACTGCATCGGGCCGTAGTTGTTCGAGCAGTTGGTAATCTTCATCGGAAGGCCGTACGTCCGGTGGTAGGCGCGAACGATGTGGTCGCTCGCCGCCTTCGACGCCGAGTACGGGCTCGAAGGGTCGTACGCCGTCGTCTCTTCAAACAACCCCGTGTCACCGAGCGAGCCGTACACCTCGTCCGTGCTCACGTGCTGAAAGAGACGGTTGTCGTCACTCGACCAGCGCTTTCGGCAGGCCTCGAGGAGATTGAACGTCCCCTCGATGTTGGTTCGAATGAATTCGCGCGGGCCGCTGATACTTCGATCGACGTGGCTCTCCGCGGCGAAATGAACGACGAGGTCCGGGTCAAACTCGTCGAACACGGCGTCGACGCCGTCCATGTCTGTGATGTCCACTTTGCGCAGCGCGTAGTTCGGCAGCCCTTCGATGGCTCGCAAGCTGCCCAGGTTGGCCGCGTAGGTGAGTTTGTCGAGATTGACGAACTGATGCTCCGGGAGCGCCGGCACCCACTGGTTCAAGAAATTGGCGCCGATAAAGCCGGCACCGCCCGTGACGATAATCTTCATAGACTGTTCTCGGCGTCGCAGATCAGCATAACCGGAACATTTGGCCGGCGCACACAGGATGCCGCCGGGTCGGCCGGAGACGTGTCAGGTGCCCAAATGGATCGTCAGCGCGAACGTGCCCGCGATGGCCGTGCCGGCCGTGCCCGCGGTGAACTTGCCGCCAGTCACGTTCTCGTTGCCCTGGAAGACCAAGCCGATGATCGAGTAGTCGAAACCAGCCGCGATCGACACCCACTTCACGAGGGGGATTCGCAGACCCAGACCGATGGAGGCGCCGCCGCCGTTGCTCCGCACGTTACTCACCAGGCTTTCAAACCCCGGGAGAACGAGGCCGCCGGTCGTGGTGTAGTAGTTGAAGCCCAGCCGGATCGACGGGTGCACGTACGGGACCGCCCGGATCAGAAAGCCGAGGTCGAGACCGATCGTGGTCAGGTCGAAGGGCGCGTAGTCCGCGCGCTTGTATCGGGCGCCGATCGTCGTCGATCCGGCCCGAAAGCGGAGGGCGGCGCCGAACTCGGGGCCGTTTACCACGACCCTCGGGATCAGAGCCTGAACGCCGGCGGGGATGAAATCGAGGGTTCGGAATTGCGTGGCGTTGAAGCGGGAAGGGCCCGCGGTGGCTTCCAACCAGACCTTGCCGCCGACTCTCTTGTCATACGCCTTGGTCTTTTCGGGCACGTCTTCTACGACTTCTTGATTAGACCCAGCGAGCGACACACCGTTCTGCTCGACCGAGAATGTGTCCGGCAGCGTCTGCGCGCTCGCGCTCGCCGTCAGAATTGAAAATACCCCAAGTACAAAAGCAAAGCGCTTCATCGGTTCCCCCTAACCGCTGATATGTCACGCTCCTATTTGGAGCCGCGACCCCCACGGATCAGTGTCGAGGTGCGGATCTGGAACGTCAATGACAAGGGCACGCCATTGTGGGGTGGGTTACATTTGCGGACCGGGCCCTTGCGCTTACGCCACGATTTCACTGACCGGCTGCGTGGCTTCCATCGAGCGAGTGCCAAAGCTCTCAGTGTTCAGGCCCATGGCTCGTTGAATCGTCAGACCGACGCGCGTCGTTGGCGAGGTGTTGCCCTTGACGTGAACCCCGGGCTTCAACGCGCCGCCGGCGCTTCCCGCAATCATCATGGGGATTCCCGTGATCCCGTGGATCTTCGCGAACGAAATGTCGGAGTGTCCAAAAACCAGGCAGTTGTCGAGCAATGTTCCGTCGCCTTCTGGAATCGCCGCCAAGCGCTCCACGAAGTCGGCCCACGCTTCCATGGAGACAAACACGAACTCGGTTGCCTCGGGTTGGTACCCAAGGGCTGAGTCTATTGCCTCGTCATGAGTGAGCTGGTGGTGCAGCGAGCTAGACCCCGGTTGGCGAAGACCAGAGATCCGGTCGGAAAACATCATGCTGAAGACGCGGGTTTGATCGCAGGCGAGCGCGAAGGAGATCAGATCGGCCATGAGCCGGTTGGTCGACATCGACTGGCCGACTTCCGTGCCTAGGCTCTCCGCTCCCGGGGTAGGCGCTTTCGAGCAGCTCTCCAGGTCCGGCGGCCCGGCGAGCAAGATGTCGATTTGCTGCTCGAGCTGTCGCACCGACGTGAAGTACTGGTCGAGCCGTTGTTGGTCGTGCGTGCCGACCCGCTGATGGAGGCGATCACGGTCGGCTTTGACTGCGGACAAGACGCTTTGTCGAAGCATCAGCCTGGGGTCGGGAGTGAACGGCCCTGCGTTCGGATCGGCGAACTCCGGCCCGAACACACGCGTGTATAGGGCCATTGGGGAGATCTCAGGCGCGTTGAACACGCCTTGGCGTTCGAAGCTGTAGCTTTGATTTGGATTACCCGTACACGACATCTCGAGCGAGCGGAAGCGAGTCTGTCCGCCGATCTGAGCCGCGATGATGGTGTCCAGGGTAGGCGCGGGGACCGTGTAGTCTTGCAAGGGCAGGCTCCCGGTCAGCGTCCCCATCAAGCCGGCTGTGTGCGGGAAGTTCGGCCGGCCGTCTAGCTTGACGTCGAAGTCGCTCAGGATGCTCACGTGCTCGCGAAGCTTGGCCCCGGTCGGGAGCTCTCGGTCGAGGGCCTGCAGCTCGATGGGCAGCTCGTAGCCCAGACCTTCCGTCGTGGGGTTCCATCGATCCGGGTTCATGCCGCAGCCCCACATCCATGCGCCAAACCGCACCGGGAGCGGCGCGCCTTGCGCGAGGGCCGTGCCGTTGTCGTTCACAAAGCAATCGAGGAACGGGAGCCCCATCGAAACGGCGCCGCCAGCGAGTGTACCTCGAAGCAGTGTCCTTCGGTCGAACCGCTTCATGACTCGTCTCCCGCTTCTTCGGCATCACGAGGACCCGAGGTGGTTCGGAAGCCATCGCTCAGGACTACCTCACGCATCAGTTCCCTCACCCTGTACTCCGACTCGGCGAAACGTTCGTTCAAGAACTCGAGGAGCGCCTGCTCCCCGCTCTGCACCTCTCGCCCCGCCGCGTAGCGGTAGAGGCTACGCACCAAGCAGGGCCCAAGCGCCGGATGGTCGCGCAACGCTCGCCCCAATCCGGCAGCGTCCTCGTAGGCGGCGCCGTCTAGGTCGCCTGACGTGTCGATCGGGACGCCGTTCTCCTCGTCGCGCAGCATGCCGATCGCATCGAAGCTCTCTAGCGCGAGGCCGATGGGATCGGTCAGCGTGTGACAGCCCGCGCAGGCGTCGTTCGTGACGTGCGCTTCCAAACGTTCGCGGGCGGTGCGAAGCTCGCCCATGGTGTCTTCGACGATCGAGAAGTCGATATTCGCCGGTGGCGTCGGGATGTCTTGACAGAGCAACACCTCGCGGACGAACTTGCCGCGCAACGTCGCCGAGCTACGGCCAGGATGCGAGTACAGTGCGTTGAAGCTGATGTGCGAAAGCAGACCGTCCCTGCGCGCATCTTCGGCGAAAACGTAAGGCTCCCACCCGTTGGCTGTCTGAACAGGCACCCGATAAGCGACGCCGAGCCTTCGCGTCAAGAACGACTCGGGCGTCGTGAACAACTCGCGATAGTCTTTGTCTTCGGTCAGGTGCGCGACGATCGTGCGTAGCGTTTGTTCCTTGGCTTCCTCGGCGAGAGTCTGCGTGTATACCGGAAACAGCGCGTTGTCTTTGCGAACCAGCCCCTCGTCGAACTGCTTGAAGTCATACAGGTCGGAGAAGATCGAACGAATGCCGGTTTCGAGCTTCGGCGATGAGAGCAGGCGTTCGACCTGCTCGGCGAGGCCGTTCTCAGTCACGAGGTCGCCGTTTTCCGCCGCGGCCATTAGGTCGTCGTCAGGGGTGGTGTTCCACAAGAGATAGCTGAGGCGTGAAGCCATCGAGACGCTGGTGAGACGCATCCTGGATGGGTCGGTGGGGTCGGGCTCCGCGACCTCGACGCGAAACAGGAACTCCGGCGAGGTCAAGACGCTGATCAGAGCCAGCTCGAGCCCCGCGTAGAAGTCGTTCAACGTGTTTGCCGCCTCAGCTGCGATCGCGACTCGAGCGTCAGCTTCTTCTGTCGTCAGCGATCGGCGAAACAGTCGCCGCCCGGCTTGCTCCACGAACGCTCTTGCGCACTCCTCGTCGCTGGATGTCAGGGATTGTGGCTGGCATGGAACCACGTCGTCTCGATGCGCAGCATCGAGCGCCTGCTCCGCCACGGCGGATGCGGCGGCTTCATACTTCTCGAAACCCGACGGCGTTACGCTCGCAAACGAAGAGCCCACGGCAAAAAGCCCATCGCGCCGGTCATCCGGGTCGATACGGCTTGGCACCGTGATGTGCTCGCCCAGGGTGTCGTGGATGCTGCGGGTGAACTGTTCGGCGGTCAGTCGCCGAAGCGCAACCGGTCCGGCGTCTACTTCGACAGCCGGCGACGAGGCGTCGCTGCCGTCGCAGCCCGTAAGGCCAGCGAGCACGAAGCCCCCGATGCAAAAGACCCGCATCAATGTGAAGTCGGTGTTGCGCACGCCAAAGCCCTCGAAATCCTAGCCCAGAAGTCGCCGAGGATACGCTGATGCCAAAATCAGCGCAATGGAGGCCTCGCTGCGCGCGCTCAATGTCCGGTCGTCAGAGCGTCGAGCCCGCTGCGTGGCGGTCCAGGAGGCGGGATCGTCGGGTTGCCGCGTAGCCGTGCGCCGAAGTTTCCCATCGTCCTTTGGGCGTCCTCGAGGATGAGGTAGCCGCAGGGAATGATTAGCAACATGATGAAGGTGCCGGCAAGGACTCCGAAGCCAAGCGACACTGCCATCGGAATCAAGAAACGCGCCTGGACCGACGTCTCCAAGATCATCGGAGCAAGACCGAAAAAGGTGGTCAGCGAGGTCAGCAAGATGGGCCGGAACCGACGCACGCTCCCGGCGAGCACCGCCTCCCACAACCCGAGACCTTCTTCGGCGCGATAGCGGTTGATCGCGACGATGAGGATCAGCGAGTCGTTGACGACGACTCCCGACAAAGCAACGAGCCCAAGCATGCTCATCAGGCTGAGGTCGAAACCCATCACCACGTGACCCCACACGGCGCCGACCATCCCGAACGGGATGCCGGACATCACGAGGAGTGGCTGAGCGTAGCTTCGAAAGACGACCGCGAGGATCGAAAAGATCGTGATCAGTGCGAGACCGAATCCAAGACCCAAAGCATTCATGGTCTCCGCTTGCCGCTCCTGCTCGCCACCGAGGTCGTAGGTTAGGCCGGGGATGTCAGCCACGAGCTGCGGGAGCTCCCGTCGACGGATCTGTGCGTTGATCTCGTTCGAGTTGGTGTCTTCGTCTGCGATGTCGGCCATGACCCGTATGTTGCGGCGACCGTCGGTCCGGTTGATGACGGTGTACGCTTGCCCGCGCGATACGATCGCAGCCTCCGACACCGGCATCTCCCCGCCGGCGGGCGTTCGTATGATGAGGTTGTCGACGTGGTACAGGGACTCCCGCTCCTCGCGCGGCAGCCGCACGTAGACTCGCACCTCGTCGCGGCCGCGCTGTTGACGCAGTGATTCCGCGCCAAAGAACGATGCGCGAACCTGACGCGCGAGATCCATCTCGGTGATGCCCTGGGCGATCGCCACGTCGGTGAGGCGGAAATCGAGCTGCTCCTTACCCTTGGTGACGCCGCTTTCGATGTCGCGAAGACCACTGTAGGACGCGATTTCCGAGGCGAGCCTCTGGGCGGCGTTCTCGAGCGTCGCCACGTCCTCGTGAATGAGTTGAATGTCGACGGGGTTGCCCGGCTCGACACCAAATTCGTATCTGAACACCATCGACTCGGCACCCGGGATTTCGCCGATCGCTTGGCGCCAGCGCTCGACGAACTGCTGTGTCGTGATCTCTCGATCGTCCGAGCTGACGAGGTAGATCATGACCGTCGAGCGCTCGGTTCCTTCGGTTGCGAAGACGCCATCGAAGCCGGGTTCGAGCGTCGAGCTCGCGCCCACGTCTTGGTAAAGCCCGCGAGAGATCGGCCGGGGGTCTTCCATGGCTTGCTCGGCATCTTCGAGCACTGACAGAGCGGTCGCGCTGATGTGTTTGGTGATGCGCTCGGTAACTGCGATCGGCGTCCCCACCGGCATCTTGAGCTGGGCGGTGATCAGGTCGCCTTCGACCTTGGGCATGAACGTGAAGGGAACTCGCCCCGCGACCATTCCGGCAGTCAGGATGAGGATGGCTACCCCGGCCGCGATCGTGAAGTATCGCCAGTGCAGTGCCCTGCGCAGGAATGGGATATAGCCAAACTGGATGTGTTCCTCCAACCGCCGCGGAACTTCTAGCTTGGAGAGCCATTTCATCAGCCAGAGGTAAGGCGCCAGCACGGTTCTCAGCCACCCAGGCATTGGGTGAGAGAGGTGTGCGGGGAGGATCAGCAGCGATTCGAGCAGCGAGATCAGAAGAACTGCGATGACGAGTGTCGGGAGCACGCGGAAGAACTTCCCCATCACGCCCGGCACCATGAGCATCGGCGCGAACGCCACGCAGGTCGTCACAATCGCAAAGACGACAGGCTGTGCGACCTCCTTCGCACCGACGATGGCAGCCTCCAGGAGCCCCTTGCCCTCGGACCGCTGTTTGTAAATCGCTTCGCCGACCACGATCGCGTCATCGACCACCATGCCGAGGGTCACGATGAATCCAAAGAGGGAGATCATATTGATCGAGAGGTCCGCGCTCGGGAAGAGCAGCAGGGCTCCCGAGAACGAGATCGGAATGCCCAGAGTGACCCAGAACGCGAGACGGGCTTCGAGAAAGAGGCCCAGGATCAGCAGCACCAGCAGCAGGCCGATGCGTGCGTTGCGCATCAGAAGCGATAGCCGTTGCTCGTAGATCTCCGCGGCGTCAAACCAGGGCGCGGCGTATAGCCCCGCGGGCAGGGTCTTCTGCAGTTTCTCGACGTGCGCTTTGGCCGCGGCGACCACCGTCAGGGGGGTCTCGTCGCCAACCCGGAACACGTTGATCATAGCGGCCCGCTTGCCGTTGAACGTGGCCTTGCGGTCGTTCTCCTGGAACCCGTCTTTCACGGTCGCGACGTCACGAACACGTACCTGAGATCCGTCAGGCGGGCTCAGAAGGACGATGTTTTCGAACTCGTCGCCGCGATCCCGCCGTTCGGTCGTTCGAAGCAGGACCTCGCCGCCGGTGGTCTTGACGGCGCCTCCCGGGAGCTCGACCGAGGCCGCTCGTATGCGCGCCGCGATCTCGTCGAGGGTGAGATGGTGCTTGCGGAGCTGGGCTTGTGGGACTTCGATACTGATCTCGAGGGGACGAATGCCCGTCAGTTCGACGTACGTGATTCGATCATCGCGTAGCAGCTCGCGTCGGCTGTCTTCGGCGACCGCGCGTAGGGTGGCCTCGTCGACATCGCCGTAGAGCACGATCGAGATCGCCTGTTGGCGTGGGGCAAGAATGCTGACGGTCGGACGCTCCGTGTCGGCCGGAAACGAGGTAATCCGGTCGACCGCGCTCTTGACGTCATTCAGTGCGCGATCCTGCTTGGTGCCGAGGAGAAGCTCTGCGCTCACCATTGCGGCACCTTCCCTAGCCGTCGACTGAACCTCCTTGATGCCGTCGACGCCGCGAATCGCTTCCTCGATCGCGAGAACGACCCCCTGTTCGACCTCCGCGGGGCTGGCTCCAGGGTAGACGACCTCGACCACGACGACGTCCATGTCGACCTCGGGGAACACCTCTTGCTTGATCCCCGACATCAGCGTCACGAGACCGCCCACGATCAAAACGAGCATCAGGACGTTGGAGGCGACGGGGTTCTTCGCCATCCAGGCGACGGGCCCGCGCTCTCGGTCCGGATCGAATTCGGATGACGCTGCCACGGTCGGTCTCTCGTCTAGTGGTCATCGACGCCGCACGCAACCAAGTGACACCCACGCGCAGGTCGCCTAGACTCGCTCACGCCCGACCGCAGAGGGAGAGGATAGTGCTGAGGAAGTTCGTTTTGATCACTGGGTTCTTGGACATCCCGATCGGTCTCGCGACTTGGGCGGCCGCCATCCTCGAACCTCAAGACACCCACTTTGGCGCGCTGATGACCTGCGGCGCCTTCCTGATCTTCGCGGGCGCCGCGCTCATGTGGTCCACGCAAGACATGAAGGTTCGCGCCCCGGTCATCTTCTGGCAGGGCTTCGTCCGCCTGACCGCAGTGGCCAGCATCATGTACATGGTCCCGAAAGGCATCGCCGAGTCGTGGCAATATGGAATCTGCGCGTTCGATGGGGGGATTGCGCTCGTCTACATCATCGGGATGATGAAACACACGGGCGCATCGTTCTTCTCGTTGATGCTCGGGAAGAGCTCGTAACCGCGCAAAAGGCAACTGCAACACCGGAGAACGGCACGCGGCGGGCCTACTCGGTCGCGTTCCACCAGCGGCAGTGTCAGCGGCAGTGCCAGTGCCAGTGCCAGTGTCAGCGACGGTGCCAGTGTCAGTGGCAGTGTCGGTGCCAGTGTTAGTGACGGTGCCAGTGACCTCGGGACTCTACTTGGTCCTCGTGATCTCCTTTTTCCGAGTGAGTGGGGTGCGGGCTTCGCCCTTCTGGGGAACCCCACTCACTCGGAAAAAGGAGATCACTCATGGGACTCATCATTCAGCAACGGGCAAAGGAGATCACTCATGGGACTCATCATTCAGCAACGGGCGCTAGAGGCAGCAGGCGGGCTGCGGCAGGTACTTCCGATGGTTCGCAAGCGGGATAGGTCGCTCTTCGATCAAATCCATCGGGCGATGAATAGCGTTGTGCTCAACATTGCCGAAGCCGATGGAAACGATGCCGGAACGGCGAGAGCGCGATTCGCGTCGGCGTGCGGCTCGGCCAAAGAGGTCCGCGCGGGGCTGCAGCTTGGAGTCGCCTACGGATACTTCCCGAACTCGAAGGTCCAAGCAGTGGACGTCGCGCTCGATGAGGTCTGCGCGATGTCCTGGAGGCTCTCGGGCCGCTAGAGCCTGCGCCCCAAGCACCAGGTGATGGCGCACACTTCGTCGAGCCGCTCGTCGAGGTGAGTCGCCCTGTGCGTCTCGATGTAGCCCCAGTCGCTTGCGATGTTCAGTGCCGCGCGAACTTCCTTCGCGGACCCACATGCGGTGGAGAACCGCGCCCGCGCATTCCCTGCGTCATTCCCGCGCGCCTCCGCGATATTCAGCACCACGCTCTGCGCAGCTCGCTTGAGTTGATCGGCAAGTGACTTGTCCTGCTCGCGAATCGTGTGGAGAAGGGGAGCTAGTTCTCGCACCACCGTCCGTGCTCTGTCGTAAACGTTCGTCTTTTCCATGAGCGACTCCTTGGATTGGGATTGGGTCTCACCCCGCGTGGGACCCAATCCCAATCCAAGGACAAGCGAGGACCAAGTCGCGATCTGCCAGTGCCAGTGCCAGTGCCAGTGCCAGTGCCAGTGCCAGTGCCAGTGCCAGTGCCAGTGCCAGTGCCAGTGCCAGTGCCAGTGCCAGTGC
>JAFDAJ010000258.1 GCA_019313915.1 Deltaproteobacteria bacterium
CGAGCATTCTGCGACACGCGAATCGCAAGCATCGGCGGCGGCAGCGACGAAACGATGATGTACTACCTCGCCAAACGCTGGAAGCTCTGACACAGAGCTGACCGTGTTTGCCGGTAGTCCCACGCTGGCGCCCGCCGGGGGTTCGGTTCTAGACGCCAACCACGGTGAGGTTCTTCCAAAGCACGTTTGTGGTTGGATGCGCCGCACGTATTGCGCCACCGAAGCAAGTGAAGCGAATGATTTGCGGCACTGCGGGGAAGAGCACTCCATCATGCTCACCTTCATCGCCTTTGATGGCTGCATGCTTCTAGCGATTGAGCTATGTCACAACCAAGCCGGGCGGAGGTACTTTCAATGAAACGGATAGCGGGTTTCGTTTTTCTGCTTTTCGGTACGGCTTGGCTTGGGTGCTCGACGAGTCCTGACGTCGTGCCGACCGGATACGAGCTTCGAAAAGAAGCGTTCTTCGCCGAGACGATCAACAGTGAGAGCCGCAATACCTATTCCGAGGTGATGCGGCTGGCGCGTGCTGTCGCTCCGGACGAATCCAAGATCCAACACGACCTCGATCGCATGAACGATCGGTTGGACACCGCCGACTTCAAGCTTCCTGCCGTGCTTTGGATGGTCTACGAATATTCGGACTCGGAGTTGCTGAGCGAGCAGATCCTCCGCAACGCCAAGGACACCATCCTCGCCTTCAAGTACTGGCCCGACGAGCTCGAAACCGAGGCTGACCCCGTCGATACCGACGACATGGTCTACTGGACCGAGAACCACTTCATCTTATTCAGCACCGGCGCGTACCTCGCCGGCCAGCTCTATCCAAATGAAGTGTTCGCCGCAAGCGGTGAAACGGGCCTCGAGAAGATGGAGACCTTCAGGCCTCGTATCATGCGGTGGTTGGAGCTCCGCTATCAGTCCGGTTTCAGCGAGTGGCTCTCCAACGTCTACTACGACGAGGACATCCCAGCCCTCGTGGCGCTGATCGAATTGGGCGAGGACGAGGAGTTGAGGCAGCTCGCGTCGATCGTCTTGGATGTGATCTTTGCCGACATGGCCTCGAATCACTTCAAAGGGAACTTTGGAAGCACCCACGGCCGCACCTACGAGCACAAGATGAGCGGCAATAGGGACAATACCGGCTCCACGTTCAAGCTGCTGTTCGATTTGAACGAGTTTGGACCCGGCAACATGAGCTCGTCGTCGCTGGCCTTGAGCACGACCTATCAGTTGCCACGGGTCGTCTACGACATGGCTCGCGACTTCGAGCGGCAAGAGTACGAAAACCGACAGCGTATGGGCATCAGGCTCGAAGAAGCGGCGAGTTGGGGGCTCGACACCTCATTGCTCGAAGATGGCATGACTTTCCTAACGCTCGAGGCCTACACGCATCCTCTGACGATCGGCCTTTTCGTCGAAATGCTCGACGCCTACAAATGGTGGGAGCACGCGGACTTCGCCCCATTCAAGGACTTCGAGGATGTCCTCAGGGACGAGACGATCCGCACTGCGCTGGCCGTTTCTCAGGAGAAAGACCTCACCCGGAACATGCGTCCGGAGGTCAACATCTATACGTATCGAACTCCGGACTACATGCTCAGCACGGCACAGGATTGGCGGAAGGGCTACGGCGGGGATCAACAATCGATATGGCAGGCGACGCTCGGGATGGATGCGGTTGCGTTTACCACCCATCCTGCCAACGAAAGCCTGGATGGGCCGACGCCCCGCTATTGGGTTGGCTACGGAACCATGCCGCGGGCGATTCAGGTCAAGAACGTAGTCATTTCACTGTACGACGTCGACACCGAGACCGAGCTGTATGTCACCGATCAACCGCTCTACACGCACGCCTTTCTACCCAAAGATAAGTTTGATGACGCCCACAAAGAGGGTGGATGGTTCTTTGCCCGCAAGGGCGATGGCTATTTGGCGCTATGGTCGTCCGACCCGGATGCCGACTGGTTAGAAAACAGCGATCCGGATAGTGCGGAGTTGGGCGACTACGAGATCATCGCAGATGGTGAAAAGACCATCTGGATCTGCGAGCTCGCCCGTGCCCCGGACTACGCTGACTTCGGTGCGTTCAAGACGGCGATCTTGGGCGCGTCGCTGGCCGCCGACTCGGAGGCTCTCTCAGTGGACTACGTGTCGCCGTCACAAGGCCGTCTGATGATGGGCTGGGACGGTCCGATCACCCAGGACGGATCTGCGCTCGTCGTTGGTGACTTTCCGAGATACGACAACCCCTACAGCTCCTCCGAGTTCCGGGGGGAGGTCATCTCATTTGGGCATGCGGGTCAGTCTCTAAAGCTAGACTTCGCCAATCGGTCCCGTGAGGTGAGTCGCTTCTTAGATTGATGAGGTGAACACATGTATGCGAACAAGAACCCCCTAGCGGCAGTTGCGATTTGCCTCCTGTTCATGCTGGAAGCGACGGGCTGTGGCTCGAATACGGACTCTTCCTATTTCGACGCCTGCGATGAACCGATCTCGGACGAGGAGTGTTACGCGCTCCGGCGAGATCCAACCTCGAATCAGATCGGTCTCGCCACTGACATTGCACTTCGGTACATCGACGAGCATCCGGCACCGCTCGAGCTTTGGGACTGGACTTCTGGCGTGCTCATGTTCGCGCTCACCGAGCTCCATCGCGTCACCGGCGATGCGCGTATTCACGACTACTACCAAGCGTATCTCGACCATCACATCGAAGAGGGCTACAGGATTGTCTGGAGCGACTCATGCCCCCCGGCCCTGACTGCACTCGCGTTGTTGGCCGAGATGGACGACGCCGAATACCAGAATGTCGTCGTCGATGTGCTCGACTATCTGCGGGATGCACCGCGGACCGAGGAAGGAGGCATCAGCCACCCCCCTGACTTCGATATGGGTAGACAGCTTGTTCATGTTCGGCATGGTTCTCAATCGCCATGGTGAGTCTACCGACGATGTCGATGCGCTCGCTCTGATGTCGGAGCAGCTCGGCATCTTTGCTGAGGTGTTGCAGCATGAGAACGGGCTCATGGTGCATGCCGATGACTGGGTCCAAGAGTTCGATGACGATATCTATTGGGCGCGTGGCAACGGTTGGGTTACCGCGTCGTTGGCCGACTACCTGCGGATTCTACGCTTGCGCGGGGAGTCGGACCCCAACGCGGAGCGCATGTTCCGCAGTCAGGTCGAGGGCATCCTTGCAACGCTGGACGCCGACTCGGGGATGTGGTGGACCGTCATGAATCGACCCGGCGAGGGCGATAACTACCGCGAGACAAGTGCGACCGCGCTCTTCGCTTACGGTATGGCTAGAGCATACCGCTACGGACTGCTGGGCCAAAAGGAGCTAGACGCGGCAAAACGCGCCATCGAGGCGGTAAAGGGTGCCGTGGAAACCGACGAACAAGGCCGCCCGTTTGTCACCGGGATTTCCGGAGGCACCGATCCTTCGACGTTCGAAGGGTACACCGAGGTTCCGCTCGAGGATGACCTCAACTACGGGGTCGGCGCGGCCATACTGGCACTGCTCGAAACGTCTGGCCTCTAGGCCGCGACTGCTGAATCGGAACCCTGGTGATGAGACAGGCAATCCAGGGACCGTTCCCCCCGACGATTCTTAGGTTGCAGTCTAGGGGAGGCACCACGAGAGGCCAGCAATGGCGTACTTCGAGATGTTGTAGGGGGCGTTCGAGGGAAAGGGAACGGCCGCGTTGATGCTCGAGACGTTGACGATGTGACCTTCCAGGTGCTGGCGAAGCAAGGGAAGGAACTCCTTGACGCCATAGATCACGCCCCACAGGTTCGTGCGCGCAATCAGTGCGCCGGGCTCCTCGCAAGACGCAGGATTTGCGGCCATGGCTTGCTACAACCTCCAAAGAACCAGCGGATCTACGTTGGCACACGCCTTGCTTTGGGCTGATTGATTCGGGCGCTACAGAAGCAGTTAATCTGATTGTTTCGCGTACGGAAGTTGGCGCTCATTGCAATCTTGAGGTACCGGCCCCAAGAACAAATCGGAAACACGTATCTGAAAGGGGCTTGGTAATGAGAGTTCGTCTGTTTGCAATCATACTACCTGTAATCATCGTTTCGATGGCTGCCTGCGGTGGCGCCGACGGTGCGGACGGTACCGAGGGTGCCCCCGGTGCCCCCGGTGCCGACGGTGCCGACGGTGCCCCCGGTGCCCCCGGTGCCGACGGTGCGGACGGTACCGACGGGATGGACGGTGCTGATGCCCTTCCGCCGTTGCCGACGTTGGAAGGTCACAACGGTGACCACGGAAATATTCTACCCTACGACGTTCAAGCGGCGTACAACGACGACACGTTCTTCTGGCGTGTCACTTATCGTGGCAACGAGGGCAAGCGGCATCAGTACCTTCGCTATACGAATGGCGCCTGGCAGAAGGAAGGCGGCGACCGACGGGATGCCCAAGCCTCAATCGACCAAGACGAAGACCAAGGGGATACCGATATTCTGTCGACGATCTACGAGCAGCGGACGTCGATCATGATCAACGATTCCAACGTGGGCTCGACCGCGAACGTGTCGGATTTCGGCGCGGTCGGTTGTTTCCTCACGTGCCACAACGACAGCCGCCACATGCCCGAGTGGACGGCGGCCAATGGTCATGACGGCAAGTGGGTCGACCCGGCCGAGGTCGCGGGCGGCGCCGGCGACGGGGATCCCGTCCTCGACCTCTGGCATTGGCGAGGAGCGCGCAGCAACCCCATCGCCATGGCCGACGACCAGAACATCCTGGCTCTGAACTGGACGGGCAGCACGTCCGGCAGTGACGACGGCGGCCGCAAGGGCGACCGCGACACGGCGACCGGCAGTGGTGGACAGTCCGTCTTCTTCAACCAGGGCATCACGGACGGCAGCCCGGACTTCATGCTCGACCCGGCCACCACCTGGGGCGACTTCACCTTCCCATGGGACGACTTCTGGCTCACACCCTTCTACTACATGACGCGCGAGAACGCCGCGGTCCTCGGGCCCAACGCGCCGAACCCGGGCATCATCGCCTGGGCGGACGTGACCGGCTACACGCCCGCCGAGGGTGACACCGTCCCGCGCCGCATCCTGCGACTGGACGACAACGGCGGCACCAACGGCCGCGTCGACATCACGGCCTACGGCACGACCTACACCCCGGACACGCCGGACACCGGGCTCGGCGTCTGGAAGGTCCAGATGCAGCGCGCGATGGACACCGGCCACGCCAACGGCGACGACGTCACGCTGGTCGAGGGCGGCACGTACGACGTATGCTTCGAGGTGCACCTCTGGGAGTACACGACGCGCGATCACTATGTGTCGTTCCCGATGACGATGTCCGTGGGTGACGCAACTGGCGACATCGAGGCTGTAAACATCTCCGGTCAGGGTCCGTTTGGTGCTCCCGACTGGGATGACTTCGACGCCTTCCCGTCAACCCGCGTGTACTTGTTCCAACCTGGCATCAACACATGGGAATTCTTGGTTGGCGATAACGAGGCGGATGGCAAGGTATACACGGACCCAGTAACCGGATTGCCGGTGGATCAAGTTCACGGTGGAGCGAGTTCTGTCGCGACCGGGGCACCGTGTACCCAGTGCCACGTCGTACGCATTGCCGATGGCCCTCTCTCCATGGAAGCACTGGCTGCCCAACGAGGCGGCGTTTGGACGGATACGCCCGTCGACTGATTCTCCGCGACCCACGAACGGCCCGGCTTGACGGCGCGCATGCGTCAGGCCGGGCTTTTCGGTTTCCTCTCCTCGGGCGCGCTCCCCATTGTTTGCCGGTCCCTCTGAACGATCCGCCGGAGCGGATACTGCACGAACTGAGGCTTCACACGCTGCAGAGTTGCCCTGTCCTGCCCTTGCGATGATACTCGGCCTCAACCGGACACCGGCGCTCCCGAGGCAACGGGCAGCGAACATATTTCTCAGCCCTTGAACGACCGGTTGGCAGTCAGGAATCATGTTGTTTTGTTTGAGTCAAAATCTAGGAGAAGTAACCCATGAAGTTGCGACTAAGTATTGCTCTCGTTTCCCTGATGATCGCCGCCGTCGGTTGCGGCGACGATGGTGGCACCGGCGGTAGTGGCGGCACGGCCGGTAGC
>JAFDAJ010000259.1 GCA_019313915.1 Deltaproteobacteria bacterium
TTTCTTCGCTACTGTCGAAAGCACTGCCAGGCCGTCGCGTCCGTTGAGCCCAAACCCGTGAAGGCCGCTGAGCGGAGGCCGAGCGGAGTCGGAAGCGTCCTCGGGCATAGCAAGCGGTTTCCGCCCCCGCTTAAACGTCCGCCTGGGCTCACGCCGGAACAAATCGAGAGGCTGATGGACCCTGACCTCGAGCTGGACCCTAAGAGATGAGCGACTCCCTCGATCTCGTCGTCACGACCAAGTCCGACCTACGGGAGATCATTCGTGATGCCGTCAGCGGGGGCAGCTTTTTTAAAGGAGAGCACGTCGTGACGCAAATGGATGTTGAGGGCGCGCGCTCATCGCGTCCGACGACCGACGAGCTTCCGGATGTCCTCACGGTCCCTGAGCTCGCAGAGTTTCTTCGCATCTCTGACAAGAGTGTCTATGCGCTCATATCCGGCAAGCGTATCACCCACATCCGAGTGCTCCGCCGTGTCCGATTCCTGAAGACCGATGTGCTACGGTACATGCAGGAAAACCGGGTGTCCGCATCGGAGGAATAACCAACGATGACGGTCATCAAACGAGATGGAAGATGGACGGTCGACTTCAGGTACGAAGGCAAACGCTACCGAAAGAAATCGCCCATCGATACTCAACGAGGCGCAAAGGAGTACGAACGGCTCCTCCTTCAGCGCCTGATGCAAGGCGAGCCGTTGACCCCTCAGACTGCGAAGTCCGAGGAGAGCGCCACTGCGCCTACGTGCCAGTCCTTTCTCAGGGAATGGCTCGAGACGTATGCGAAGACCAACAACAAGCCGAGCGAGATCAAATCCAAGGAGCTGATCATCCGCTGTCACCTTTCGCCGTTCTTCGGCAAGCGGCGAGTCTCCGAAATCGGAGTTCGAGAGCTCGAGCGCTTCAAGAGCGCGCAACTCTCGAAGGGCTTGTCGCCGAAGACGATCAACAACCAGTTATCGGTCCTGCGCAGGGCGCTCCGCTCTGCTCAAGAGTGGGACTTGATCGAGGTCGTGCCCACCATCAAATGGATGAAGGCACGCAGGCCCGACTTCGATTTCCTCGACTTCGACGAGGCCGAGCGCCTTTTCGACGCAACGGTCCGGGAGTTCCGCCCGATGGTCGCGACCGCATTGAAGGCTGGGCTCCGGTTAGGCGAGCTGCTCGCCCTACGCCAAACGGACGTGGACCTGGTCAACGGCCAGATCTTCGTGAAACGATCGGTCTGGAAAAAAATCTTCGGGACTCCGAAGAACGGGCTGTCGCGCCGTGTCCCGATTCCTGGGAGTCTCGTCCGGATACTGAAAGACCATCGGCACCTCCGCGGAGAGCTGCTGTTCTGCCAGGAGGACGGCGCTCTGTTGACCCGGGACATGATCAAGCGGGTGTTGCCTCGCGCCTGCCGAAGGGCGGGACTCAACCGCACCATCCAGTGGCATGTGCTTCGACACACCTTCGCGAGCCATCTCGTGATGCGCGGCGAGCCGTTGAAGGTGGTTCAGGAGCTCTTGGGCCACGCGAACATCGAGGCGACGATGATCTACGCCCATTTGAGCGAGTCACGGCTCAAACAGGCCGTCGCCAAACTCGACGAACCCGCGCCGACGCCACCGGGCGATGGTCACTATGTGGTCACTCGCGATCGGCGAATGCGCTAACCACAAGCAATCGCTTGTCTTAAGTGGTGGAGGCGGTGGGAATCGAACCGTCGTCAGAGCACCGTGTTTCGCATGATTCAATAGCGATTAGGTGGAACGGTCTCGATGCTGAGGCCCCGCCATAACCCAGTGAATCCAAGTTTGCGGATCAACTCGGGACACGTGTCCCGAACTTGCGTCGCCTGGATGAGTGGCTGGCCCACGTTCGTCGCGCCTGGGGGGCGCTGCGCGTGGTTTGACCGTCAGACGCTGCAGCTCGTGATACGTTAGGCAGATGGCCGGAGGAGCGCTCACGGAGATCTTCAAGTCCCTCGACGATGCCGAGGTTCGCTACTTGGTCGTGGGGGGCGTCGCCGTGGTTCTTCATGGGTATCCACGCTTCACAGCAGACCTGGATTTGGTTCTCGAGCTCACCCAAGCGAACGCGTCGGCCGCCATCGCCGCCTTGCAGACGCTGGGCTATCGACCTCGTGCGCCCGTTCCGGCAAAGGACTTTGCAAACGACGACATTCGAGCGACCTGGCGCGAGGAGAAAGGTCTGACAGTGTTCTCGCTGTGGAGTCCGAATCATCTCGCCACGGAGGTGGACCTTTTCGTCGAGGAGCCCTTCGATTTTAGCGAGGCTTGGTCTCGTCGACTCGACGCGCTGCTGGAAGACGGCACGACCGTTCACGTTGTTGGGATCGACGATCTGCGCGCTCTCAAGCAGCGCGTAGGGCGGCCGAAGGATCTGGACGACATTACTCAGCTTGATGCAATCGTGCGTGCTAATCTAGAGGGTGATGAAAGCGATGGATGAGGGCTGGAGATTGCACGACGCGGAGCAGCGAAAAGCATGGCTCCGGCTCACGCCCGCGCAGCGGCTGACATGGCTCGAAGAGGCGAAGCGATTTGCTGAAGTGGCGAAACGCGCGCGGAAGGCGAGCGCCCCCAAAACGACTCGCAAGTAGCGCCCGAATGGTGGAGGCGGTGGGAATCGAAAACCGGATCCCGAGTTACCGGAACCAAAAGACAGCGAAAAGTACTTTCGGGAAAACGCTTTGCCAACTGGCAAAATCGAAGGCGAGCCGACGCAGGGAAGGGCGGACGTGGGAGACGTGCCCATCGCCCAGACCTTGGGGACGTTGGCCCGCAAGGTCTTGTCGAGCTCTCGGCATGCAGAGTCACGAGAGCTGGCGCGCGCTGTGTTGCGGCTCCTGGCACAAGTGAGGGATTCCTAATTGCATTTTCTTGGTGCCCGAGCGCTGCCTCAGGAATCTAGCTTGGGTGCCCCAGCTCCATCGAGAGCTGATCACCCTCGAGGGTCGCACCACGCCGTCGAAGTGTCTCCGTGGGTGTCTCGCCGAACAGTCGTCTGTAGTCCTGGGAGAACTGCCCGAGATGTTGGAAGCCTTGGCTAAGCGCGATTCGCTTGATCAGGGTTCCCGTGGGACTGCGATCGCGCAGCGCATCGCGAACCCGGTTCAACCGCTGTCTCTTCAGAAACGTCAAAGGCGGGAGTCCGGTCACATGCTGGAAGGCGTAACGCACCGTGCGCTCGCTGACGCCCACTTCGCGACACAGATCGGCGATTCGAATCGGATCACGCTCCCGATCGGCGCAATGTTGTGCGACCTCGCGGACCAGGTGACGCTGGCGGTGCGTCGCCGGTTTCGAGTCATAAGGTATTCGAGCGGAAACCAACTCGCGAGTGATCAGCTCGACCGTGGATGTGGCCATCTCAGAGATGCGCGTAGCCGCGTCCGTGCCCGCTTCATGGGACCTCGCTGCGCGCAGATACGCGATGCACGCCTTGCGGACCCGAGCAGAAGCCTCCGCCGATAGTCGCACGAGATGCGGACGACGCAGCATGGCGAGCGGGTCCACATCGCCGAAATCAGTCATGGCTTGAGCCAAGTCGCTTTCAGGGATCGTGAGCACTGCACCGTCCCAGAACGGTGCAGTGATGAACTCTCCTTCGGATGCAGAGGGCTGGATGATCACCTCGCTAGCCGTCATCTGCTGCCCCATCCAACGTCCGTCCTCGGGCTGAAACAGCGTGACTCCTAGAGCGACGGTTCCTTCCGGTGGAACCCCCCGGTAATGCATCGCGCTCCCCCACCGGCCTCCGAAGATCCCAAGGGAGCCCATCCCGGTGAGAAGGAGATTGCCGTGGAATTGACCAAGGCCGATCTGTCGATATCGTTGATCCCATCCAGATAAACTCTGCTCCACCTCGGTGAAGTCGTCGGTCTCCAGTCGTTGAATGGTGGCGTTCATCGGTAATCACGATCGGGAACAGGGCGCTCAGCCCCGGGGCGCAGCCCCGACGCAGGGGAATGTTGCCGAATCTAGATAGCGTCTGCCGAATCTATACAACGTTTGTGGCTGATTCAAGGCCAGGGATACGTTAGCGTCCTCCTGGTTTGAGGGCCCTAACCGCAGGATTGGTCAAGACGCCCTCAAGAAGAAGATCCAAGAGGCTGCCGCAGCGCAGGAGCGGTAGAGGAAGCCACCAGGGAAGCAACACGGAGCAATCAATCATGGGAACACGCAGAACAGAACTGAAGGCGGCAGCGCCTGTTTCAGCAGCGCTCGTGTTAATGGCGCTGGCCTTTTCACCAGCGCATGCGCAGGCACGCGATCCGCTGCCGTCCTGGACCAAGGGACCGACCAAATCGGCAATCATCCAATTTGTTCGGTCAGTGACCACAAAGGGCAGCAAGCACTATGTGCCGCCCGAGGAACGCATCGCCACCTTCGACAACGACGGTACTCTATGGGTGGAGCAGCCGATCTACACTCAGGTCACCTTCATGGTCGACCGGGTGAAAGAGCTCGCCCCGCAGCACCCGGAATGGAAGACGACGCAGCCATTCAAAGCGCTTCTGGAAGGCGACATGAAGACGGTCGCGGCGTCGGGCAAGAAGGGCATCATGGAGATGTTGGCGGCCACGCATACGGGAATGACGGCCGAGCAGTTTGAGCGCATCGTGACGGAGTGGGTCGCCACCGCCAGGCATCCCAAGTTCAAGCGGCTCTACACCGAGCTCGTCTACAAGCCGCAACTCGAGCTCATGGCTTATCTACGGAAAAACGGATTCAAGACCTTCATCGTGTCCGGTGGGGGTATTGAGTTCATGCGACCTTGGTCCGAAAGGGTCTACGGGGTTCCGCCCGAACAGGTCGTCGGCTCCAGCGTCAAGAGCGAGTTCCAGATAAAAGATGGAAAGCCGGTTCTGGTTCGGATTCCGGAGCTCAATTTCCTCGACGACAAGGCAGGTAAACCGGTCGGCATATACGAGCACATCGGTCGCCGCCCGATCCTTGCCTTCGGAAACTCAGACAGTGACATGCAGATGATCCAATACACCAAGGCCGGTGACGGGCTCCGATTGGGTTTGTTTGTTCACCACACGGATGCCGATCGTGAGTACGCCTATGACCGCAAAAGCAAAGTCGGAACGCTCGACAAGGTGCTCGATATCGCCGCTGACAACGGCTGGATCGTGGTTGATATGAAAAGAGACTGGAAGCACGTGTTCCCCACGAAGTGAACAGAGACGAGACGAGGCCAGTCTGATCGGTTTTGCCGGTGGCAAAAGGGGAGAAGGAGATTGCCATGGGCGCAGCCCCCGACCCAGGGGGCATTTTGCCGAATCTTGATAGCGTTTGCGGCCTATTCAAGGCCCGGCACACGGTACAGTCCTCCTGGTTTGAGGGCCCTAACCGCAGGATTGGCATTCGAAGACCAGACTGACACCACGCGCCGTACTCGTGTGCTCTTGGTGCGACTCAAACAGGGCCTACGAATCGGCTATCAGTCAGAAGAGGAGAAGCAAGAACGATGACGAGTCAAAGAATGAAGAAGTCGCGCTTCGGGCGTGCGGGCGGGATCGCGCTGCTCGTGGGCGTGGTGATGCTCTTGAATTGTACCGCGGATGCGAAGCGTAAGCAGAAGCAGCCTGCACAGCCGAACATCGTCGTCATCATGGGCGACGACATCGGCTATTGGAACATCGGTGCCTATCACCGCGGCATGATGGGGGGGACCACACCCAACATCGACAAGCTGGCCGCCGAGGGCGCCATCTTCACCGACTACTACGCCGAGGCGAGCTGCACGGCGGGCCGGGCGGCGTTTGTCACTGGCCAGTTGCCGATTCGTGTCGGTCTCACCACGGTGGGCCAGGCCGGCGCCGGGATGCCTGATAAAGCGCCGACCATTGCCACCGTGCTGAAGGACCAGGGCTACGCCACCGGGCAATTCGGCAAGAACCACCTGGGCGATCGCAACCCATTCCTGCCCACGGTCCATGGCTTCGACGAGTTCTTCGGTTACCTCTACCACCTCAATGGCATGGAGGATCCATTCTTTCCCAATTACCCGAAGGAGGCTTTGACCACGGTCGGACCGCGCAATCTCCTGCACACCTGGGCGACCGACAAGGATGACCCGACGGTGCATCCGCGCTGGGGCAAGGTCGGCAAGCAGAAGATCGTTGATGAAGGCGGGCTGGCACCACACCCGAATATGGGCACCAAGTACAACATGGAGACGGTGGACGATGTCATCCTGAAACACACCACCAACTTCATGGAAAAGGCCAAAAAAGACGGCAAACCTTTCTTTGTCTGGCTGAATCCCACGCGCATGCACGTCCTTACGCACCTGTCTCCTAAGTACGAGGCCCTGATGAACGGCGAGAACGGCTGGTCGATCCAGGAAGCCGGTATGGCCCAGTTCGACGACATCATCGGCTCGGTGATGAAGAAACTCGAGAAAATGGGCGTCGCCGACAACACCATCGTCGTCGTCACCACGGATAACGGCACAGAGGGCTTCACCTGGCCCGACGGCGGCACCACGCCGTTCGCTGGCTGGAAGGGAGAGTCCGGCGACGGCGGCTTCCGCGTCCCCGCTGTCATTCGCTGGCCGGGCAAGGTCAAGCCGAACCAGTACATCAACGGTGTGATGTCGGGCATGGACTGGCTGCCGACCTTCGCCACCGCAGCGGGTAATCCGAATATCAAAAAGCAACTGCTGAAGGGCAAGAAACTGGGCGGCAAGACCTTCAAGAACCATCTGGATGGGTACGACCAGACCGACATGTTGACCAAGGGCGGCAAGACGGCGCGCAACGAAATCTGGTACTTCACCCAGTCGACGTTGGCCGCCGCCCGGATTGGCGACTACAAGTACGTCCTGGTCGAGCAGCCGGAAGGCTGGTTCGGCCCCACAGACCACGTGAATATGCCGAGGGTCTACAACTTGCGGCTCGATCCCTTCGAGCGCATGGGGTACCAAAAGGGTCAGTCGAAGTTCGGTTTCCACTATGCGGTCACGAATCTCTGGAGAGCCGTGTATCTCCAGCAGCATGTCGCCGTACTGGCGAAATCCGCGATCGACTATCCACCGTTACAAGCGGGCGCGAGCTTCAACCTCGATGCGGTGAGGGAGAAGATCCAGGCGGCTGCCGCAGGACAGGGGCAGTGAGTGCAGATCTTGAAGAAGATCGAGGCGAGTTTCGCCTCCAAGTGAGCATTTCGGGTTGATGGTGGCCAACAGTAGCGTCCTGCCTATCCGTTCTGGCTTAGCCACCAGACGGATACGGCAAGGGCGCGCTGTGTCCGTGTCGCAGGCGCGAACATGGTGCCTCATTGGAGGCATCCAAGGTGGAGGGTTGAG
>JAFDAJ010000260.1 GCA_019313915.1 Deltaproteobacteria bacterium
GGAGTACAACGTCGCGGGTTCGTTTTACAACCTGTTCAATTGTTCGGCAGCACGATTCGACAACCCAAATCTGGCTCAGGTGTACACGGTCGGGACCGACCACGGATTGGCGATCCTCGGCTCGACCAAAGTGGGGTCCGCACAAGGTTCGCGCGTGTTCCACGGAGGCTTGGCCGCCGGGCATTCCTGGGGCGAAGCCTACCGCCTCTGGTACAACACAAAGGGAAAGCAAAACGACGAGTGGCACTTGGGCATGGTCATCATGGGCGATCCCTTGTTGCGAATCAGCCCCGAGATGCTTTCGCCAAGCTATGCAGAAGCGACGGAATGGCGTCCTCCAGCGGAGCTCGACCAGATCATGGAACGAATCGCCGAGGATTCGATCTTGAGCACGTTCGAGGAGTACCAGGAGCGCCATCCGGAGTTCTTCGACGATTGAGCGCACAAGCTACGTGGCTGCCGCTTGGCGCCATGCTTTCAATTGGCCGTCGCCGCGGTGTATCGTCCCGATTCGCTGCGAAAGAAGGAGAAGAGCATGGGCACAATGCGTTGGTGGTGCGGCTTGACTGTGATGTTGCTGTCGGGATTGGTTGCCTGTAGCTCGAGTAGCGGTGGGGGTGGTGGCGCGAGCGGGACTGGCGGTGCCGCTGGCAGTGGCGGCGGTGCCGGTACGGGTGGCGACGCCGGTGGCGGCGGCATCGGAGGAACTGAGAGCAGAGACGGACCGGTCATCGACTACGCGGGGACGGTCGGTCCCGATGGTGGCGTGGTCGAGATTCACAACGGCCGCGTCAAGCTCGACTTCCCGCCCGGCGCCGTCTCGGAGGATATCCACATCCGCGTGAGCCCGCTCGTGAACGTCGGTGTGCCCGGCATGGTGACGCCCACCGCTTTCGACTTCGGGCCGGACGGCTCGGTGTTCGCGGAGCCTGTGACGCTCACGCTCGGGTACAACCAATCCGAGATTCCCGACGGCGTCGAGGAGAGTGAGCTCATCATGCTGGCGAGCTCGCACGACTCCGCGGAGATGGTTCTGGTGCCGGGCAGCACGGTCGACCCGGTCGCCAACACGATCACGGCCACCATCTCGGGCTTCACCGTGTACGGGATGGCGATTCCCAATTGCACTATTGCGGGGGGGCCTCTGCCCTGGTGTCCGCCTAGGTGCGAAATTCCGGCGCCAACCTATCCCGATGATCCGGGCGGCGAGCTCGACACGAGCTTCGGCGACGCCGGCACATTCAGCTTCGACCTTGGCCTCGCGAGCAGCACCGCTTGCTGTGCGCTGTTGATCGACGAGCAGGGCCGACTGCTGCTAGGCGCATCCGAGCTCCGAATGAGCGTGATTCGTGTCCTTCCGGACGGCGAGGGCCTGGACACGAGCTTTGGCGACGATGGTGTCGCTCTCGTCTGGACCCAAAACGAAGACAGCTCCGCCGTCTCGATTGCCTTGCGCACCGACGGTCGCATTGTGTTGCATGGGGTGAGACAGCCCCCGGGCGGTGGGCTCGACTTGATGCTCGCTCGCTTCATGTCCGACGGGTCGTTCGACACGTCGTTTGGCGACGAGGGTGTCGTGCTCGACCTCCGAGAGCAGAACTGGGGCGCTGGGCGGGTGGCGACTCTGCCCGACGGGAGCGTCCTCGTCACCGATGGGGTGACGCGCACTGTCCGTCAGTTTCTACCCGATGGGTCGCCCGACCTAACGTTCGGCACGGACGGCATCGCCACGGCAGATCCTGAATTCGCAGCGGCGCCCATTGTGCGTCGCGCCACCGGGGACTGGCTGCTGGGAAGGAACGCCGGCGTCCAGGTGGTCGACGCCCAGGGTGTCGCTGGCATTTTGTACGCGAACGCCGGCCCGGGCGGCAACCCGGGCACATTCCAGGAGATCGCGGGTGGGCTCTACGTCATGGGTGCACGAACTTCGGCTTTGATAGGCGACCCCGTCGACGTATGGGCGGCGCGGTTCCACCCCGGTGACGAGCCAGGCTCGCTCGAGTCGGATCCTTGCTTCGCCGGCAACGGTGCGGGCGTGTATGATTTCGGAGGTAGCGAGGCCGGGGTCGGCACGGCTGTGCAGTCCGACGGCCGGATCGTGATCGCAGGCTCGACCAACGACCGCGGCGACGACGACGATCTCTTCGTCGTGCGCATCCGTCCTGACGGTGAGCTCGATGCCGGCTTCGGCACCGACGGCATCGTGTACATCGACTTCGGCGGCGACGAGGCCGGCGGCTCGGTCGCGATCGACGATCAGGGCCGCATCGTGGTCGCAGGCAGCTCCCGCGTCGGCGACTCCCTCACGGGAGACCGCTTCGGCGTCGTCGCGCGGCTCTTGCCCTAATCATTTCGACAGTGCATGAGGCGCATGTCAGAAGCCGAACTGCGCGGTACCAATCGTTATGTGAACACACGAAACCTTCCCAGGTTGAGATCGGCGGAAGCCCTCTAGGACTCAATAAGGGAAGATTCCCAGGCAAAAACAACAGGCCGCACGGCCTCATCAATTTCGATACCCACGCCACCCCTTAGCTCCGGCCCAACCCCATGCCGGCTCCGAGTTCAACCCGGGAAGGCTTGCGGCGCTCGTTGGCCGACGCAGTGTCGATGGTATGAGGACTGCATGATCGAGCTGAACCTGACGATCGACCACGTCTCGCTGTCCGTCGAGAATCTGGAGCGTGCCAAAGCCTTCTACTCGAAGGCGCTCTCTCCACTCGGGTTGGCGCTCGTGGCTGAGGTGAGCGCAGAGCAGACAGGCTCGGTGGCCATGCTCGGATTCGGCGTCGGTCGAAAGAGCTCTTTCTGGGTAGCGGAGCGCGGCCGGCAAACTCCGAACGCTCATATCTGTTTCCGTGCACAGTCGCGGGTTGCGGTTCGAGCTTTTCATGACGCGGCTCTACGGGGGGGCGCACAGGACCACGGCGGACCGGGCACCCGCCCCAAATACCATTCAGCCTACTACGCCGCCTTCGTGCTCAGCCCGGAAGGACACAACATCGAAGCCGTCTGTTTCGAGGACGAGCCCGGCTAGTTGTCGGGCAGCAACGACGAACCTTCCCACGGTCGAAGCCCGACTCGGGATGGGACTCACGCTGGGTGCCCGTCGGAGGCGCGCAATCCATTTCGCTTGCAGGGTCGGTGACCACGGGTTCGCTCATTGAAAGCAACTCGACCTCGCAAGGGGCTGGGCCCGCGTTTCGTCGATTGAAGAAACACTGACCATCGACCTGGGCAAGCGACTTGCAACTGAGCCGCTCGCATACGGCTCCAAGCGCTTCAGTCGAAGGTCAACATCATTTCTTCGGTCGAAACGTGGCCGTTGCTCGATGTGTCGAAAGCGTCGTACAGTCGATTTCTCGTGCGACGTTTGGGCTGGCCTTTGCGGTGGTTCTTTCACCGTCGTTTCTGCAGACGGGGGGAGGTTCGTGTTCGGGCGACACCACGCTCTCGGCGCTGGCCTTCGAGGTGTCCGGCCAAGACCTGCTTTCCTTTAGCGCAGGGCAGCGGAATTATGAGGTCACCACCGACGACGACACCGCTGTCGTTCGGGTTCAAGCGACGGACCCCAGCGCGCGAATCACCTACCAGTGGTCGGAGTATGGGTCCTTAGTCGCAGAGGGCCCGATTGGGATTGGCGGCGGCGAAACCACAATCAGCGTTCCTCCGGGTGAAGGCACCCTCGGAGTCACCGTCTTGTCGTCCGGTGGTTCCGTAGGCCACTACACGATTGACGTCTGCCGCTGTGCGACCGTGCTCTACGACCGCACCGATTCAACTCGGATGACGCCGTTCCCGGACGACTTCTGGGTGTATCCCGACCCGACGCAGCCAAGCGGCTACCGGGTGCTCCTGACACCGCCTCCCCGTGAGCCCGATGTGGGAGTCCTGTACGCAGCTCTCATGGGCCCGACTAACGTCCTCGATGGGTTCAGTCCCATCGGCGGCATCGTCATCGAGCTCTCCGACGCACCCGATGCGACCTCTCTACCGCTCACGCCCGCGGCGTCCATCGATCCATCGGCGACGTTGGGGCTCTTTGACCTGACGCCGGGAAGCGCGACGTTCGGTCAGCGTGTCCCGTTTCAATTGACTCCCATTTCGCGAACGCTGCCAGGGCAGACGACCAACCACTCCTTGGTTCTCTTCCCGTCGATTTCACTTTTGCCGACAGGCCGCTACGCCGTCGTGCTAACGAAATTTGCGCACGCTACGGATCTCCGCCCGTTTCATCCATCGCCCTTCATGACGTCCGTGCTCGGGCCACCCGCACCCGGGGAAGCGAGCGAGATATCCCGCTCACGCCGTTGTCGATGAAGGATCAGATCCTCGCTGGGCCACCGCCTAGTTATCAGATCAACAGCGTCTCGCCGGGTCCCGGGGCCGTGGCGGCAATCGTGCGCGGTACGTGGCAGGCCCCCAAC
>JAFDAJ010000261.1 GCA_019313915.1 Deltaproteobacteria bacterium
CAAGAACCCCTGAGAGATCACTCCTGGAGCCGCATCTTCTTCTGAGAAGCCCAGTTCCGCAAACTGTGATAAGAGATTCTGGTCACCAGAAGGTGAAGGTCCGGGGATGACCCCCCGGACCTTCTGGGTCATTGCGGTGATCGAATAGGATCAAGACCCATCGGTAGGATGCCGCGATTGCGACCCGTTGTCCAGCCTTTCTGGGACCGGGGATTGCGGTGTTCGAGGAAGGCTATCGGCTCTACAACTGCGCGCGGTGTCACCGGTTAGTGAAGATCTGCCCGCGGTGCGATCATGGGAACATCTACTGCAACCAGGGCTGTGCCGAGATCCAGCGCCGGGAGACGCTGTGCCGGGCCGGTCGACGGTACCAGGCGACCTTTCGGGGGAGGCGTAACCACGCCGCCCGCCAGATGGCCTACCGAGAACGGCAGATAAAGAAAGTGACGCATCACGGATTTCCAAAGACGCGTGAACCCGTCACGGTGGGTCCTGCGCAAGCGGGTGCGGTGGAATCGGCCACCGTCCCCCAAGAAAGGGAGCCGCGTGATGAGTTGGCTGAAATCCTGGGATACGAGCTTGGAGATCACACCCGAATCGATTCGGCTGATGGTGACGGATCAGGGGCGGGTGGTGTTGCAGGCCCACTTCTGTGGCCGCCCGGATCACCCACGGGCGCTGCGGTTCATCTTGGAGGGTCTGGCGCTCTGGAGGGGGAAACAGTTGTGCGTTGTGATTTTTGCGGACAGCCCTGTGCAGCCTTTGCTTGGGTTGGGAGAAGATGGTGATGAGTGGCCCCCCGAGAACCCCCTGGTCGAGTTCATGCATGTCGAGCCGCCGTTGCACGGCCGTCCCGGCTCTGCGAGGTGCTTGCGATGATACCTCCAGAGCTCGAGGCCGATATTCTGCGCCTCTACCACGCCGAGGAATGGAGAGTCGGGACCATCGCGGCGCAGCTGGGAGTCCATCACTCGACCGTCCGGCGGGTGCTGGCGCAGGCGGGACTCCCCGCCGGCAAGTGTTCGATCCGCCGGTCGATCGGCGATCCGTTCATTCCCTTCATCGTTGAGACTCTCAAGAAGTTCCCCAAGCTGTGTGCCAGTCGGCTCTACCAGATGGTCAAAGGGCGCGGGTATTCCGGGGGCCCGGACCACTTCCGCACGATCGTCGCCCGGCACCGGCCGCGACCTGTGGCCGAGGCCTATCTCCGACTGCGCACCTTACCGGGAGAGCAAGCACAAGTTGACTGGGGGCATTTTGGCAAGGTGCCCATCGGTCAGGCCGCTCGCCCGTTGATGGCCTTCGTCATGGTGCTGAGCTACTCGCGCCAGATCTTCCTGCGCTTCTTTCTCGGCAGTCACATGGCGAACTTCCTGCGCGGGCACGTGGCCGCCTTCGCCTCCTTTGGTGCCGTGGCCCGGATCCTACTCTACGACAACTTGCGTAGCGCGGTCCTCGAACGGCGCGGCTCCGCCATCCGCTTCCACCCCACACTGCTCGAGCTGGCGGCGCACTACCGCTTCGAACCACGGCCGGTGGCCGTGGGCCGCGGGAATGAGAAAGGGCGTGTGGAAAGGGCAATCCGTTTTGCCCGCGATAGCTTCTTCGCCGCCCGTGAGTGGAGCGATCTTGACGACCTGAACGCTCAGGCTTTGGACTGGTGTCTGGGAGTAGCCGCCGAGCGCAAATGTCCCGAGGATCGCAGGCGCACCGTGCGCGAGGTGTTCGAGGAAGAGAAGCCGCGCCTGCTGGTGCTCCCCGAGAACCCGTTTCCCACCGAGGAACGCGCTGGCGTGCGCGTCGGCAAGACCCCCTACGTACGCTTCGACCTCAACGACTACTCCATTCCCCATACCCACGTGCGTCGTACACTGGTGGTGATGGCGACTCTGGAGAGGGTCCGCGTCCTCGACGGTCAGGAGGTGATCGCCACCCACGATCGGTGTTGGGATCGTGGGCAACAGATCGAGGATCCCGCTCACCTTCAGGCCCTGGTCGACTACAAGCGCGAGGCACGAGAGCACCGTGGCCTCGACCGTCTCTACCACGCCGCACCGAGCAGCCAGCCGTTCTTTGTCGAACTTGCCAACCGCGGCGGCAATCTGGGGGCCACCACCTCAGGCTTACTCAGGCTGCTCGATCGCTACGGAGCGCGGGCGCTCGACGAAGCCCTGACGGCCGCAGTTGCTCAGGACGTACTGAGTCTGGGTGCTGTGCGCCAGATCCTGGATCAACACGCCCACGCCGCCGGCAAGCCACCGCCGATCTCCATCGCCCTGAATGATCCGCGGGTGCGCGATCTCATAGTCAACCCCCATGCCTTGACGACCTATGATCAACTCGAGGAGGACGAAGTCGATGACCCGCCAGCCTGCGAAGACCACAGATCCTGAGGCCCACCATGAACGGGCCCGCAACCTCGGCCTCTACGGGCTTCTGGCCCACTGGGACGAGGTCCAGAGCCAAGATTGGTTGCCCTGGGTCTTGGAGACCGAGGAAGCCGAACGACGCCGGCGGAGCCTTGAGCGCCGGATCCACAACGCGCGCGTTGGTGCCTTCAAGCCGATGGCTGACTTCAACTGGAAATGGCCCAAGAAGATCCACCGCGCCACGATCGATGAACTCTTCACCTTGCAGTTCATCGACGAGGGCGCCAACGTCGTTCTGCTCGGACCCAATGGCGTCGGTAAAACGATGATCGCCAAGAATCTCACCTATCAGGCCGTGATGCGTGGCTACACCGCTCGCTTTGCCGCGGCCAGCGACATGCTCAACGACTTGGCGGCCCAGCAAACCAGCGGTACTCTGGCTCGCCGGCTGCGCCGCTACTGCAATCCGCAGCTGCTTGCCATTGACGAAGTAGGATACTTGTCGTATGACAACCGCTATGCGGACCTGCTCTTCGAGGTCGTCACGCGTCGTTACGAGCAACGCTCAATCGTGCTGACGACAAACAGACCGTTCGCAGAATGGGGTGAGATTTTCCCCAATGCGGCCTGTGTGGTGACGCTCGTGGATCGGCTGGTTCATCGGGCAGAGATCATCCAGATCCAGGGGGACAGCTATCGGCTGAAGGAGGCCAAGGAGCGTTCCGCCCGCAAGAGGAAGGCCCGGGGCAATGGGCGAACTCCACGGCAGGGAAAGTAATCATGCGGCGTCTCGGACGACGAACTGTTCTTCACCAACTATGCGCGCTTCTACTCCACCGCCAACACCAGCTTCTCGGCAACATCTAAGCGAAGCGCGTCCCGCAATAGTCGCACCAGTTTCTTCCGGAACGCCAGCCAGCCCTCCGATCGATCCTTCTCGGTCGTCGCGTCGATATTGCCCAGCCCTCCGATCGATCCTTCTCGGTCGTCGCGTCGATATTGCGAAACAGGTGCGGAAGGCACATCTGTCGGCCGCCACAGGTGACCGCGTTGTAGGCTCCCCAGAAGTCGGTGATCAGGATTCCCTGGATCGCCTCTGTGAAGAACTCCGAAAGCGCTGGCGATCCTCGGGAACGATTGATCATGTAGAACGTCGCCTTGGGGGCGCAGAAACACCACAGCCACCACGTCTTGCCCAGAACGCGCCAACCGGTTTCGTCCGCATTCAGTACTCCGGCAGACTTCACCGCCTCACCGA
>JAFDAJ010000094.1 GCA_019313915.1 Deltaproteobacteria bacterium
CCGCTGTGCGCCGGCCTCGCCTTGCGGAGCGCTCACTTGCGGACTGCAAGCCGTGCGAACCGCCTTGCGCGACCGACCTCCAACGCGCTCTTTGCAGCCCTGGTTCTTGGGCTGCTAGCCACCCAAGGCCACCTGGTGCCTCGGGTGGGCGCGGCCGGGATCACAGTGATCTTGCTCGCCGTGGTCACTTCACTCGCGCTCCCGCTGGTGGTGCCCGGCAGCCATCGAGATCGGGCCGCGCTCTCCCTCACGACCGGGGTGCGCAACCTCTCGCTCGCCCTACTACTGTCCTCGGCCTTCTTCGGCGACCTGACGACCATCACCGTGCTGACCTACGGCCTGTTCATGTACCTGTTGGCCGTGCCGCTGGCGCTTCTTTTTCGACGGCAGCTGCCGCGTGCAAGCATCACCAGCGTCGACAGCTAACCTACCGCAGCCTGCAACCGTTATTTACGCCTTGGTGACCCTGACGGCGCAAGCCTTGAACTCGGGCTGATGCGCGAACTCATCGAATGATCGGATGGTAAGCGAGTTCACCGCCTGGTCCGGGCCGGCGAGATCGCCGAAGTGATAGGGGACGAAGATCGCCCCCTCTCTCATGGTCGCGGTCACGCGTGCACGCGCCTTGATCCGTCCACGGCGGCTCGAGACCTCGACCAGGTCGCCGTTCTCCACCGTCAACTCGTCCGCGTCCCGCGGATGAATCTCGACGAACGGCTCGGGAACGGCGCGATTCAACCGCTCGACCCGTCCCGTTCTCGTCCTCGAGTGGAACTGCGCGGCGACGAGCCCAGTGATGAGAAGTAGCGGATAGTCCTGGTCGGGGCGTTCGGCAGGATCCTCGTGTCGGTGAAGGCCGAGTGCGAGCTTGCCACCAGGAAAGCGTCGGTCGGTGAATCTCCGTCGGGTCCCCGGATGGTCGGCGGTTGGTACTGGCCACTGGATTCCTTTGTCCGTGGCGAGCCGCTGGTACGTGACCCCGCCGATGTCGCACGGCCTGCCCGTGGTGCAGCTCCGATACTCGTCGAAGATCTCCTCGGTGCTCGCGTAATCAAAGTGCCGATCGAATCCCATCTCACGGGCGATCTCCATGACGATCTCGAGATCGGCCTTCGCTTCGCCCGGCGGAGGCACGGCCTGCCTGGCGAGATTGAGCCCGCGCTCGGAATTCGTCACTACGCCGGTCTTCTCGCCCCATTGCGCTGCGGGCAGAACGATGTGGGCATGCCTGGAGGTCTCGGTCGGATGGTAGCAGTCCTGGACGACGAGAAACTCCGTCCGTGCGAGCACGGAGCGTGCCCACCCGGTGTCGGGAAACGTCGCTGCCGGGTTGGCGTGGATGATCCACAGCGCCTTGATCGTGCCCTGGTCGACGGCTTCTAGAATCTCGGGCAGCGTCTTACCCGGCTGCGGTGCAATGCGATTCGGATCGACACCCCAGATGTGGCCGATGTCGCTTCGCGCCTTCGCATCGCTCACCAGCCGTAAGCCCGGGAGGAGGTGCGGAAGGGCGCCGACCTCTCGCAGGGCCATGGCGCCGGACTGTCCCGCGACCGCCAGAGGACCGGCGCCCGGCTTGCCGATGTTCCCGGTCATGAAGGCGAGATTCAACAGGGTGGTGACCTTCCTCGTTCCGACCCGGCTCTGGTTGAGTCCTTGTCCCCACAGGAAGAGGGCGGCGCCGGCGTTTCCGATCATCCGTGCCACCTTGGTGATCTGCTGCTCGGGAAGTCCCGTGACTCGAGACGCGCGGACCGGCGTATCCCGTGCTACGTGCCGCTTGAGCTCATCGTAGTTCCGGGTCAATTGGCGCGCCTCTTCCTCATCGACGAGCTCATCGCGAATGAGCACGTGGGCGATCGCGTTGTGGAGCGCGACGTCAGTCCCAGGCGCTATTCGGAGATGCACGTCGGCCTTAGCCGCTGTGGGAGTGGTCCTTGGGTCGACGACGATGAGCTTCGCGCCCGCTTCGTGCTTGGCTGCGAGCAAGCGCCGGAACAGAACGGGCTTCGACAGGGCTGGGTTGTATCCGCTCACGACAACCAGGTCCGCATGGTTCAGGTCGTCATAGGCGCACGGGGGGGAGTCGGCACCAAAGGCCTGCACGAGGCCCGCGACAGTACTCCTCGACGTACTCGGATGCGCTAACGTACATGGCGAAGGCATCCGGCCCATGCTCATCGATGATCTCGCGGATTCGATGTGCGACGGTTCGTCTCGCCGCCTCCCATCCGACGCGTTCAAAGCGATCTCCGACGCGTTTCATCGGATAAAGCAACCGTCCGTCCGCGTGCAGCATTCCGAGGAGATTGGCGCCGAGCGCGCAGAGATCTCCCCGGTTCACCGGGTGGTCTTTCATCCCCCGTACGGCAACGACCCGGTCGCCGGTGACCCCAACCTCGACGCCGCAGCCGACCCCACAGTACGGGCAGATCGACGCACACCAGTCGCTCACAGCGGTCACTCTCGTGGTCTCCAACTGCGTGATATCGAGAGTGTCCCCAGGCGGAAGGCTTGGAAGGGGTAGCGGGTGAAGTCGGGGGGGACGAACTTTCTTGTGACGTCTTCGACCCGGAAGCGGGTGGTGATGGCCTCGTCTAGCTCGAAGGCTCGGGCGTGGGTTGTGAAGAGGAGCTCGCCCTTCTTGTCTAGAGAGCGCATGGCGTTTTCGATCAGGGTCTTGTGGTCTTTGTGGATGTTGAAGTCGCCCTTGCTCATTTTGGAACGGGAGAAAGTGGGCGGGTTGATGAAGATCCAGTCGTAGCTGTTGCGATCCCTAGCGATCCAGCGTGTGGCGTCGTCGCGGACGAAGCGGTGCTTGGCGGGGTCCAGTCCGTTGGCTTTGAAGTTCTTCTTGCCCCAGTCGAGGTAAGTGTTCGAAAGATCCACGCTCGTCGTTTGCTTGGCTCCGCCGACCGCGGCGGCAACACTCACCGAACAGGTGTAGGCAAACAGGTTCAGCATGCGCTTGCCCTTGCACTGCTCGGCGGCGTAGGCACGGACCGCGCGGTGGTCCAAGAAGAGGCCCGTGTCGATGCGGTCTTCTAGGTTCACGACGAAGCGGAGATCTCCCTCGCTGACGAGCATCTCAGTGTCTTGCTGAGAGATGCGAGCGTATTGGTCGCCTTCATCGTGTTTGCGCCTAACCTTCACTACGAGATCGCCGGGGTCGATTCCCAAGGCTTCTGGAAGCGTCATCAACACGTCCTGAATCCGCTGCTTCGCGCGGTCGTCGTCCGCGTCGCGTTCCTTCTGAAAGATGTGGACCACCGCTTTGGACTCATAGTGGTCCACCGCGACGTTGTACTCAGGGATATCCGCGTCGTAGATCCGGTAACATTCGATGCCGTTTCGCTTCGCCCACCGCCCCCACTTCTTCTTGTTTTTCTTGATCCGGTTGGCGAACATCTGAGCCTTCTCGCTCGGCTTTCGCCATCCCGGCGCCTTGGCTGATTCGCCGCCGGCCACGCCTCGCACGGGAATCTCCACGAGACGGCACTCGATCGCTCCGTTGTAGAGAACGTGGCGGCGTGTCGGCCGAAGGCCGAGGTGCTTCAGGTTGCCTCCGTGAGCCGCGAACACGTACGCGGTCCATCCGCCGAAGGCGCGCTTCAAGGTGTCGCCCAGCGACTGATAGAACAGGAAGAGCGTGCCCTCATCCCCGAGCCGATGGCCATACGGCGGATTGCACACGAGGATGCCGACCTCGGTGGGCTTCTTGATCGCGGAGAGTTCTTGGACGGAGAGTGACACATGCTGCTCCACGCCGGCGGCGGCGAGGTTCTGCTGAGCGTCTGACAGCACTTTCTCCGACGCATCGCAGCCGAAGATGCGCGACGCACATTCGGCCTTGCGAGCCGTCAACGCGGCATCTCGTTCCGCCGCGAATGCCGACGCGTCGTGTTTCAGCCATTGCTCGAACCCAAAGCGCTCCCGCAAGAGCCCGGGCGCACAATTCGTCGCCATGAGCGCCGCTTCGATCAAGAACGTACCCGAACCGCAGGTCGGGTCCATCAGCGTAAGACCTTGGCGAGCCGCATCCGGCCAGCCCGCCAGATATAGAATCGCCGCCGCCAGGTTCTCCTTGAGCGGCGCCTTTCCGCCCGCCTGCCGATAACCCCGCCGGTGCAGCCCTTCCCCCGAAAAATCGAGGGCGAGCTCATGGTGCACCTCGCCGATGTGCAGATGAAACCGAATTGCCGGGTCCCTCTTGTCGATGCTCGGGCGCGTGCCCCCATGGTCGCGAAAGCTATCGACGATTGCGTCCTTCGCTCGCTGCACCCAATAGTGCGAAGGGAAAGGACTCTTTGGCGCCTGGGAGCTACCGATTGCGAATGTCTGCTTGGCGTCGAAATGCTCCCACCAGCGAACTTCGCGGAGCCCATCGTAGAGCGCCGTGTCGTCTTCGGCATCCAGCTCGACGAGCGGCAGCAGAACCCGCGACGCGACACGAGACCATAGGCACAAACGGTAACCCTCTTGCAAGGTGCCGCGAGCATGCACCGCGGTCGGCCGCACATCGGCGACCTCGACGTCGAGGTTCCGCACCTCTTCGGCGAGCGAGTCCTCGCAACCCTTTGGGCAAGGAAGCACCCACCGAACTTGCTGCGGGGACGTGATGGGCACTCCCCTTATGCCGTAAACAGCAGCTGTGACGCCTTGTCGACGTCTTCGAGGAGTTGGGGCACGTCGTGCAACCCACCGGCCCATCCGACGAGAGACGCAAACCAAACGTTCTGCAGGATCGAGGCGATCGTGCGCTCGCGCTCATCGACGTCGCCGCCCCACTCCCCCTGCTCGGCGGCAGCCTCTCCGCGAATCGCCGCCATGACCAAGGCCGTGATGAGGGCGTGGAAGCTGGCGACCCGCTCCGTGATGTTCGGATCCCCCGATGCCAGCGAGCGAACCAAGGCCTTGGCCAGATTTGGCCGCCGGAGAAGGCCTTTCGTCAGCGCGGAGAAGACGAAACGCACACGTTCTCGCGGGCTGACGCCGGGGACCGTCTTCTTGCCGATCTTGGCAACGAGCTTTTCGCTCTCCTGTTCGAGCGCCGCAATCAGGATCTCCTCTTTGCTCGCGAAGCGCTTATAGACCGTGCCCAGCGCAACCTGTGCACTGGCCGCGACATCCCTCAGCCGCACCGCCTGGTATCCGTCCCGCTCTGCGAGCGCGACGGCTGTTTCAACGATGCGCTTGGCCCGATCATCCATGACTAATATCCAACCTCTGCCTGCGGCATGTAGAACTTCTGATACCAGCGGCGTAAGGCTCCCACATCGCCATCACCGTCGCAGAGAATCGGTCGCGTTCGGTACTTTTTGTTCTCCCAAATCGCGATGTCTTCTTTGAAGCCGACGATGATGTTCTCGCGGTAGCCCTCCTGGAACTCTTCTTTTCCCTCTTTGACGCTCGAAACGTCGATCATCGCGCCGATTCGAACGTGAACCTCGTTCTTGTCTATCGGGGTATGGCACAGAAGCATGATGTTCGGCAGAACGCTCTGCATCCTGGTGAGCATGTAGCCGGGGCCGTAGTAGGTGGACTGCAGCTCGAAGTGGTCTTCGCCGCCGCCCCGCGGATACGCGACGCCCTTCACGTTCTGGATGCCAATGTGGTCTTTGAATTCGTTGCCGAACTCGTTGGCCCAGGTACCGTGCACCGGGCCGAAGTGACCCTTGTCGGCGAGGTTTTCGACGATTTCCTTCGGGTGCGTCTTGATGTCGATCAGAGCCGAGCCCCAATCGGTCCAGCCCTCAGTGGCGTACTCGGGAATGTCCGGGATCTGCCAGGTCGGTTCTTCACCTTCGATGTGCGCGTTCCAAACGAAGATCAAACCATTGTGCTCCTGCACCGGGCGATTCTTCACGCACGCGCGCGGCGGAATCCGTTTGGCGTAAGGCACGTCCACGCAGCTGCCGGTCTCGTCGAAGCGCCAGGCATGGAACGGGCATTGGATTGTTTCTCCGACGACCTTGCCTCCGTGCCCGAGATGCGCTCCGAGGTGTGGACAAAACGCGTCGTGCACGATCGCTGCGCCGCTCTCGCTGCGATACAAGACCATTTCTCGGCCAAAGTACCTGATTGGCTTGACGTCACCGGGCTCGAGCTCTTTCGAAAGTCCGATGACGAACCAGCCACGCGGATAGCCAGGAAAAAGCTCCTCTTCTTTTTCTTCTGCTGTTGACATGCGTTCCTCTTGGCTTGAACTTCAGGGGCTTGCGGTTTGGGCGCTCGCCTGTTCGCGGGCAATTTCCTCGGCCCAGGGGTAGTCTGGCTTACCGCTCGGCATGCGGGAAACCGTCTCGGTGATCGTGATCTGCCGCGGAATCTTGTACCCCGCGATGTGGTTGCGGCAGTGTTGCTTCACTTCCTCGAGTGTGAGTTGTTTGTTGTCGCGCGTGTTGAACACGGCAGCTACTTTGGAGCCAAACCGAGGGTCCGGAACCGCCACAACGAGTGCGTCGATGATCTCCGGGTGCGCCTTGAGCGCTTCCTCCACCTCTTCTGGGAAGACCTTCTCGCCGCCGGTGTTGATGCACTTGCTGCCGCGGCCGAGGAAGGTGATGCGTCCGTCTTCCTCGATGGTGGCGAAGTCGCCAGGCACGACCCAGCGCTTGCCGTTGAACTCCTTGAAGCGCTCGGCGGTCTTTTCCGGGTCCTTGTAGTAGCCAAGCGGAAGCCGGCCGGAGCGAGCGACGAGGCCGATGTTGCCAGAACCCGGCTCGATCTGCTTACCCTCTTCGTCCAACACGGTGACGTCATCGCCCATGTAGAAAGAGGGGCGGCCCTCATGGCTGTCTTCATCTGCGGCGGCGCGGCCGAGGTCACCCGCCTCGCTGGTCCCGAAGCTGTTGATGATCATCACGTCGGGGAGAAGCTCTTCGATCTCCGCCTGGATGCTCGCCGAAAGGATCGCGCCCGCCGAAGCAATAACGGCTAGGTTCGACATGTCATAGTCCCCGGCCCTGAGCTCTTCGACCAGGGGGATCGCCATGGCGTCGCCCACGAGCGACAAAGTCGACAGTTCCTCCTCCCCTACGAGAGCGAGAATGCGCTTTGCATCGAAGCTCGGCCCGTGCTGAAGGACGAGCTTTCCGCCGGTCAGGTGACAAATCCATTGCGTCCACTGCGCGGAGCCGTGAATGAACGGGGCACAAGGGAGCATGCTCACCGTGTACCAACCCTCTTTGACCTGCTCGATCAGCTGCTCGGGCGACTCGACCGGGTCCCCGCCCGGCGACCCACCCTGAAGCCCGGTAAAGAAAAGATCCTCGTGGCGCCACATGACGCCCTTGGGCATCCCCGTCGTGCCACCAGTGTACACGATGTAGAGGTCGTTGCCGGAACGCGAACCGAAGTCGCGCTCTTCAGAGCCCTGCGACATCGCGTTCTCATACTCGACCGACTCTTGATCGGAGACCGCATCCGCGCCGTCTTCGATCACGATGAGGGCCTGAAGCGGCTCGAGGCCTTGCATCGCCTCGTTGATGACCGGGAGAAACCGCCGCTGGGTGATGATACCCTTGAGGTCGGCGTTGTCGACCATGTAGCGCACCTCGGGCCCGACGAAGCGGTAGTTCACGTTGATGCCGACCGCGCGGAGCTTGAAGAGCGCCAAGATCGCTTCGACGAACTCGTGACCGTTGAACAGATGAAGTCCGACGTGGTCGCCGGCTCCAATGCCGCGCGACTGCAAGTAGTGCGCGAGCTGATTTGCCCGCTTGTCGAGGTCGGAATACGTGTGGTGTACGTCGCCCGAGGCTAGGGCAATGTTGTCGGGAACGGCGTCCGCAATGGCTTCGTACAGATCTGCGAGGTTATATTCCATCGTTTCTCCCGCTCAGCGTTCCGAGCTCACGATCCACATCGCGAAGAACTGCGAGCCGCCTCCGTACGCGTGGCCCAGAGCGACCTTCGCGCCCTCGACCTGGTGTTGTTCCGCTGTCCCACGTACCTGACGCGCTGCTTCGGCAAACCGGAGCATACCACTGGCACCTATCGGATTGGTGCACATGACCCCCCCGGACATGTTCCAGGGCATCTCGCCACCGAGCTTGGTCTTCCCTTCCATGGTCATCCTCCAGCCCTCTCCCTCTTCGGCAAAGCCCAGATTCTCGAGCCACATCGGCTCGAACCACGAGAACGGAACGTACACTTCGGCGCAGTCGATCTCTTTGAGCGGATTGCGGATGCCTGCTTCATCGTAGACGTCCTTTGCGCACAGCTTGCCAGCAGCGGGGCTCACCTGATCGCGCCCCGCAAAGAAAGTGCGCTCGGTTCGCACCGATGTGCCCTTGACCCATGCAGGGTTCTTCACGCGGCCGACGTGCTTCTCGCTAACGAGGACCATCGCCACCGCGCCATCGGACGATGGACAAGTCTCCGAGTAGCGAATCGGATCCCACAGCATCGGCGAGGCTTTGACCTCTGCGAGCGTCTGGTTGAGATGAAGGTGCGCGTTGGGATTGAGCAATCCGTGCTGACGATCCTTGACGGCCACCATGCAACCGGTGTCCGGATGTGCGTCGGCCCGACGGATGTACGAACGGATGAGTGGCGCAAAGTAGCCACCAGCGCCTGCAACGAGCTGAGGTTGGAAGGGGATCACTGGTGAGAGCGCCCACATCGCGTTCGCCTCGCTCTGCTTCTCGAAAGCCAGCGTGAGCACCTTTTCGTGCACGCCGCCCTGAATCAGATGTGAGGCGACCACCGCAGTCGAGCCGCCCACCGAACCTGCGGTGTGGACACGGAAGATCGGCCTTCCGGCGGCGCCAAGCGCGTCGGACAACCAGAGCTCCGGCATCATGACGCCCTCGAACATGTCGGGCGCGGTGCCGATGACGATGGAATCGATGTCCTTCCAGGTCATGTCCGCGTCCTGCAATGCGCGGATTGCAGCGTCTCGGACCAGGCCCGGAAGCGACAGATCACGCCGGCTCTCCCGGTGCTTGGTCTGACCGATCCCGATGACTGCGCACTGCTCAGCCACTATTCGCCCTCCAAGACGGCAACGAGGTTGTGTTGAAGGCAGACGCCGTTCGTCGTGTGCGCGACTGCGCGGTCGACATCTCCCGAGAGCACGCGGTTCGCCGCCTCGCCGAATCGAATCAGACCCGCGGTCATGAGCGAGTTGGCAGCGAGCGCCCCGCCCGACGGGTTCACGCTGACGCCATTGCCGAGCCCCATCGCCTCTCGCAGGATGATCTCCTGATGGGCGAACGGCGCATGAAGCTCGGCCACGTCGACCTTGCCTTTACCGACACCCGCCTTCTCGGCGGCTAGCTTCGCGGACGGTGAAGTCGTGAGGTCGCGCTGGCCGAGCGCATGCGGCTCGGTTCGGTGGTCGAATCCGCGAATCCAAGCGGGCCGCTTCACGAGCTTCTTCGCAGCATCACCAGCCGCGAGCACGATAGCGGCAGCCGAGTCGGACAACGGCGAGCAGAAGCTCTTGCGCAGCGGCGAGCTGATGTACGGCTCTTGGAGCATTTCATCGACGCTGAAATCGCCCTTGATGTGCGCGTTCGGATTGTCGATCGCGTTCTTTCGATTGCGGGCAACCACCTCCGCGAAGTCGCGCTCGGTCGCCTTGCCGGCGTCGATCATGGCCTGCGCCTGAAGTGCGGCGGCGCTGATCGAATCGAGACCGAGCGGCTGCACGTAGTAGGGGTCGTTCTGCAGGTTCAGAACATCTGGCACCGGGGCGAGCGAGCTCTTTCCAAAAGAGAACACCAACGCCGTATCGATGTCGCCATGCATGAGCCGCACCCAAGCCTCGTAGAGCGCAAATGCTCCATCCATCTCGACGTGCGACTCACGAATCGGAGGCCAAGCCTTGAGGCCGTCGACCGCTGCCACGAACGAAAACGGACGCCCCGGCAAGTAGTCGGTGCTGCCCGAGCACGTGAAGCCGATGTCGTCCTGCGTCAGGCCAACCTGCTTCATCGCATCCGAGGTGACGGGCTGCACGAGCTCCGGCTCATCAGCGGCCTCGATCTCTTTCACCGACGGGAGTTGCGAGAAGGAAACAATTGCGACGTCGCGCACTACAGATGCTCCTTGTAGCTATCGAACGGAACATCTGGCTCGCCGCTTGGCTCGAAGTAAAGAATGTTCTCGAGCGAAGTCTCCCATTCGTCCTGGGGTTTCCACTTCGCTTTCACGCGCATGCCCATCCGAATCTCGTCATGCGGGACGCCGCTGATCAAGTGATAGATGGGGTTGTCCGTGCCATCGAGCACGATCGCTCCGAAGCAGTACGGCGGCGTGAGCTTCTGGCCTTCGAACGGAATACGAATGATCGTAAACGTGGTGAGCACGCCCACGTCGGCCACCTCGACGTATTCGCTCGTCGGATTGCCCGTCATCGGGTCGGCCCCACGGGGTGGCACGTAAACCTTGCCGGCCTCCGGGTCCTTGCCGCCGATGAGCTTGCCCTCCTGCAGTCCGCGCAGATATGCGGAGTAGTGCTTCCCGGGTTTCACCTCGTACTCGAGGTGTACCGGACCCGGCAGGAACGGGGAGATCGGCTCGAAGCATGCGATGTCGCGAATCGTGCCGTTCTTCTCATCGGCCCAACGCAGCCGCACCCGCATCCCCGTCTTCATTCGCTTGGCCTTCCCCGCGTCGACGGTATGCACCATCGCGTTGTCGGTGCCGTCGATTTGAATGAGCGCCCAAGCGAATGGACGATCGAACGGGTGCCCCTTGCGAGGCTCTTGCACCCATGACCAAGACTTCACCGTGCCGGACGGACGCAGCGGCACGAACTCGCCCGTCGTGGGTTCACCATCCTCGTCGTATTCGAGAGGTGGGCAAAGCACGCGACCGTCGGCCGTCTTGACACCTTCGAGCACTTCGTACCGAAGGTTTTCCAGGAAGCGGCCGACTACGGGCCCGGTGCTTCGGGTGTACGTGTACTCGAGCACGTATGGAGCCGAAAGAATCTCGCTCATCAGTGTGTTCCGCGTGGTGGCGGGCGATTAGCCCTGGGGGAAGAACTTCTGCATCTTCTGGGCAAGAGCGATGTTGCCCTTCACCTTGAGCTTGCGCGTGAGGAACGCCTTGCGGCCATCGAGATCGCCGTTCGCCATCTCGACGAACTTCGCAGCGTCCATCATCACGTTGAGAGTCGGCTTCTCGACGCCACCGGTCTCGACGCCCTTGAACTCCCCGTCTGCAATCGTGATGGTCCACTCGCCACCGCCCTCGCCAGCCAAGGTGTACTGAATTGTGGCGTTCACGCCCTTGGCCTGCTCGGCCAAGAAACGATCGGCAAGGGTGTCGAAATACTCTGCTGTGTTGCCTACTTTGGCCATGTTCACCTCCCGGTTCCGGGTAGAAAAAGGGTCATCAAGAGTGAAACGTGTTCTATTTTGCCTGGGCCTGTCCGTCAAGCCGCCTTATCGCTGGGCGCAAGAACCCTCAGAAAACGGAGGCTGGACGCTTGGAGGCTACTCGGCGACCGCGGGCGGCACGATGGAACCGACTACGTGCAGGCCCACCACACACTGGTCACCAACCCGGCGCGCCCAAATCACTCGGGCGCGCTTGAAGATCACACGCCCGGTGTGAGTCGTAATCCGCAGATCGCACAAGGTCCCGGTAGAAAGCCAGCTATTGAGCGAAAGCTGAATACCGGTCGAGCTCACGTCGAGAGCGGCTGCGCGCGCCTGGATCGGGGCGACGATCTCGATCTGAGCGTCGGAAGCCCAACGGGCGGCATGGCGCCGGTCATCCGGCTGCACCGCGGGACGAACCTCCGAATGCTTGCGCAGGGGAGGCGGTGGAGTCGAACCTTGCTCTGGAAGCTTGGAGCTCATACCCGCCGTAGACTTCCATGATGCCGACCTCCCCAGAGGATGTCGACTAAGTCACCGATCCGTGTGGGGCACGTCACATGGCGTACACCAACTGGGGTCAGACGGGGTTTCAGTCCTCACAAAGGGACTCAGCCGAGCCGCTCGATGATGGTGACGTTCGCCTGACCGCCACCCTCGCACATCGTCTGCAGACCGTAACGGCCTCCGGTGCGCTCGAGCTCGTGAAGGAGCGTCGTCATGAGCTTGGCGCCGGTTGCACCCAGCGGGTGGCCGAGCGCAATCGCGCCGCCGTTGACGTTCACCTTGTTGAGGTCGACGTCGAGCTCCTTCGCCCATGCACACACGACAGGCGCGAACGCCTCGTTGATTTCGACGAGATCGATGTCGTCGAGGCTCATGCCCGACTTCTGCATCGCGTACTGTGTTGCGGGAATAGGAGCGGAGAGCATGCGGATCGGGTCTTCCCCGCGAACGCTCAAGTGGTGGACGCGCGCGCGCGGCGTGAGGTTGTGCTCCTTGAGAGCCTTCTCGGAGACGACCAGGATCGCGGCCGAACCGTCCGAAATCTGGCTAGCCACCGCAGCGGTGAGCCGGCCGCCCTCCATGAGAATCGGCAACGCCGCCATCTTTTCGAGCGTCGTATCGGCACGCGGGCCTTCATCGGCCGTGACATCGCCGAACGGAATGATTTCGCGATCGAAGCGGCCTTCCTTCTGGGCCTGAATCGCGCGACGATGGCTCTCGAGTGCGAACTTCTCGAGTTCCTCCCGGGAGAGGTCCCAATTCTTGGCGATCATCTCGGCGCCGTAGAACTGATTGACCGGCTTGTCGCCGTAGCGCTCGGTCCAACCGACCGAACCGGAGAATGGGTCGGAGATTCCAAACTCTTTGCCGGCAATCATCGAAGCGCCGATCGGAATCATGCTCATGTTCTGAACGCCGCCGGCGACCACGACATCCTGGGTGCCGCTCATCACGCCCTGCGCGGCGAAGTGAACCGCCTGCTGCGAGGAGCCGCACTGACGGTCGATCGTCACGCCCGGAACGTGTTCGGGATACCCGGCAGCCAACCAACATGTGCGGGCGATGTCGCCAGCCTGAGTGGCAACCGAGTCCACGCAACCAAAGACCTTGCTCAACCCGCCCTTTTTCCTGCCGATGGGCGAACGAACTGCTTCAACGATATATGCTTCGGGCATCTGAACCTCGCTATTTGGTATCTTTAGAGGGAGCGGTTGTTTCCGGCAAGGCGCCACGCGGAAAGCTCAAAGGATGTGGCGGCCTACACGCTC
>JAFDAJ010000262.1 GCA_019313915.1 Deltaproteobacteria bacterium
GCGGCGGTTGGAGCGCATCGTCGCCACCGGTTGGCAAAACCCGGACAGCATCATGGGCGCCTACGCCATGCACCCGGACGACTACGACCTGTTCCGGCCGTACCTGGACAAACTCGTCCGCGCCTACCACCACATCGACGGGGCTCTAAGTCAGGTCTCGGACTGGGACACGGGGGGCGCCCTAGATCTGCGCCGCATCGATCCCGCCCTGGACGACGTCTCCATGCGCGTACGAGCGGGCCGCAACCTGGCTGACTTTCCTTTGCCCGGCGCCATGACCCAAGCCGACCGGGTGGCCCTCGAAGAGCGCATGGTGGAGGTGTTCAACCACTTGGCGGCGACGGAGGGTTTCGGCGGCGGCTACGTCTCCCTAACCCCGGGCTCGCCCCACGAAATTTCCCACGACCGGCACGATGAGCTGGTCGCCCAGCACCGGATGTTCAAGAACATGAGCAGCGATAGGTTCCTGTCCGTCGCAGGCATCAGCGCCGACTGGCCTCATGGGCGCGGCATGTATCAGTCCGAGGACGGGTGCTTCATCGTGTGGGTGGGAGAGGAAGACCACCTACGGGTGATGGCCATGCAGCGCGGCGCCGTCCTCGGCAACGTCTTCGAGCGCCTGCGGGCGGGGCTGGAGTTGTTGGAGTCCCACGGCCTGAACTTCGCGCGCTCGACCAGCTACGGTTACGTGACCAGTTGCCCCACCAACCTGGGCACCGGAATGCGCGCCAGCCTCCACCTGCCGCTACCGAGGTTGACAAAAAACGGCGCTGACGTGGAGGCCATCAAGCCCCTGTGCAAGCGTTTGGGCCTGTCGGTGCGCGGCGCCGGTGGCGAGCACACAGCCGCTGGGGAAGGGGGAATCGTGGACATCTCCCCGAGCGCCCGCCTGATGGTCACCGAAGGCGAGATCGCTCGGCGCCTGTACCATGGGGTGGACGCGTTGTGGGCGGAGGAGAAAGCGTAACGGGGCCTGCCCTTCTCTACTTGATTGAGAAGCCGAACCACACTTGCCCGGAAGTGCTGGTGCCCCAACCGGCGTTGGTTCCTTGTACATCAGCAGAAGAACCGAGGCTGAAAGCGTATTGTCCTTTGGGCAATGCACCTTCGGCGGTCACCTTGTAGCAGCCGTCACTGATCTTCTTGAATGTCAGCCCTATGGAATCATCCTTGGCTTTTCTGTTCTTGCTGCCTCCCCACATGTTCGTACCGCCCACGCTGAGCTCTCTGTATTTCTTCTTCGTATCGAAGGGATACAACTTGATCTGTTGACCAGGATGAATGTTTGCGTGGAATGGCTTGAAGGAAAAGGACTGAGAGGGCTTCACAGCAACCTTAGCCTCGGGCGCTTCCAGCCGAACGCTAGTGTCGTGGCCTCTGTAAATTCCTTTCTTCTTCTGCTTGGCGACGGCTTTTTCCATCCCGAGCTCCTTGCTAGCGGCACCATCATCGCTGATGACATTGACCATGTTGGCAAACTCGGGGCAAACGTCTTCCGCACTTGCAGGGGAAGAAAAGAGGACAAGCACCAGGACAATCAGCGTGTTTTTCATAGGATGATTCTTTCGCTAGGACAGACCATTTCGTCACTACATGATGTGGATATCGAATACAACAGCGTGTTTTCGCCACGGTATCGTGGACGATGACGGCGCGCCTGTTCTTGACGCTGGTCGCATCTGTGGGTGCAAGGGAAACTCAACCCGTTCTTCGGGTTGACCCTAGTGGTGGGTGCCGCCGTCGTGCGGGTGATCGTGGCAGACTTCGTTCTTGCCGTTGCCCTTGATGTGGCAGTGCTCATGACGATGCTTGCCACTCGCGTCGTGCTTCGGTTTCTTCGCCTGCGTCGTGGTTGAACCCCCGTGTGCCACTCTCGGCGAGCCGGTCGACGTGGTCGTCGTTGTTCTCGTCGTCGTGGTCGTCGTCGTACAACCGACCGCCGCGCTGAGGCATACGAAGCCAATTGCGGCGAGCAAAGTGGTCAACCGCGATCCGGTCGCGTGCGTGTCTCCATTCATCATCAAACCCCCATCGCACTCCAAGGTAGCCAGGGGAGGGTGTCGGTCGCCACCTTACAGGGTGCGCAGTGACGAACCTTCCCGGGCTGGGGATGGGGTCAGTGCTGACGGGAGGATGCCCGGGCCCATCAACAAGCCATCGCTTGGGTCGATTTCTCTTGACATGCGGCGCATTGAGTTGCATGTACAACTTATGCCCAGGAAGTCCCCACGCAAGGCCCGTGCAACCCGATCCGATCGGCAGGCGGTGGACGTGATGGTGGACGAGTGCCTCGCACGGCGCGTTCTGCTGCTCACTCGGACGATTAGTGGCGTCTACAACGAGGCGCTGCGCCCGTTGGGGTTGACCGTTGCGCAGCTGAACCTCCTGGTGATCGTGGCCAAGCGCGGGCCGGTTTCACCTGGCGAGGTGGCGAAGCGTCTGAACATGGAGAAGTCGACCATGAGCCGCAATGTGCGGCTGATGGAAGATCATGGCTGGCTTTCGGTGTCGCCTGGCCAATCGGGTAGGGCGCAGGTGCTGACGATCGAGTCCAAAGGGCGGAAGCTCATCGAAAAGGCGCTGCCCTTGTGGCAGGGAGCGCAGGAGCGGGCCAAGGCACTGCTGGGCGAACGCGGAGCACGCTCGATTCACACCATTGCAGATACAGTCGGAAAACAATTACAGCACGAATAAGAGGCGTGTTTTTTTGAGGCTTAAGTTGCATATACAACAAAGGACAAACGAAAGGAAAATGAAAATGTCGAAAGTAAGAATACTCGTGACAGGATCCACTGGAAAAACTGGCTCGGCCGTGGTCGAGCAGCTACTCGAGCGCGACTATCCGGTGAGGGCGCTCGTGCGTGTGCGCGACGAGCGTTCCGAGCATCTCCAAGAACTCGGAGCGGAGGTGGTGCTTGGCGACTTCCTCGACCTCCAGTCGATTCGTGCTGCCGTGCAAGAGGTCAAGCGCGTCTACTTCGTTTATCCACCCCAAGGCGGTCAATTGGTGGAAGCGACGGGGATCATGGCGGTCGCGGCTCGCGATGCCGGCGTCGAGGCACTCGTCAACATGTCCCAAATCTCCGCGCGGCAGGATTCACAAAGCCCCCTCGCGCGTCACCACTGGCTCTCGGAGAACATCTTCGACTGGGCGGACATAGGAGCGGTGCACATCCGCCCGGGTTTCTTCGCAGAGATGCTCTACCTGCTTGGAGCCGCGACCATCGCAAAGGAAGGAAAGCTCTATCTCCCTTACGGGGATGAGCGGCACGCCCCTGTCGCGGCCGCCGACATCGCGCGCGTCGTCGTTGGGCTTCTCGCCGACAAGGTGGCCGAAATGGCTGAGGTGCTGACCGAGGAGCTCGGCCGCCCGGTCGAGTACGTCGACATCCCGGGCGAAGCTTGGGGCCAGATTCTAGGCGACGTGGCGGGCATGCCCCCGTTTCTGGTCACCCACCTCAAGGCGGTCGCCGAGGATCACAAGAACGGCATCTTCAGTGCAGAGA
>JAFDAJ010000095.1 GCA_019313915.1 Deltaproteobacteria bacterium
GGCATCAGTTGCCCGCCGCTGAAGACCTACGCCAAGACGCTGTACCGATACTACGAAGACCATCTCGATCCGATGAAGCAGCGGCCGGCTCGATATCGACGAGCGCTGTCGGGCAAAGTCGTTCTCGTCACGGGCGCATCACGCGGCATCGGGTTGGTCGTCGCACACATGGCTGCAGAGGCCGGTGCCAAGGTCCTACTCGTCGCGCGAGACGCCACCAAGCTCGAGGCTGCGGTCGAGGAAATCCGTGCCGCCGGCGGAGAAGCATACGCGCACCCCGCAGACCTCTCCTCATTCGAGCAAGTCGATGGGCTCGCCGAAGCGGTGCTCGCTCAACATGGCGGCGTCGACGTCCTCATCCACAACGCGGCCCGTTCAATTCGACGCCCCATCGCATCCATGGATCGCTTCCACGATTACGAGCGCACGATGGCGCTCAACTACTTCGCTCCGGTGCGGCTCACCCTGCGCCTCTTGCCTTCGCTGATAGAGCGCGGCGGCGTGATTTCGCACGTGCTGACCATGGGTGTTCTGATGCCCGCCCCCTACTTCGCGGCCTACTTGGCCACAAAGGCCGCACTGGACGCGTTTGGCGACTCGCTGATGTCCGAGCTCCAACACGAAGGGGTTCACGTGTCGTCCGTCTACATCCCGCTCGTCAAGACCGAGATGATGGCCCCGGTCGAGGAGTACGCCGGACGTCGCGATCTGATGACACCCAAGCGCGCGGCCGCGCGTCGCGTGCTCACTGCACAAGCGGCCCTTTTCGCATTCAGCAACCGTGTCACGCCGGCAACCACGAGCCGCATCCTCAACCTGCTCGTGCGGACCTTCCCCGTGGGTGACACGCCGAGCGCGTTTCCTATCGAAAAGGCGTTCATCACCAACGCAATTGGCGGCAGCCCGATTTAGGCGCCGAACAGGTTCGAAAGGAACCCTTTGCCGCTAGCCTTGCGGAGAAGCCACTGCGCCTTCTTCGCCAATGCAGGGCCGGGCAGCGCGCCAACTCGGACGTCGAGGATCTTGCCATCGTTGACGAACAGCAGGGTTGGGACGGAATGGATGTTGAAGGGCTGGGCAAGCTGCGCCTGAGCCGCGGTGTTGATCCGTACGAATCGAATGGGCTCGTCCGAAAGCTCTTTGGCCAGCGCCTCGAACGCGGGGGCCATGGCTCTACACGGCCCACAACTCGGCGACCAGAAATCGAGAATGGCCGCGCCACCATCCTCGCTCATCAGCTCCTCCAACTCGCTCAGGTTCCTGAAGTCCTCGACCATCCAACCTTTGTGGCACTTATCGGCGGGGCTCGCCAACGCTTGTCATTTCCGATCCCCAGATGCTCGGATTGGGTCTATCATTGTCCACGAAGCGATGGGTGAGGCTGCTAACCAATCCGGGACCGAGTACGTCGAGATCGACCATCCGTGGGCGTCCCACCAGCACATGCCGATCTACGAATACACGATTCCGGCAGACGCCACCGATGAAAGTCTCGACGCGTTCCTGCGGGCGCGTGACGAGTGGGCAAAGCAGGCGCACTACCCGGTCGCCTGGCTGGTTGATCTCTCGAACGTCACGAAGTCGACCGCGAGGCAGCGCAGGGTGTTTGCAGCGCACCTGAAGGGATTCCAAGAGCACGCCGCGCAATGGAACGGGGGCTCGGCGCTCATCGCACCAAGCGGATGGCTGCGCGGCTTGGTGACGGCGGTATTTTGGATTTGGCCTCCAAAGTTTGCATACCAGATGTTCGCCAAGCGCACGGACGCCCTCGAATGGGCGCAAATGCGGCTGGACGCCAAGATCGCCGAGTGCCGCGCGCGTTCTCAGGTTCAATCGCCCCGATGATGACCTGGTACACCGGAGACCCTACGTACGACACCGTGCTAACGCTCGCGTTCGCGCTCGTGGTCTTCGTTTTCATCGGCGCTGCCGTGATGAAGAGCCCCTACGGGCGCTTTGCGTCGGACAAGTGGGGCATCAACCTCAGCCCGCGTGTCGGCTGGTTCCTCATGGAGCTCCCCGCGACGCTAAGCTTCGTGTTTTTCTACTTTCAGGGACGGAATCGATTTGAGATCGTGCCTCTGTTCTTTCTACTGGTGTGGCTCGTTCACTATGGAAACCGGGGCTTCGTGTTTCCTTACCTCATACGAAGCCCCAAGGGCGCGACCGCATCCTTCAGCATTACGATTGTGGTGATGGGCTGGCTCGTGACGGCGGTACACGGATACCTGAACGCCGCCTTCATCAGCGAGCTCGGTCAGCACTTCACACTGAGTTGGTTCTCAGACCCACGTTTCATCGTCGGCATCACCCTCTACTACGTGTCCTTCGTGCTCAACATCCGATCAGACGCGATCATCCGTAACCTCCGGACCGTCGAGGAAATCGATCGTGGCGACAAGGTGTACCGCATCCCGAGGGGCGGGCTGTTCCGGTTCGTGACCAACCCCTCTTACTTGACCGAGATCACCGCCTTCACGGGCTTCGCCATCGCGACTTGGTCGCTTGGCGCAACATTCATCCTGCTGATCACTATCGCCAACCTCGTCCCGCGCGCGTTCCAGACACATCGTTGGTACAGGGAGAAATTCCCGGACTACCCGCAAGAACGCCGCGTGTTGATTCCGTTTGTGTTGTAGCCTCTCGGTTCCATGAGAATTCTTCGCGGCACCGGTATCGCGCTAATCGTCGTGCTCGGCGCCGGGGCCTTTTTTCTTCATTGGGCCGAGCCGGACACGGCACCGAGCGAGGTGGTGTTTGTGGGTGGTGACATCGTGACGATGGCAGAGCCGCTTGTCGTCGAGGCGATGTGGATCAAGGACGGACGGATCGAGCAACTGGGCAGCGAGGATGACCTGCGCGCCGCGGCTGCCTCAGATGCAAAGGTTGTCGACCTGGCGGGCGCGACCTTGATGCCGGGCTTCATCGAACCGCACACGCATCCGCTCGCAACGGCGCTTCTCGGCTCAGCGATCGACGTGAGTGGATTCAAGCACGACTCACGTGCCGAGGTGATGGAGACCCTGCGCGAAGCGATGGACGGCTTCCTCCCTCAACCATGGATCATCGCGTTCGGCTGGGACCCACTCATGGTGCGCGACCTCGACCCGCCCACGCTCGCGGAGCTCGACGAGCTTTCGCCTGACAAACCATTCGTGATCCTGACGCAAATGATGCACGAGGCATTTGCAAACAGCGCGGCACTGCGCGAGTCCGGCATCACCAGGGACACCGCGGACCCTCCGGGTGCTGCATTTGGCCGCGATCAGAACGGCGAGCTCACGGGTGCCTTCGTCGAGGTCAACGCGGTCAACTACCTGCTGCGCGCCTTACCGGCGTTGCCGCCTGCGGTCACGGAGCTGCTCCTCCGTTGGCAGTTGGCGGACTATGCGAGCGAAGGCTTCACCACTATCGGCGTGCTGGGCCCCGTTGGACGCGCTGAGGACCCAATTGGATTGCTGCGAACCTTGGCTGATGACCCGCACGTGCCGGTTCGCAGCATCGTCTACGGCTTGCCAGGACAGATCGACATCGACTCGAAACCACGCGCCGATCATGACGCTCGCTTCGAGCTCCGTGGGGTGAAGTTTTGGATGGACGGCTCGCCGTACACCGGAGGAGCGGCGTTCGCAGAGCCCTACGAAGACACCGACCTGACCCGGGAACGCTTGCACCTGCCGGCGGGTCACATGGGCCCGCTCAACTACGAGCTCGAGGCGTTCACCGAGGAGCTTCGTCGTTTTCATCGGGCGGGCTATCACGTGGCGGTTCACACCCAAGGTGAGCGAGCGGTGCAACTGGTGCTCGACGCGGCGGAGGCGGTTCTACGGGATCATCCCTGGGAGGACCATCGCCACCGGCTGGAGCACAATGCGCTGATCACCACAGAACAAATTCAGCGTGCCAAGTCACTCGGCTTCGAGCTGAGCTTTTTCACCGAGCACATCTACTACTACGGCGACCGTCTGCCGGAGCTCGTGGGTAGCCGAGTCGAACGCTACATGCCTGTGGGGACGGCGTTCCGCGAAGGTCACCGCGCAACGATTCACAGCGACAACCCGATGACTCCCATCGGACCGCTGCGCGTGATGCAAACATCCATGCTCCGAATCCCGCGAAAGGGAGACGAGCCGATGGCGCCCTCCGAGCGACTCACCGTCGACCAGGCGCTCCGCGCGATGACGACGAACGCCGCGCGGCAGTTCGGAGTCGAGGAGCACCGCGGCTCACTCGAGCAGGGGAAGGCGGCGGATTTGGTCGTGCTTTCGCGCAATCCGTTCGACACCGCACCTGAGGAGCTCAGCGATATCGAGGTATTGGGCACGTGGATCGACGGCCAACCCGTCGACACTAGGAGGGCGTCACGCCCCAACCTCACGATTGGCCTGCGCGCGTTGCAACAAATGGCGGGACGATAGAGGCCCTGTCCACGACGCTTAGTGTGCGTCTTCGTGCGCTGGTTCGACGACGAGGCGATCGGTCCTCGTGTCGATACGGGCGTGCTTGACCTGGAGCTTTCCGGCGGCGATGGCATCGCGGATCGTTGGGCGTGCCATGAACTCTTCGACCCGACGCTCGCGCTCGTCCATGAGGGCGATGAGCGCGGGGAACTTTTCCCTCATCTCGGGGTCGGCAGCCGCGGCCTCGGCAGCGCAGTCGGTATGCGTCGTCAGCAAGATAATCTTCACACCGTTCAGCACCGCAAGCTCGAGCATCTCTTGCTCAGCCGGTGAAAGTACGGAGCCCGCGGTCCGCACCACGTAGTAGTAGCGGCGGGTGTCTCCCATGAGCTCGCTGGTGTCGATGCGTGCGTCCATGCACGCGAGGATCGCCGCGACGGGATGTCTCGTGGTGCGAGGAAAGAGGCCCCGCACACCGGCCGCGAGCTCATTGTGGCGCTCGAGCTCGGTCCAGATCTGCTCGGGTGTAATCGTCTCGTCGTGCTCGAAGTCGAACCGGATGAGCTGGTCCTGCAGCCGGTAGCCGAGGTTGACCAACGCCCCACCGACCATGAACTCGACCCGCGGGCTCAAGAGGGACGCTAACAAAAGGGCAACGATCAGAGCTCCGACGCCCAGCGCACAACCTATCTTCTTCGTCATCGACGCCAACCTTACAACGAATTGCGGTCAGATGCGCTCACTTTTCCGGTGCGGATTCAGTGCCTTCTGGCGTCACCCCGAATGCCAGGCCTACGTTCGGGATGGGTAGCGTCGTGTATTGGCGCCCCTCAAATACAAAAGTGGTCCTGCTGGCGCCGATGGCATCCAGGAACTCCTCTGGCAAGAAGACCTGGGGCTGCGCGCCCGCCATCGCACCGAACATTTCGAGCCCCCGTCGCCTCCACATGATGACCTCGTTCGTCGTCACCGCGAGCGGCACCAACATCTTGGAGCTGTAAATTTTGTCACCCTGTTCGATGACCTCCAATAGGAAGGACGGATAGTCTTCGGTCGTACAGCGGGTGCGCCTGCGGCCATCGGGAACATCCTCGGTCGACCGCTCGTCGCAGCCCGCAAGAATCGTCTGAAGCGCCGACTCCCCCGGCGCCGCGGAGCTCACCGGAGCCGCGGGAGCAGCCTGCTCGCCGCTGACCTGCTCGCCATCGCTCCGCAGAACGTACCAGGCGCCGACGAGCACAACCGCTCCGATCAGCAAGTACTTGAGAATTGAGCTCATTTGTTGCCTTCCCCCGATATTTGGGTGGTACGGAGGCTACCAAAACTCGGTCAGGTAAGATACTCCTATGCGTCCTATGAAGCCGCTTGGAACCGTCGACACGAGCTTCCTGCTCATCGAGAACCGCACGATGCCGATGCACACGGGCGGTCTCATGTTGTTCAGCTACCCCGAGGGAGCCCACGAGGATTGGCTGCACCAAACATTCTCGGCAAACGATGACCCGGACGCCGTGCAGTCTCCGTTCAACCAGAAGCTCGCATGGCCTCTTCAGCGACTCGGCCTGCCGCACTGGGTCACCGACCACGACCTCGACACGCACTACCACGTCCGCCACTCCGCGCTTCCGAAACCGGGCCGATACCGCGAGATGTTCTCACTCGTCTCCCGACTTCACAGCACACGCTTGCATCGCGACCGCCCGCTCTGGGAAGCGCATATCATCGAAGGTGTCGAAGATAATCGATTCGCGCTTTATGTGAAAACGCATCACTCGATGATCGACGGCGTGGGCGCGATGCGAATGCTACGCGCTTGCCTAAGCAGCGACCCGAACGAGCGAGACATGCCCGCTCCCTGGAACATGCCTCGCCCGCGGCATGAGGCCAACGACTCGCCCAATGCACGTAGCGTCGTGAACGCAACGGCCGGAGCGTTGACCGGCGTGTTCAAGTTCGCGTCCGCCATACGAGACCGCAACGAGCACGGCATGATGGCGCCCTTCCAAACGCCACTCACCATCCTGAATGGAAGAGTCACCGGCTCGCGCCGATTCGTCGCACAGTCCTGGTCGCTTTCGCGCATCAAGAAGGTGGCCAAGGCGCTCAACGCCACGGTCAACGACATCGTTCTGGCGATGTCGGGTGGCGCACTGCGACGGTACCTCATCGACCAGGACGCCCTGCCCGCCGAGCCGCTCACGGCGATGACCCCGGTCTCGTTCCGCCCGGCCGACGCAGATGTCGAAGGCAACTCTTTCTCGGTCTTGTTTGCGACGCTCGCCACCGAGCTGGGCGACCCGCTAGACCGCCTGCGAGCCATCCAAAAATCGATGGGAGAGGGCAAGCGCTTATTCAGAAGCATGAACAGCGCCGACATTCCGATCTTCACGAGCATCATCGCGCTGCCAGTCGTCCTCCCGCACTTGCTGAAGCTCTCCGGACGAACACGGCCAACTTTCAACGTCACAGTCTCGAACGTCCCCGGCCCGCGGGAGAAACTCTATTGGAACGGCGCCCCGCTCGAGGGGATGTACCCCTTGTCGATCGTGACGCAGGGCCAAGCGTTGAACATCACTGCTACGAGCGTCGCCGACAGCCTCGACTTTGGCATTGTCGCTTGTCGCCGTTCGGTGCCGAGCGCACAGCGGTTGATCGACCATCTCGATGAAGCGCTCGTGGAGCTCGAGCGCTGCGTCAGTGTCGCCTAGCTATCTCCCGAGGGATCGCTCGACAATCTCTGAAACATCTTTCGAGATCCCAGAGCGCGACGCGATACGTTCGAGCTCGAACTGCATCCGCTGGCTTCGGCGAGGCTCGTAGCGCTTCCACTGGTTGAAGCTGGAGACGATGCGAGCGGCGACCTGCGGGTTGATCGCGTCGAGCTCGAGGATCTGGTCGGCCACGAATCGGTACGCCTCGCCATCCGCTCGATGGAAACCGACAGGGTTGCCAGCAGCAAACGCGTACAGCAGGGAACGGACGCGATTGGGGTTCGCAAGGTTGAAGTCTGGGTGCTGCGACAGTGTGACCACACCCTCGAATGCAGCGGGCGCGCTCGACATCGCTTGCATGCGAAACCACTTGTCCAACACGAGCGGCTCATCACGCCACCGCTGGTAAAAATCACCGATCGCGCGGTGGGTTTCAGGTGACTCGAGATCGACCAGGCTCATGAAGGCAGCTTCGTAGTCGGTCATGGCCGTCGCGGTGCTGAACTGCTCCGCAGCCATGTCGATGGTTTCCTGCTCCTCCAGCGCAACGAGGTAGAGGAGTGCGCGATTCTTGATGCGACGACGGTCGATTTGCGCCTTGTCGATGGCGTCGGTCCCGCGTGCGTGCTCCTCGTAAGTGCGGTTCAATTCGTCACGAAGCGCGGTGGCGATCCCACGGACGACGAATTGCCGGGCGCGATGGACCGCATCCGGGTCGACGACGTCCAGCTCTTGCGCCAGCAGCTCCTCCGATGGAAGCGTCAGCGTGAGTGCTTTGATCGACCCGTCGAGGTTCGGATCCAAAAGCACTTTCTGAAACGCCCGCACGAGCCCCTCGTCGAGCTCGAGTGAGTGGCCATCGAGGACTCGCTCGACGAGCCGGAGCAGGACGCGCTTGGCTAGGTCCTGACCCGCTTCCCAGCGGTTGAAGGGATCGGAGTCGTGCGCCATCAAGAAGGCCAGCTCCTCGTGGCTACGCTCAATCTCTAGCTTGATGGGCGCGGAGAAGCCTCGCCCGATCGAGGCAACCGGGCGCTCGGACACGTTCTCAAACGTGAACGTCTGCTCCGCCTCGGTGAGCTCGAGCATGCGGACCGTACCCGGGATGTCCTTGCCGTCGGCGCCCAACAGACCCACCGGAACGGGAATGGGCAGCGGCAAAGGCTCGGATTGCCCCGGGAACACGCGCTGCGACTGAGTGAGGGTGAGCGCGTAGACCGCAGCGGGCTCGTCCCAAACCCCATGGGCACGAACGATTGGCGTCCCGGCCTGCAGATACCAGCGCTCGAGCTGTGTGAGATCCACCCCGTTGGCGTCGGCAATCGCCTGACGAAAGTCGTCGCAGGTCACCGCGGATCCATCGTGCCTCTCGAGATAGTGCCGCAGGCCCTTCCGAAAGGCTTCGCGGCCGAGAAGCGTTTGGTAGAGCCTCACCACTTCGGCGCCCTTTTCGTACACCGTCGCGGTGTAGAAGTTGTTCATCTCGATGTAGGACTCCGGTCGAATCGGATGCGCTAGCGGGCCAGCGTCTTCGGCAAATTGCGCAGTCCGTAGCCGCGTCACGTCTTTGATGCGCTGCACCGCGCGCGACGTCATGTCGGCGGAGAACTCTTGATCGCGAAAGACGGTGAGCCCTTCCTTGAGAGTCAGTTGGAACCAATCACGGCAGGTCACCCGATTGCCGGTCCAGTTGTGGAAATACTCGTGGGCCACGACGCTCTCGATTCCTTCGTAGTCGTCGTCGGTAGCGGTCGATGGCTTGGCAAGCACAAACTTCGAGTTGAAGATGTTCAGGCCCTTGTTCTCCATCGCACCCATGTTGAAGTCGTTGACCGCGACAATCATGTAGGTGTCGAGGTCGTACTCGAGGCCGTAGGTGTCCTCGTCCCACTTCATGGCCGCCTGGAGGGACGCGAGCGCGTGGTCACACTTGTCCACGTTGTCTGCCTCTACCCAAATCTCGAGTCCAATCTCTCGCCCCGACGCGGTGGTGAACGTGCCGGGATGGCAGACGAGATCCCCCGCAACCAAGGCGAAGAGGTAGCTGGGTTTGCGGAAGGGATCTTCCCATTGAACCCAATGGCGGCCGTTTGGAAGGTCGCCCTGGCCGACCCGGTTCCCATTCGAGAGTAGAACGGGATACTTCGCCTGGTCGGCTTCGATGCGTGTCGTGAAGCAAGCCATCACATCGGGCCGGTCCAGGTAGTAGGTGATTCTTCGAAAGCCCTCCGCCTCGCACTGCGTACAAAAGGTGTCGCTCGACGTGTAGAGGCCCATCAACTTCGTGTTCTCGGCGGGATGAATGACCACCTCGGTTTCGAGCTCAAAGCGCTCCGGTACATTCGATATCCGGAGGCTCTGCGAGTCGGCCTCGAACCGCCCGGGATCGAGTGGGGAGCCGTCGAGCTGCACCGACCGAAGCTCCAGCCCGTCGCCGTGCAGCACCAGGGGCCCGCTGCTCGTCGGCAGGTCGGGATTGCGGCGGAGTCGCATCTTGGCCCTCACGACGGTCGCGACTGGGTCGAGCTCGAAGCAGAGGTCGATAGCATCGACCAAAAAGTCGGATGGCCTATAGTCCTTTCGGTGAATTCGCTCGTGTGCGCCCTCGGTCATGCGGTGATGTTAGTGTAAACTCGGCTTCATGCCGAACCTTCCGCTCCACAAGAAGAAGAACCTGTCGGCGTTTCGCAAGAGCGCGCTCGGGACTTGGAATACCCCCTACGATCCGACGGTGTATGGGGTCTTGAGCATCAAGATGGACGAGGCCCTGCGATACATCGATGCATTCCGGGAGCACACCGGGAAACATCTCACCGTGAGCCATATGGTCGCCAAGGCCATCGGTGCGGTGCTCGAGGAGGTGCCGGATGCAAACGCTCTGCTGCGCTTCAACCAAATCTATCTGCGGGATAGCATCGGTGTTTTCTTTCAGGTCGTGATGAAGGATCCGAAAACAGGCGAGATCGACCTGAGCGGCGCAACAATCCAGAAACCAAACGAAAAGACGCTCGAGCAGATCGTCGATGAGTTTGCGAAGAAAGTGAGCAGTGTCCGCGGAGGCACCGACGAAGCGATGAAGAGCTCGCGCGACCTGATGTCGCGCATACCTCCCTGGGCGATGAGCCCCGTGCTGCGATTGACGAGCTTTCTGAGCTACACGCTGAATCTCGACATGCGATGGGCCGGGATGCCGAAGGACCTCTTTGGCTCAGTCATGATTACCAACGTCGGGTCCCTGGGCCTACCGTACGCGTTGGTCCCGTTGGTCCCCTATAGCCGTGTGCCTCTACTGCTCGCGCTCGGCTCGATCGAAGAACGGGCGGTTGTCGAAGACGGCCAGCTCGTCGCGCGCAAGGTCATGGACATTGGCGCTACATTCGACCACCGCATCCTCGACGGAGGCCATGCTGCCAAGATGCACCGAATTGTCAGTGCCTGGATGGAACAACCATTCGAGCACTTCGACGCACTGGACTGAGCGATGAAGCGATCCGCGATCAAATGGATAATGGGGCTGGTACTAGCGTTAGTCATGCTGGTCGTCGTCGTTGGCGGCATTGGGTGGTACCAGTTGCACCCTTCACCCCCGGGCCTCCAGGTATGGTGGAACGGTCACATCCTCACGATGGACGCGAATGGGAAGCAAGCCACTGCGCTCGTGATCAAAGACGATCACATCATAGCCGTGGGGAGCGATCACGACGTGCAGCGCTGGTTGCCGGACGCGGACGTTCAACTCGACCTCGACGGACGAACCGTGGTCCCTGGCTTCATCGAAGCGCATGGCCATTTCCCAGGCGCCGGTCTCAGCGCCGTAGCGGCAGATCTGAACAGCCCGCCCATCGGGCCGGTAACGAACGTTGCTGAAGCTCTTGCGGCGTTAGCGCAGCTCCACGCGGATCAGCCAGGTGACGATTGGCTGATCGGCTTCGGCTACGACGACACCATGCTGGCAGAAAAGCGCCATCTCACACGCGCCGATCTCGACAGTGTATCCACGGAACGGCCGATTATGGCGATGCACATCTCCGCTCACATGGTCGTCGTGAACTCGTTCGTCCTGGAGCTCCTCGGAATCGACGCAACGACCCCAGACCCCGAAGGAGGGGAGATTCACAAGGACGCGGCGACCGGCGAGCCAACGGGTTTGTTGCTGGAAACGGCGTCACGCTCGATCATGCTAGACGCCCTCGACATGCCGCCGTTGCAGCAGCTCGACGTAGTGCGCTCAGCCGTCGAGACCTACGGTCAGCAGGGTTTCACTACGGTCCAAAATGGCTTGGCGACACTCAAGCAGATCAAGGGACTGAGCGCTGCTTCCAAGGTCGGGCTGATTCCCCAACGCTTGGTCGTGTGGCCCAAAGATGAACTGGGCATCGCGGCCGCGGAAGGCGCGATCGACCTCAGTCAACATGCCACCGATCGCATGCACATCGGCGCGACCAAGTTCGTTGGAGATGGGTCCATTCAAGGCTACACGGGCT
>JAFDAJ010000263.1 GCA_019313915.1 Deltaproteobacteria bacterium
ATATGAGGAATGCCTCATATTTAGATCAGGAGGCCTCGATGCACAAGTGTCTCGAAGAAACCACGCTCTTGGATGGCACGCATCCTACGCTGGTAGAGCTGGTACACGACCGCGGCTGGAAGGAGTTTGAGCCTTTCGACGCGATCGGCGCGATTTACGACTTCGTGCGCAACGAAATCAGATTCGGCTACAACGCGTCGGATGACTTGCCCGCCTCTACCGTGCTCACGGACGGATACGGCCAGTGCAACACCAAGGGGACGCTGTTGATGGCGCTCCTCCGGAACGTCGGAATCCCGTGCCGGTTTCACGGCTTCACGATCGACAAGAAGCTTCAACGCGGGGCGGTGACCGGCATCCCCTACCTTCTTGCGCCGAGGAGCATCATTCACAGCTGGGTCGAGGTCTTCTACGACGGCAGGTGGGTGAACCTCGAGGGCTTCATCCTCGATGCAGGTTATCTCGATGGCGTGCGATGCCTTTTCCCCGACGCGGAAGGCGAGTTTTGCGCCTATGGAATTGGGACCTCGGACATCCAGAGCCCGCCGGTCGAATGGAAGGGAACCGACACCTACATTCAGAAAACCGGCATCAGTCACGACTACGGAGTGTTCGAGTCGCCCGACGCGTTCTACGCGAAGCACGGCGCCAACCTCTCCGGCTTGCGTCGCATCCTGTACGCATACGCGGTTCGCCATCTGATGAACGCGACGGTGGCCCGCATCCGCAAGGGCAGTCTTTGCGCTGGCGTCGGGCGAAAGGTTTCGGGCATGCTCCGCGCATGAGTCCGACTTCACGCTGCCTCGCAACGTACACCCTGCTCGTACTGGCCGCGTCTGCATGCACCGAGCAATCCAGCCAATGTCCGCAAGCCCAAGGCCTGATCGGCGACGGGATCGCGCGGTTCAGCCCAGACGATGTCGCCTGTGAATCGATCCCGGCATCGATGGCACTGATGGAGCCGCGGCTCATCGAGGGCGGAATCCCTGCAGACTGGCAAACGCAGCCAACGTTCACCACGGATGGCGAAACGCGCCGAGCGACGATCGCAATCGAGGAAGGCACCAGCCTTTATGGAACCGGCGAGATTGCAGGGCCGCTTCTGCGGAACGGTGCCGTGACCGAAGCCTGGGGCGAGCAGCCGTTTCGACAACCACCTCCACCAGGCGTCTCTCCTTTCGAGTACGACGACCAGACGCCCAACCTCTATCAGGCGCACCCCTGGGTTCTGGGAGTGCGTGCGGACGGCTCGTCGTTTGGCGTGCTCGCCGACACCACTTACCGAGCCCGGATCGATCTGGCTAACGGTATCGAATTCTCCGCGCGAGCGCCCTTCCCCGTGATCGTCATCGAAGGACCGTCGCCACAAGACGTGCTCAGCAAATTGGCCGACCTCAGCGGAACCCTCGAGCTTCCACCCCTTTGGGCGCTCGGCTACCAGCAAGCCCGCTGGTCCTACACTCCGGACACGCGGGTTCGCGAGATCGCCGATGAGTTTCGCGCGCGGTCGATTCCCTGCGACGTAATCTGGCTCGATATCAACTACATGGACAGGTTTCGCATCTTCACCTTCGACCAGGAGACGTTCCCGGAGCCTGCTGCCTTGAACGACTACCTGCATGGCAAGGGATTCAAGTCGGTCTGGATCCTCGACCCTGGCGTGAAATTCGAGCCAGGCTACCCCGTCTATGACCAAGGGCTCGAAGGGGACCATTTCATTCGCAAGCCCGATGGTGAGCTCTTCGTCGCAGGGAGTTGGCCAGGCGATTCGGTCTGGCCCGACTACACCAGCCCGGACACCCGAAATTGGTGGCAAGCCTACATCCCCGACTTCCTCGACAACGGGATCGACGGCCTTTGGATCGACCTGAACGAGCCTTCGATCGTGACGCCGCCCGGCGTCCCGTTCCCCGAAGACCTCTTGCATCGCGGTGGCGGCGACCTGCCCCCGGGCACGCATGCGCGCTACCACAACGCGTATGGCATGTTGATGTCGCAGGCGACCCATGAGGGGATGAAGTCGGCGCGCCCCGAGCGTCGGCCGTTCTTGCTTTCGCGGTCGAACTACACGGGCGGACACCGCTACGCCGCCATGTGGACGGGAGACAACTCGGCGACTTGGGACCATCTCTACTGGTCGGTGACAATGACGCTCAACATGGGCCTGTCCGGACAGCCTTTTGCGGGCCCTGACATCGGCGGCTTCTTTCGAGCACCGACTGACTCGCTCTACGCGCACTGGATCGGCGTTGGCGCCTTCTTTCCCTTCAGCAGAACACACACGGTGCAACTCTCACCACCTCAGGAGCCATGGTCATTCGGGCCGCAGGTCGAGGCGATCGCCCGCGCAGCAATCGAACGGCGTTACCGGATGCTGCCGTACATCTACACCTTGTTTCGCGAGTCCTCTCTCAACGGCTTGCCGGTCTGGCGTCCCGTCTTCTTCGCCGACCCTGCGGATCCATCGCTGCGCGCGGAGGACCACGCCTTCCTGATCGGCGCCGACGTGTTGGTCGAGCCAGTCCTGACGGAGGGCGACCCTCATGCCTTCGAAACACCGTCGGGCATCTGGCGCGAGTTCACGCTGGTGGGTGAAGACCCGTCGCAAACACCCGAGCTTCCAGTGCTCAAAATCCGAGGCGGGGCCATCGTGCCCCTGGGCCGAGTCGTTCAAAGCACGACGGAGCCGCTGCTCGAGCCGCTCACGCTCGTGGTCTCGTTGAACGCGCAAGGCCGCGCGGAGGGCGGGCTCTACGAAGACGCCGGTGAAGGATACGGCTACCAAACAGGTGACTACCGATTGACGACCTACTCCGCTCAACAGATCGACAATACGGTCGAAGTCCGCATCGCATCGGAAGAAGGCGACCGCGAGCGCCCGGAACGCCGCGTCGACGTCGTCGTCGTCACCGATTCGGGTACCTTCGAAGGCAGCGGATCCGAAACATCGACCATCATCGTGTCGCTCGACTGATTCCGACGCGCCCCGCGTGTCAAGCTTCCGCCCTCGTGTGGGACATTAGAGACAAGACCGTTCTCATCACGGGTGGCTCGTCTGGGATCGGACGGGCCACCGGCGAAGCGCGCTCTGGGTTGTGACCGAAGAGCTGCTAGCTGGACACTTGCGCGGCGGGCCCTAGAGCGAAGGATAACCCGCAGGAGAAACGTCATGAAGCAAATACCCGAGTCCCACGCCGACATCTTCGACAAGCCCGCGTTTGCGCATTTGTCCACGCTCATGGCCGACGGCAGCCCGCAGGCCAGCGCGGTTTGGGTAGACACCGACGGGCCGTTGATCGTCGTCAACTCCGCCGAAGGCCG
>JAFDAJ010000264.1 GCA_019313915.1 Deltaproteobacteria bacterium
ACCCACACGGTGCACCTGGCCGAGCTGAAAAACGGGGTCTACAGCCTGGTCGCCATCGATTGGACCACCGGCAAGGAAGTTGGCCGTACCAAGCTTGGGAAGAGCCCCATCTTCAACACGATGGGCGGGTTCTTCATACCGCTCGAGAATGGTGACATCTACGTCACCGGGGTATTCGGGCCGGTTCGGATCTCTAAGCACGTTCCATGATCCGATGGAGTTTTGGTTGCAATCGCGTTGTGTGTTTGGTCCTATGGCGGCTTCGAACATCTGGAGGAGGCAAGGATATGACTCGTTATTGTGTCGCAGTTGCGTTGAGCAGCGTACTGGTACTCGTTGGCTGCAAGCCCGCTTCTGAAGAGGCCGTCGAGAAGCCAGACGCGGCGCTGGACAAACGCGAGGCCGCGGCTCCGGCCCCCACTGAAACCGCGATCCCCGAGGACCTCGACCTCGTGATCCTGAACGGTCGCGTCATGGATCCCGAGAGCAAGCTCGACGCGCAGCGGAATGTCGGCGTCAAGGACGGCAAGATCGTCGCCGTCACGGAGCAGGCAATCAAGGGCAGCGAGACCATCGACGCCAAGGGTCATGTGGTCGCGCCGGGCTTTATCGATACGCATCACCACAATGTGCTGACGCCGTTTGGCCAAAAACTGGCACTTCGCGACGGCATCACCACACCACTTGAGCTTGAGGGTGGCGTCATGCCGGTCGGTGAGTGGTACGACAGCATGGGAGGGAAGTCACAAACCAACTATGGCGCCACTGCCGGTGTCATGGGCGCGCGCGAAACGGTATTGAATCCAAAGTTCAAGTCGATCGCCGGCGCATCGATGAATGACCTCGACCAGCCCAAGATAACCGGGGCCACGATGAATTGGTCGACTAAGGTAGCGACGGATGCCGAGATAGAAAAGGTCCTCGCCCTCGTGGAACAGGGCGTGAAAGAGGGAGCCCGCGGCGTCGGGCTGACGACGGGCTACATGGTCGACGGCATTACCTCGAGAGAGACGTACGGCGTTCAGGCGATCGCCGGGAAGTACGGACTCCTCCTCGGACTTCACGGGCGATTTTCCGGTCAGGATCAAGGTGCCAGTGGCATGTTGGGGACGGATGAGCAGCTGGCTGCGGTATTGGCGGGCGGTGGCGGTTTGATCGTCCAGCATATGACGGCGCAGTGCCTTGCCTTGACGCCATACTGCCAGGAGATGATCGATAAGGCCTACGCCAAGGGCCACCAGGTCATCAGCGAGATCTACCCCTATAGCTATGGCGCCACCATTGTCGGCGCAGACTATCTTCATCCAGACAACTACAAAAACAACATGGGTCATGACTACGGTGACATCGTCGAGATAGCCACGATGAAACCGTTGACCAAGGAACGTTATGAGAAGCTGGTGAAGACAGCACCATTCACCAATGTCACGTTCAAAAACGCCACTGAGGAAACCGTGGCCGAGGCCCTCAAGCATCCGACCAGCCTCATCGGCAGCGACGCATTTCCTTATGCCATGAAGTCGGACGGCTCGTTCGTGAAAGACTGGGATACGCCCTACGACGCGGTCAACGGCCATCCCAGGGGTGCCGGGACCCATGCCGTGGTGTTGCAAATGGTGCGCGAAAAGAATCTCATGCCACTGATGCTCGCGATCTCGAAGATGACCTACATGCCGGCCAAGTTCATGCAGGACAACGGCGTACCGCAGATGGCGCACAAGGGGCGTCTGCAGGTGGGGGCCGACGCGGACATCACCGTTTTCGACCCGGACACGGTCAAGCAGGTTGCGACCCCAGCCAATGGTGGATTGCCTTCCACCGGCATCCCTTACGTCGTGGTCAACGGGACAGTCGTCGTGAAGGACTCGAAGGTCCTGAAGGGCGTCTACCCGGGTCAGGCGATCCGGACTAGCGGCGCCGACCTTCCCTCTCAAGAAAGGGACGATTCACCATGAAGAAGACACTGGAACAAATCGAAACCTCCATCCTCGTCGTCTTGGTGGCCCGACCTCCCGCCCTCGCCGGAAGGGATGGAGCCGAGATGCTCGGCACCGAGGCACTTCCGAGTTGATGACAGGTGGCTGGTAAGTTAGCGTTTGGCCCATGAGCAAAGAATCGTTTGCGGCGATCCTCATCCTGGCGGTCGTGCTCTGCACAGCCGGCCCCGTTTCTGCCCAACAGAGCCAGACCACCGGCGCACCCGAAGCGTCTCCGCCTGCGTCGGTCGTCACCACGGCACCCAACCAGCCCTCCTCACAAGAGGGCTGGATGCAATACGATCTCGAAGAGGCCAGGGAGCGAACCCGGCGCACGCGCATTGCGCTGATTTCGACCAGCGCGGCGTTTGCACTCGGAGCGATCCTCACGGGCGTCGGGTTCTCGCAGTGTACTCGGGTGCAGGCGACCAGCACGACCAACTACGATGAGCTGGTGTGCAATACCGCCGGCGACGTCCTGCTTCCACTTGGTGGCACCCTCACTTTCCTCGGTTTCGTCGGGGTGCTCACCTCCGGGATCATGTTTGGCAAGGCCAACCGGAAGAAGCGGGAGATCGAGCGCGACATTCGGCGCGGCCAGTACGGTCGCCGCCTCCAATGGGACGCTCCGTCAGGCGGCTTGGTCTTCTGACCTGCTAGCGACCGCTGCGACAGTGTCTACCCGCCGTGCGCCTTTTGAAGGGTCTGCAGGACCTGGTCGATGGTGAAGCTCGCGGCCTTTTGGCGCGGTGGGTACTGCTCGAACGTGGAGAGGAACGCTCCGACCTTGTCCTGTGCCGGCACCAGCAGGAAGATGTGACGGATGTACCAGTCCCAATAGGTGTTCGACGTGATGGTGGCACGCTCGTACGGGTCTGTCTTCAAGTTGAACAGATACGGAAGTCGAAGGTTCTCGAACTCCCGCTGCCAGATCCGCATCGTTCCGGGCTCGTCTTGAACCTTGAATTGCACCTTCCAGTTGCCGTACCGCAGGGCCAGCAAGTCCCCGTCATCGGAAAAGTAGAAGTACTCGATTCGGGGGCTGGTCGTCTCTTGGCCGGTGAGGTAGGGCAAGAAATTGTAGCCGTCGAGGTGCACCTTGAACTTCTTGCCGGCGGACTCGTAGCCCTCGAGGAGCTTCTCCTTGACGTTGGGTTCCCCAGCGGCGGCAAGCAAAGTAGGCGCCCAGTCGAGGTTCGACATGATCGCGTTCGAGACTGTGCCTGCCCTGATTTTATCGGGCCAGCGCACCATGAACGGCACTCGGAATCCGCCTTCCCATCCGGTGTTCTTCTCGCTGCGAAAAGGGGTCATTGCGCTATCGGGCCAGGCGTTCATGTGCG
>JAFDAJ010000265.1 GCA_019313915.1 Deltaproteobacteria bacterium
GAACCACGCAACACGGTTTCTCGCGTGAGTGGTTGGAGCGTCTGCCCTTCGAGTTGTTCTCGGAGTTGCCCCAGCAAAGGTTCAAACCGCGCCAGCGAATCCCAAGTGGATGCGGGTAGCTCGCCATTTAACACATCGTGCCCGGGCGTGCCTTCGATTCGGATGTGATCTCCGCTGCTCAGCTTTATGGCTTCGAGTAATCCCTCGCTGTGCCAGAGGATCCAGTCGTCGGGCAAAAAGTAACCGGTCGCGTTCATCGTTGCTTCGTCAACGGTTCCAACCGCTTCATCCACCGACAGGCATGCATGCGCCGGGCCCACAGCCCACTGGGTTACAGCTCACTGGGTTACAGTTGCTTGGGTTGCAGGCCCCTGGGTTACAGGTCGAGGGATTACACGACGCCTGCGCGTGTGCCTTGTTTAGGGTGATCGTCGCGAGTATTGCGGGTGCCACATACGTCGCGGCCCTCAGGAAGTGCCGCCGCGCGCGATCGAGCTCGTTCGTTTCCCCCCCGTCGTTCATCGCTGCTAGATACAGCAACTCGAACTCTCACGCGACCCGACTAGAGCTTTCAGCGCCCGAATTTCGCAGAGCTTGCCATCTGTGCGCGCTCTCCGCGTGTAGCGCCAAATGCTTGCAATCACTAGATTTCGGCTGCTGACCACCCCGATTTCCAGGAAACTCGATACAGACAATTGGGGCTCACCCCGCCCGCTCGCAAAACGGGCTCCATCGCCTCCAACAAAGTGGAAAAAGATGCGACCAAGCTTGGCGGCGGGTGACTACACTGTAGATCTGTCTCGGTTGGATCTTCTCGTATCTTCGCTGTAAAGAGGGACCGGGACTCTTGCCCGTCGCCCGAGAGGCACCTAAGTCCCCCTAGAGAATCTCATGAGCCGTCCCCGCCTTGTACGTCTCCCGGAGCACATCGTCGAAATCGTCAGCGATGCTGGCGAAGGTGCGCAAAAAGCAGCCATTGCCTTTGCCCAGCTCTGCGCCAAAGCAGGCAACGGCCTTTGGACCGTCGAGATCATACCCTCCGAGATCCAGCCCCCGCCGCATACGACCGCAAGCGCGAGTGGTAACCGCATCCGCCTTGCCGAGCGCAGCCGGGTCACGAATGCCGGCAACCTCGCGAACGTGGTGCTGGCCTTCAACGAAATGGCGCTGCTGTCGCGCCTCGAAGCGGGAAGTCTCGCCGACGACGTCCTCGTGCTGATCGACGATCAAGCCCAAACCTTCCCACGTTGACGCTGGCAAGGGCATGATTGTTGCGGCTTCGATTTGACGCGAATGCATTGCGCGCACTGCGATCAGTCCGTTTCGCTCGCCGCGTGCGCCTCAAAGAGTCGTTGATGGCGTGGACGAGTGTGGTCCAGCCGCAGCTGTGCCTGTCGCTCTTTGAACAAGGCGCCGCGCGAGCTCTGAACCGGAGCTGCCGTTGCTACGTGGCAGCCGCTGCGCCAGCACACCGAACGACCCACCAGGTGCCGGCCGGGAACTCGACACTTCGCGCACCGCTTCGCCACGTCCGGTAGGCCACGCGATAGGCCAGGCGGAAGGCGCGAAGCCGCAGGACCGCAGCACGCCACGCACTACGGGTCAGCGCCGAAAAAGTCGGACTGCGACCAAAGCGTTGCTTCTTGGTCGTGGGTTGGTCGGTTACGACGGTCCGACGCACGCGGACGCGGCCAAGATAGCCCCGTCCTTGTCTGCAGAGCTCGGTTCGCAGTTGCGACATGCGACTCGACAGAAGACTGGCGAGCGCTTCGACGTAACCCGCTTGGTCCGACAAGCACGGTGGCGCGCTCAGCGTTAGACTGAGCTCCTCGGGGGCGTTGTCCTTGAACCAGACGGCGGGACGCTTCGCGTCCATCGTGCCAGAACGCAATGTCTCCACCGTGCTCAAGGCCCCTGGCCATCGTTCAGGTGAGCGCACGAGCGCGGCGCTGACTGGATTCAGCAGCACATAGGCGACTTTATCGAGCACTTCGGATGGCCCACCGAGCTCGATGGCGCTGTAGGCCACGTTAGGCTCCCAAACCACCTCGTCCCAACGGCGGAGCCTCTTGACGCACATGGCCAGCTGTCGATTGAGCCAAGCCATGAAGTCGGGAAGCACGCCCTCAGTGTCAGTGATGACGAGGTGGTAGTGATTGCTCATCGCGCATAAAGCATGGACGGCGACGCCGTGCTTTTTCGCCGCGAGGGCAAGGCAGTAAAGGAAGGCGTTGGTGAGCGCGTCGTCTGGGCGCAACAAGAAGCGACGGCCGAGGCACCGGCGGGTGACTAGGTAGGTTTGATTGGGGAGCACGCGTCGTGGGAGGGACATGCCCTTGTCTCGGTCGCATCGCTGCTCGGTTTCTTCAATTCGAACGTGGGAAGGTTGGTTGTCAATTCGAACATGGGAAGGTTGGTTGTCCTGCAGCGTTCGGCTCCTGAATGCAGCCGTTGCGCCTGTCGCGTTCCGGCAACCATGAAATCACGAGAAGGTCGGTTGCAAGACTAAGGGATAGATAGCGCCCGCTGCCCCTCGAATCCCGCCATGCGCGGCAGCAAGAAACTGCCTCATAGAAGTCCACACGAAGGTCCTATTGCGCCGTCCAGAGAGTGGACCTAAGAACCAGTTGCGCGAAATTTGACCGAATTTCTGCAGGAATCAGAAAAGTCAATTATTTCAGAGCTTTAGAGGCGCTCACGGCAAGAGGCACCGGAATTCTTGGTGGTCATCAGAAAGTCCTCTAAGCCCGCAAGGAAAACCTTATGAGCCGTCCCCGTCTCGTCCGTCTCCCGGAGCACATCGTCGAAATCGTCAGCGACGCTGGCGAAGGTGCCCAAAAAGCAGCCATTGCCTTTGCCCAGCTCTGCGCCAAAACAGGCAACGGCCTTTGGACCGTGGAGATCATACCCTCCGAGATCCGGCCCCCGCCACACACGATCGGAAGCGCGAGCGGTAACCGCATCCGCCTTGCCGCGCGAAGCCAGGTCACGAATGCCGGCAACCGCGCGAACGTGGTGCTGGCCTTCAACGAAATGGCCCTGCTCTCGCGCCTCGAAGCTGGAAGTCTTGCCGACGACGTTCTCGTGCTGATCGACGATCAGTGGGCCACTCACGACGTCGAGGAGTATCGGCTCTCCTACCGCGAGGTGCTCGACAAATTCCGGACGCGGGGGGCGACCATCATCGAGATCCCGCTACAAGAGGAAACGCTCCGCCACGTCGAGGACGCAGAACAGGGCAAAAACATGTTTGCGGTGGGCCTCTTGTGCGCCCTCTACAGCAAGAACGTGAATCTGCTCAAGAATGTGATT
>JAFDAJ010000015.1 GCA_019313915.1 Deltaproteobacteria bacterium
CGTACACAGAGCTAGGTGCACCACGCCGCATTTCCGGCCGATGCTCGACTCTTCCGTTCATTCCAGTGTCGTGAGCTCCCCGCGCAACTTTTCGGGACCCAAAACCGATAACAGGGTGGTGGAAAGGAACATTCGATATGGATGACAAGCGTCGATCAGAGAGAAGTCGAGACGTGAGCGACACGCGGGTCGTTGCGACCCGGAAGGTCTCGCCGCGGTCCTGCACGCCGCCGCGTTGCTTACAGGGATGCGCATCGGGAAAACTTGCGGCTGGCGCTCGGGTGGCACACCGTGTGCCGAAAGCGTCATTCGGTGGCGCTACAGGGCCGCTGCTGACTGCGCTCTTCCCTGAAACGATTGAATAAACCTGCTATGGGAGCCTGTTGCTGCGGATTAAAAGTCCGCTGCTCTACCAACTGAGCTAACAGCCCAAGCAAGGTCCGGGGCTGTTTAACATGCCGATCCGTGGGGTCAAGCCAGCTTCCTGAAGTGGGCCGATACCCCGCTGCTAGCGCACCGGACGTGCCTCTTACTGGGCTCGCTACGCGGGCCTTTCGCGGTGGGCCTCCTTCAGAGGTCGAGTGGGGTTTCGTGCCAGATCGGAGACGTCCAGGCGCGCTCTCGAATGACGTCGAAGCGGTTCGTGCCAGCGAAGCTCCCAGGTGAGCCCGTGATGTCGCAACAGCCTTCGTAGCCGGCGTCGCCGGATTCCTCGGAGAAGGCCCCGTCGGCCGGACCGAGAGCGCTACAGTCGACGCCCTGCTCGAGGCAGTTGATGGTGTTCCAGCGGCAGGTTGGCTGCTCCAAGATTCGTGCGTAGTAGTACGCGGCCTCGGATGGATCGAAGTTGGGATCGGTCCACACGGCGCAGAGGGTCTCGGGGCGCGCGACCGTGTTGATCGTGCAGTCGGTGTTTGGCGCGGGCCCGTCCTTGGACCCGGCCACCGTGAATACTGCGGTTTCGACCTCGCCCGAAGCCGTGAGCTTGCCCTTGATGATCTGGATGCGCTCGAGTGGCGTTCCGCCGTTTGCCCCCCCCGCATCTTGGGCAGCCCAGACCGCGAAGCTCGGCGCGCCCGATCCGCCGCTCGGCAATAGCGCGCCCATCATGACGGCATCGACGTCGCCATCCTCCACCGGCGTTTCGCCTCGTGACAGCTGGTCACAGAAATCAGCCGGGAAGTCGCCGAACCTGGCGTAGGTACGCACCTCGATCCGTGGCCCGCTGGTCGAGTATGTCCGCCTCGCGCGGAGTGCCTCGAAGATCGCTTCCCGCGTGTTCTGCGTCGCCCAGACCGCAGCCATCCCGCCTGGGTTGTTGTTGAACGCGAGCGTCCGTTCGAACTGGCGGTCCGTACATTCCGGATCGTCGAGATCGCATGTCCACTCACCGAGTTGTGTCTCCGGGTTGTTGTCGAGCGCACCAGCGATACCTCGGTAGATCGTCTCATCGACATCACTCGGGTTTGCATTGTGGGTATCGGTGGAGCCGATGAAGCCGAGCTGATACGGATTGAGGCCCACGATTTCGCGAGCCTTGAGGCCCTCGGCCATGGCGCCGCGCATGAAGTCGTTGGGAGAGGAGCAATTGAACGGAACGGCTTCGCCATTCAAGTCCCCGGTGATGCTCGAGCACACGGTTTCGGCGGGGGGCAAGCAGCGCGGATCGTCTTGCGGCATGTCCGTGCAAAGTGGTTTGTTCTGCTCGAAGAAGCAGTCCATGTCTATCTCGTCGTTGCCGAGACCGTCGAAGCCGAGCCCGGCCATGCATTCCGATTGGCCCTTGGCCTGGTGCATCTCGACGACTACGTCCGCCTTCGCGCGGAGCGCAGCATCCTCAGGTGTGAGGGGCTGATTGTCGCGACCAGCAAACAGGCCTGGTGTCCCGACCGGGAGGAACATGCGGCCCGCGGAATTATTCGGGCTGTGGGGAATCGTGATGTAGTCGCAGTCCGAGGAGCTGCCGCACTCCTGTTCGAGGTGGTCGAGAAGATCCCAATAGTCCTCGGACTCGCCGAGTGAGAACACATCCTCCGGAAGATCATTGCCGACGAAGAGCACATTACGGTGCATCATCGAGCCATTGATCTGCGGGCTATGCTCGTACGCGGCGAAGGTGGTGAAGGTGCACGGCTCGTTCTCCGCTTCGGCGTCCGCGATGACCTGTTGCCAAGCTTCGCTTCGCGGCGCGCGGTCGGGGAAGAGCGCCAGAATCACTTCGGGGTCGATGTCGTTCATTCCCATGATGAACTGGTCGATATTGTCGAGGACGGTCTGCTCGGCGAACCCACAGCTCTGAGCAGGGACGTCGCGGCGACATTGATCGTCGAACAAACCCAAGAACTCCGCGTGGTCGCTCACGGCGGTGAAATCGAGTGGCCGATCGAGCTGCCTGGTCTCGCAGGGAACGGTTCGGTCATCGCAGGCGATGTCGACGGTGCCGCCTTTCGCGAACTGGTAGGCTTCGCGCGGACCGGCCAGCGAGTTGAACCAGAAGCTGTCGAGCGACAAGCGGGTGTGCACGTGGGTGTCTCCCCAGAGCACGCGCAGGCCTTGGTCGATGTCGTCGCAGATTACCTGACCGGTGCCGCCCGTTCCGCCGGCGCCACATAGTTCGCCTGTGCACGCGCCGGCGCCCGAATCCTTGGTGCATCCAAACGAAAGCATGCCGAGAGCGCACGCGACAATCCATAGCTGTTTCATCCCAAGATCCATCCCAAGCTTCGTTCGAAGCACCAATAGGCAGTGAGAGTGCCAATGCCATAGATAATGGCTCTGTCGAAGAAGGAACCACGACCGGCAACTAGGTGGCGCCTTCCTGCGATCGAACTAGCCACCCCAATGGCGGAGGCTGCCACCAGGACAATGATGATCTGTCCCACTTCAACGCCGAGGTTGAACAACAAGAGGGGTGCGGCGATGCCCTCCGGAGGGAGTCCGATTTCGGCCAGCGCGCCAGCAAAGCCAAAACCGTGGAGAAGCCCGAAGGCCAACGCGACGATCCACGGAAAGCGCATGGTCAGGGTAGACCGATCGTCGCGAGCGAGCTCGACCGCCAACAGCAGAACGCTGAGCGCGATGACCAACTCGGTTGGTGCCGGAGCCAACCTGACGAGGCCGAGGGTCGCTGCGGCTAGTGTGACGCTGTGGCCGACCGTGAACGCGGTAATTGTTGCCAACATCGTCTTGAAGACAGCGCGTCGGCCGTACGGTGAGCGGGTCCGCCAGACGATCAGCAACAAGGCCAACACGAAGAAGACGTGATCAAAGCCGGAAAGAATGTGCTCGATGCCGAGCGGAAGGTAACCGGCATTGCTATCGAGGCCTGGCGAGCTCAGCGCGCCGAGTCGTGTGGTCGGAAGTCCTCGCCGGACGACCGTGCTCCACCCGTGCGTGTTGGGCGACCGGAACTCGACCAAGGCCTCACCCAAGATGGTGTTGAAGCCTAGTAGCCCGATCTCCATACCGGTCAGTGGGCGCTCACACCGAATCGCCCATCGTTCGATCACACCGTCGTTTCGCGTGATCTTGGTCGGCGCCGTAAGCTCCTCGCATCCGTCGGCAAAGCGCACGCTCAGACCAGGCGTGTTGCCCTCGACTCGTGGGAGCTTGATCAATACGTCCGCTTCGTGATCATCCGCGGTCTCGATGCTGACAAACGCCGCGGCGAGACCGTGCGCTCTGACATCGGCGCTGCTCGCCAGGACGATGCAGGCTAGGATCGCACAGTGGACCCGCATCATTCTGGCGCCTCGGGCGAATACCGGGCTCGCAGTTTCGTCAGCGCTTCCTCGTTGTGACGGGCGCGCTCGGCCCGCAGCCAGTCTCGTTCGACCTTGTCGCGCACCGTTTCAAGCTTAGGCGCCTCTGCTGAGCTTCGACTACTGACGTACACCAGGTGAAGCCCATAGGAGGACTTTACCGGCCCCGACCACTGCTCGAGCGGAACGTCGTCGATGCTTTGCGCGAACGCCTGCCCGAAGGCGCGCGTGATCTCGCTGGCGGTCGCGTCGTCAAACGCGCTTCCACGGAAGAAAGGGTCCCCGTCTACCGTGGCATCCGGATTCTCCTCGAGCGCCTCCAACGCGAACCGGGCGGCTGCGCCAAGCTCTGTACCCCGTTGTCCACGGCTGAAGAAGCGCTGCGTGAAGCTCGTCGTTGAGGGCAGTGCAAACTCGTCTGGGTTCCGTTCGAGCCAGGCTTGGAGCTGGGCGTCTGTCGGCGCCTCGATCCGATACGTGTCTTCAAGAAAGAAGCGCATCCGTTGCACGAGGCGCCGCCGAACGATGGTGTCGTTCTGGTCGAGGCCGAGCTCGATGGCGCGTCTGTACAAGATCTCGTCTTCGACCCACTCCTGGACGAGCGCGGCTTCTTCCTTGGCATCGGGGAGGGCGCCTTTGGCCGCAAACCAGTCTTGGCGAATCTGTTCGATCGGCGCGTTCGCTGGGGCGACGTACTCTGACGGCGGAGCCCCAAACAGAACGCGGTGCATAAAAAACGCGAGTCCTCCGAGCACTACGAAGTGCAGCAGCGGCTCGCGCCACCAAGTTCTGCGGCCTTCGGTCACAAGTCGAGCTTATCCCACATTCGCGTCCCTGGTCGCCGCGGAGAACGAGTGAGCTTTTAGGTGGCCTCCAACCCGGCGATTACCACTGGGTCGTGGACCTGCTAGCCTGGCGGAGCCGAAAACTGGGACGATGGCATTGGGGCATGAACAGGCAGGCGATGGGGCGCCGGTTGCGGAGGAACGACCATGACCACGACTGCATTGCTCACCGGTGCCGCGGGTAAAGTTGGCAAGTATGTCATCGGGGCGCTGGCCCGGCGTGGCATCCAGGTGGTGGCAACCGATATCGTCTCGAAGGGGATTCCCGACGATATTCGCTTCGAGGCTTGCGACCTCACCGATGCTGCTGCGGTGCGCCGCCTCGTCTCGCTCGTGAAGCCCGACGTCGTCGTGCATTGCGCGGCGGTTGTTGCTCCGATCTCGTATGCCGAGCCCGAGCTTGCTGAAGCGGTAAACCTCGGCGGCACCCGGCATCTGATCGACGCGACGAAGACGCACGCGCCTGACGCGTTCTTTGCTTTTGTGTCGAGCTACGCGGCGTTTGGGCCTTGCGCGCCGGGCGATCCGATTCGGCGCTCTACGGATCCGTGCTGGCCCGACGACAACTACGGCCTGCAGAAGCTCACGGCCGAGAGCTGGTTGCAGTATTCGGGTTTGCGCCAGTGCTCGCTCCGGCTCGGCGCGGTGATGGACCTCGACAACCTCATGCCGGCGCACCCGAGCTACCGTCCGTTCGTCTTCATGGTGTCGCTGGACCAGCCCGAGCACGGGGTCGACGTGCGGGACGCGGCGCGCGCGATCGCCTCGGCGGCTGTCCAGCAGCCTGACGGCCATCTGCTCCTGATCGGTGGCGACGATTCGTGGAAGGTGCCGGCGCGCCAGCTGCGAGGGGAGATGTTTGGGGCGATGGGGTTGTCCATGCCGCCTGAGAAGGCGTTTCGGCCGGGCGCAGACCCCTCCGTAAAAGACGGCTGGTTCTACGAATGCTGGATGGATGAGAAGTACAGCGAGCAACTCCTCGGCTTCCAGCGGATCTCCCGGGCCGCCTTCATGGACGAGCTCCGCAAACGCTACTGGGTGCAAAGGCTCGCCTTACTCCCCGTCCGCCCGTTCGTCTCCCGAACCTTGACTGCGGCCTCTCCCTACACCGGAAGACGCGCTATCAAGCCGGGGCCAACCTTGTGGAACGACGTCTTCCGAGTCTACGACCTCCCCTTCGAAGTAGCCCGCAACCGCAGCAGTCAACCCCCACCGCCATCCCCCTTCGTGTAGAAAAGGGGCTCACTCCGTGGCGCGCAGCCGAGCTAAGACTGCCTCGGTGAATGCCGGTCGCAGATAGAATCCGCGCGGCATCGTCCATTGTACGGCGCCTTCCTCGTCGGGCGCTCGACGACGGCTCCTCCCGTGCGGGGCTTTCGGGCGCACCTGCAACACCTCGCCGAGGTGGCCGGTGATCTCTTCGACGTCGCCGGCGGCGATCATTTCGGCAAGCCGCTCCCAGTCGGTGCGCAACAATCGCTGCTCTTCCGGAGTCGGTGCCCACAGGTACGCGCGTCCGACTCTCCGGTCGCGGAGCGGGGTATCCGACGCCGCCTCGACCGGAACGAACAGCACCTTCGATAGCTTCTTGAGAACGGTGCTCCGCTCCCAATCGGTGTCCGCCATCGCAGCGAGCGAAATCGAGCAGACGAAAGTCGACTCCTTCGGCTTCCCTCCCGCATCCAGCGGAATGGTTTTGAGCTCGATCCCGAGCTCCACGAAGTCCGGCTCCGCGCGCGACCCCGCCGTCGCGCCGAGGGCCTTCTCGAGAATCTGCCCGGCGATCCCTTTTGCGCGGAGCGATTCATCCGGCACCTCGACACCAACGCACGCGCCAAGCTCGCCGAGCGTGAGCCCCGCAACGTCCCACGCGCGGGAAAGCAGTTCCGCTTCCGATTCAGGAGGCCCGATTAGCCCTTTAGAAAAGGGGACTGTCCCCTTTTTCATTAGTGGAGCTCGCAGACTTTGGTGCCGAAGAGGCGTTCTAGGCCGGTGAGGAGGGCGTCGCTTGGGTCTACGAAGAGGCCGGTTTCTGCGAGGTTGATGCGCCAGTCTCCTGGGGAGCTGAGTTCGAGGGTGACGGGGCAGGGGCCTGGGTATTGTTCGAGCATGGAGCGGAGGGAGTCGAGCTTGGCGCGGTCGATCGTTTCGACGGCGAGGCGGACGGTGATTGCGGTGGTGCGTTCCTGGAGGGCCTCTCGGGTGCGGCGCTGTCGTCGTTGCGATCTTGCTCGTGCTTGACTCGGCCGGTCAGGAGGATGGGTTCACCCGACTGTAGAGCCTCGCGAATGCCGTCTTTTTCGAGCGGCTTTGGGCGGACGATTACTTCGACGCGGCCGAGCGAATCCTCGATGTGGAAGAACGCCATGGTGTGACCCATCTTCGTGCGGCGTTCGCGGTAGCCCTCGACCGTGCCGCCGACTGTGATCTGCCGGTGGTTGCCGAGCTGGGCCAAACTTTCGGTCGTCGCATCGCAGAAGCGAAGCAGCTCGCCTCGATAGCGGTCGAGTGGATGTCCCGACACATAGAACCCGAGCGTTCCTTTTTCCCGCGAAAGCTGATCGCGCGAGTCCCACGGGTTGAGCACAGGAAAGCTTCCGCCTGGGTGCTCGTAGGCCTCCGCATCTTCTTCGCCGCCCATCAGACCGAACAGGCTCTCCTGACCGCTCGAGCGCTCCGCCTGGATGCGCTTGCCTCGCTCAATCGACTGTTCAATCGCCACGAACGACTGCGAGCGATGCACCTGGATGGCGCTGTGAACCGTGTCGAACGCCCCGCATTGCACAAGGGCCTCGATGACGCCCTTGTTCACCCGACGCAAATCGACACGGGCGCAAAAGTCGAAGAGGTCGACGAAAGGCCGCTCGTGCGGCTCGCCGCCTTCTTCCTCGGGGTCACCCTGTCGCGCCTCGAGAATCGCCTCGACCGCTCCCGTGCCCACGCCCTTGATGGCGCCGAGCCCAAATCGAATCTTGGGCCCCATTGGATCGTGCACGTCGCCGTTGTAGCAAACCGGTTTGTGACGAAGCCGTGCGATATCTTGTGCGTCGTCCGGCGCGTAGACGACGGTGAACTCGATCTCGGACTCGTTGACGTCCGGAGGCAACACCGTGATCCCCATCGATCGCGCCTCGGCGACGGTGCGGACGACCTTGTCAATCTTCTCTTTATCAGCCGTCAGCGTCGCGCACGTGAACTCGACCGGAAAGTGCGTCTTGAGATATGCGGTCTGATACGTGATCAGAGCGTACGCTGCCGAGTGACTCTTGTTGAAGCCGTACCCTGCGAAGTACGCCATCAAGTCGAAGACCTCTTCGGCCTTTTCCTGTGTGTGGCCGCGCCCGGTAGCCCCCTCGATGAAGATGGCTTTTTGCTTGTCCATCTCGGACGCCTTCTTCTTGCCCATCGCGCGCCGCAACAGATCCGCGCCTCCGAGTGAGTAACCGGCCATCTCCTGCGCGATCTGCATCACCTGTTCCTGATAGACGATGACGCCTCGGGTCTCGCGCAGGATTCCTTCGAGGGAGGGATGCGGATATTCGACCTGTTGCCGCCCGTGCTTGCGATGAACGAAGTCCTTGTCCATCTGCGCGCCCATGGGGCCGGGCCGGTAGAGTGCGACCGCAGCGACGATGTCATCGAACCGATCGGGCCGGAGCTGTTTGAACAAGTTCTGCATGCCGCTCGATTCGAGCTGGAACACATTGGTGGTCTCGCCCGACTGCAACAGCGCGTAGGTCGCGTCGTCGTCCATCGGGACCTGGTCGATTCGGAACGGAGTCCCCTGGCGGTCTGGGCGGCGGTCGATCAGCTTCGTCGCGATGTCGATCACCGTCAGCGTGCGAAGCCCGAGGAAGTCGAACTTCACCAGGCCCGCTGCCTCGACGTCATCCTTGTGATACTGCGTGACGTAGACGTTTGGCTCGGGGCAGAACACGGGCACGTGGTCCCAAATCGGACCCTCGCTGATCACGACGCCCGCGGCGTGCATCCCTGCGTGGCGAGTCAGGTTCTCGAGGGCCTGCGCGGTGTCGAGCAGCTCGTGCGCTTGTTCGTCTTGTTCGTACGCGGTCTTGAGTCGCGCCTCTTGCTCGAGGGCATCGCTGATCGGCACACTCTTGCCGCCAACCGGCTCCGGAATCATCGTGGCGATCAACCCGGCTTCGCTCGGCGTCATTCCCATCACGCGTCCCACGTCTCGCACGACACTGCGGCTCTTGAGCTGATGGAAGGTCGCGATCTGACCGACGCTCGCCTGTCCGTACTTGTCGCGCACGTACTGAATGACCCGGTCGCGTTGATCCATGCAAAAACCGATGTCGAAGTCCGGCATGGACACGCGCTCTGGGTTCAGGAACCGCTCGAACAGAAGCCCGTGTGTGATCGGGTTCAAGTCGGTGATGCGAAGCGCCCACGCGACCAACGAGCCGGCGCCCGACCCGCGCCCCGGGCCCACCGGCACGCCGTTGTCCTTCGCCCAGTTGATGAAGTCTTGAACGATGAGGAAGTAACCGGCGAAGCCCATCTTCAAGATGACGTCGAGCTCCAGCTCGAGCCTGCTGTGATACGAATTTTCTTCGAAGGTCTCGCCGCGGTCCCGCATCTCGACCATGCGCCGTCCTAGACCGGCAACCGACAGCGCTCGCAGGTAGTCTTCCTCGCTCGCACCGCCGGGCACCGAAAAACGGGGAAGCTTCGGATCTGCGAGCGGGGTGGCCTGGCCGGCGCACATCTCCGCGATCAAAAGCGTGTTCTTCGCCGCATCGGGAACGTGCGCGAAGAGGTTGAGCATCTGCTCCGGCGTCTTCAGATAGAGCTCCGAAGAGTGGTGATGCACCGCTTCCATCTCGCGAACGCTACGTCCCGCGCCGATGCACTGAAGCACGAGTTGCGCATGCGCAGATTGGCGCTCGAGGTAGTGGCAGTCGTTGGTGCCGACCAGCGGAAGTTCGAGCTCTTTGGCGAGCCGGCCCAAGACCTCATTGAGCGGACGGTTCTCTGGGAAGCCATGATCCTGAAGTTCGACGAAGAAACGGCCGGGGTCGAACGAGTCGCGCAGCTTCGCGATCGCTTCACGCCCGACTTCGGGCCCCTTGTTGAGAATCTCCTGCGCCACATATCCACCCATGCACGCGCTCAGGCCGACGATTCCCTTGTTGTGCTTCTGCAGCACCTCGAAGTCGATACGCGGCTGGTCGTAGACAGCCATTCCGTCGACCCAGCCGGTGCTGACCAAACGCACGAGGTTCTGGTAGCCCTCCTGCGAGGTCGCGAGCAGCAACAGATGATGCAGCTCGTGGTTCTGCGGATCTCGGCGGTCGCCCGAGGTGAAGCTCACTTCGCACCCGAGGATCGGCTTCACGTCGGTCCCTTGGCACGCTCGCACGAGCTGCACGGCGCCAAACATATTGCCGTTGTCGGTGAGCGCGACTGCCGGCATCTCCATCTTGCCCACGCTCTCGACGAGCTGCGGAATCCGGATGGCGCCGTCCAACATCGAGAACTCGCTGTGAACGTGCAGGTGAACGAATTCGGCCGCCATGAGCGGGTTGACTCTACTGTGCCCGCCGGAGGGGATCCACCGGACTTTCGCTCATAAGAGCAGGTCGAGTAGGGCGCCGATGTGTGCGCGCCGCCGCTTTCGGTCTTCTTCGCTGAAGCGATTCTCACCGAAGAGCTGCTTGATCACCGGATCGCGGAAGAAGTACACGACCAGCGCGCCGAGTATCGACACGTATACATCTCGGGGGTCCCGGCCGGAATCGCTCGCGGGAGGCGCGTTGGCCGTGAGTGTGGCGAGCGCGGCCGACATCGTGTCGTAGAAGGCTTTCATCGACCGTTCCATGCGATCGTCTCCCGACGCCATCTCCCAGAGCATGATCCTCACCTGGTTCGGGTGGGTCCAGAACAGATCGAAGCTCTCCAACACCAGCTCCCGCGCCGTCAGGAGGTTGCCGCCGGCGAGGAGCCCCTCGAACAGCTGCTGGTGCCGCCCCAAGAGGCGGCCGAGGACTTCTTCGTAGAGCCTGTCTTTGGAGTCGAAGTAGTAGTGAAGCAGCCCGTGGGTCACCCCGGCGCGCTTGGCGATGGCGACCATGCGCGTGCCGTGAAAGCCGTGGTCGGCAAACTCGTCCTCGGCAGCGTCTAGAATGGTCGCCCGGGTTCGTTCCGGGTCGGCATCTTTAGGGCGCGCCATCGCTACGATTCATCGCCAGTGAAGTACGCGGTCGCTGCTTCGTACGCGCGCGCAAAGTCGTTGTCGAACGGGTCGTCGATTTCGTACAAGAAGCCGCCGAAGGCGAGGGCAGTGTTGGTGAGGTGGACCAGAGCGAACAGGGAAAAGAGCAACCCCGAAACGGCCTGCACCTGGGCGAGTCTTGCATTATTCACAAGAGTGTTAGTAACAGCGCTGTCAATAACTGTCCAGCCCAGCGTTCCAGATGCCGTACCCCGGCTTGCACGGTGGGTCCCTCGTGCTACTCCGGGCGCTCCCCAGCCCAGAAAAACTGGTGTTTAGGGGCCATGGTGCACGTGATGAGCAAGTCCCCACTCTCGATTGTAAAAGAGCGCTTCGGAGATGATCCGAAGAAGGCGAAAGAACAACTGGTTGCTGCCGTGAAGAAGGTTGCTGGCAAGGACCTTTGGCTGGACCGCCTGAATGAGGAAAAAGGCCTCCAGCACGTGTCGAACCGCAAGCTGCTCCATCTGGAGCAGATCTTTGCGGCGGTCAGCAAAGAGGCCGGATCCCGCGACGAGCTCATCGGTAAAATCGCGAAGCTGCAGGGCCGCGCAAAGGACGAGGACTACGTCGCTCGTTTGGGCGAGGAGTCGACTCCGAGCTTGTGGGATCGGTACCAGTCGGTACAATCCAACTCTTCCGGGAATCCCGGATCGCACTGAAGCACCGCCTCGGCATAACGCCGCGTCGGCTGCACAGTGAAAGAGTTGGCCATGAGTAACAGACTTTTCTGCGGGGGGCTCGCCTGGGCCACGACCACTGAGGACCTTCAGGAGGCCTTCGCGCCGTTTGGCGAAGTCACCGATGCGAAAGTCGTGAGCGATCGCGAGACCGGCCGTTCGCGAGGCTTCGGATTCGTGACGTTCACCACGGAAGAGGCCGCTGCGTCAGCGCGCGACCAAATGGACGGTGCCTCGCTTGGCGGTCGTACCATTCGCGTCGACCTTGCGCGTGAGCGTCAGGGCGGCGGCGGTGGTGGTGGTGGTGGTGGTGGTGGCGGCTACCGACGCTAACCGTTCATCGTTGTAGCAAGCCGAAGTACCAAGACAGGATTGCGTCTCCTGCGAGCAGGTACTCCAGCGCGCCGAGCGCGAGAAACGGCCCGAACGGCAGCTTGAGCGCCCCGACATGACTGGCGTCGGCCTCTTCAGGCGCTTCGAGCACCTCGCCATCGATGACACGTTCTTCGATGTCCGGGGTGAGCTTGCGTCCGGTGACCAGCGCGAAGGCCGCGAAGACGAGCCCCTGTAGCGAGCCAGCGACGACGCTGAAGAGTGCGCCTTTCCATCCGAGGAATGCGCCGATCATCAACAAGAGCTTCGAGTCCCCTTCGCCCATGCCTCGGCGGCCAGCGATGCGTTCGTAGCCCCAGACGAAGATCACCTGAACGAACAGATACGCGGCGCCGGCGCCCACGGCTGCGGACCAAAGCCCGGGCTCGGTTCGAAACGGCGCGCTCACCAGGCCGAGCGCAGCGCACGGCAAACTCACTTCGTCGGGGATCTCCATCCATTCGAGATCGACGAAAGTGGCGATCAGGAGGCCTCCCGCGAAGACGAAGTACAGGAGGGTTTCGATGGATGCGTGGAGGAGCAGCGTTCCGGGTTCCGCTCGCACGACCCAGAGCTCGGCGATCGCGACACACAGAACCGCAGCGAGGAGCTCGACCAACGGGTAGCGGGGCGAAATCGACGTCCCGCAACAGGACGCCTTCCCGCGCAAGAAGAGCCAGCCCACAATCGGCACGTTGTTCCATGCTCGGATCGGCGTGCCGCACCCGGGGCAATGGCTCGGCGGCGTGACGACGGACATCCCCCGAGGCCAGCGATAGATAGCGACATTGAAGAAGCTCCCCCACGCCGCACCCCAGGCAAAGGCCATCAGCCAAATGAACCAGCGCGCCACATCCCCCGCAAGCATCCCCCAATGCTACCAGCGAAAGGGGGACTGTCCCCTTTTTGCGCCCTAGTTGCAGGACTCCGCCGGGGATGCGATTCACAAGCCACCCATGACCGGCGACCAAACAAGATCAGCCCTCCGCGACTGCAAGCGATTGGTAGTCAAAATCGGCAGCCGCGCGCTGTGCGCCGAAGGGGGGCGGTTTGCCCAGGTGGCCGAGCAGGTCGCCACGCAGGTCCGGGCAGGGCGCAAAGTCGTGCTCGTCTCATCCGGTGCGGTCGCCCTCGGCAGGGGGCGTCTCGGCCTCACCGAACGCCCGAAGAAGGTTTCGCTCCTTCAGGCCGCCGCAGCGACCGGTCAGTCCTTGCTCATGCGCGCGTACGAAGACGCATTTGATCCGCTTGGTATCCACGTGGCGCAGGTGCTGTTGACGCACGATGCAGTGAGGGATCGCGACCGCTATTTGCACGCAAGACAGGCGATCGATGAGCTCCTCAAGCTCGGCGTCGTTCCGATCATCAACGAGAACGACACCGTCTCGATCGACGAGCTTCGCTTCGGCGACAATGACCAGCTTGCCGCAATGGTGTGCACGCTGGTTGGCGCCGATTTGCTGGTGCTTCTGAGCGACGTAGTCGGCATCCTCGACGACCAGGAGGCGCGCATCTCGCTCGTGCGCGAGGTCGCGGACATCGAGCATTTCATCAAGCCCCCGGATGGCGATCTTGGTCTCGGGGGAATGCAATCCAAAGTGGAGGCAGCGCGCCGCGCCACGCTACATGGTTTGCCGGTCGTCGTCGGACCCGCGTCGTCGTCGGGGTTTCTCGAGGCACTCATGCAGGGTGATGATGTCGGCACCTTGCTGTTGCCGCACGGTTCACCGTTGCCGAGCCGAAAGCACTGGATCGCCTACACGCTCAAGCCGCAGGGGCGCATCGTCATCGATGCCGGTGCGTGCCGCGCGTTGGAGCAGCGCAACTCGAGTCTGCTTCCGGCGGGCGTCGTTTCGGCGACCGGTTCGTTCAAGGTCGGTGATGCCGTGTCGATTGTCAGCGAGTCGGGCAAGGAGCTTGCCCGGGGCCTCGCGCGCTACAGCGCCGACGAGGTGAGCCGGCTTGCGGGCAGTCATAGTCACCAGATCGCGGAACGGATCGGCAACCACGCCGGCGACGAGATCGTGCACCGTGACGACATCGTTCTCACCCATAATGGCGTCTGAGCCGGGCGACTCCCGCTTGGCCCAAAAGGTGCTACCGTCACGGGCTATGAGCGATGACTTGACGGCCCTCGTCACGGGCTTGGCCCAGCGAGCGAAAGAGGCTTCGCGCGTCCTCGCGAATGCGAGCACCGAGCAGAAGAACGCCGTGTTACGCCGTGTGGCCGGAGCCCTACGCGGCGAGGCTGGCGATCATGTACTGGAGGCGAACTCCAAAGACATGGCCGCGGCCCAAGACATGGGGCTGTCGACAGCGATGCTCGATCGCCTCGAGCTCGATCGGAAGCGTCTGGACGGAGTCGCCGACGGCCTCGATCAAGTGGCCGAGCTCCCAGACCCCGTGGGCACCGTCGTCGAGGACCGTGTGCTTGCCAACGGCCTCCGCGTGGGAAGGATGCGCGCACCCCTGGGCCTCATCGGAATCATCTATGAATCCCGGCCGAATGTGACCGCTGACGCGGCATCCCTTTGCCTCAAGAGCGGCAATGCCGTCCTTCTTCGAGGAGGGAAAGAAGCGTTTCGCAGCAACACGGCGATCGCCGAGATCTTCACTCGGGCGCTCGAGGACGAAGGCCTGCCTCCCGAATCCGTGACACTTTTGCCCACCACCGATCGACAAGCGACTTTGGTCATGATCGGTCTTGATGGTATTGTCGACATGGTCATACCGAGAGGTGGAGAAGGATTGATTCGGTTCGTCGCTGAGCACGCACGGGTTCCTGTCATCCAGCACTACAAGGGTGTGTGTCACGTCTTTGTCGACCGTACCGCTGACGCCGAGATGGCCCTTCGGATCGCGCTGAACGCCAAAGTACAGCGTCCCGGCGTGTGCAACTCCATGGAGACGCTTCTCGTCGACGCCGACGTTGCGCCGACGTTTCTGCCGAAGCTCGCCGCCAAGATGGAAGCCGAGGGCGTGGAGATCCGCGCGGACGAGCGCGCGGCCACCTATCTGAATGGCGTGAAGCGCGCGAGCGCAGAGGACTGGGACACCGAGTATCTCGACTTGATCCTCAACGTCGGTGTCGTCGACGGAATTGACGGTGCGCTCGATCACGTTGCCAAACACGGATCGAATCACACCGAGGCGATCGTCACCGAAGATGCCGCCCATGCCGATCGCTGGATGCACGAGGTCGACGCGAGCTTGGTTCTCGTGAACGCCTCGACTCGTTTTAACGACGGGTTCGCGCTTGGCCTCGGCGCTGAGATCGGAATTTCGACAACAAAGCTTCATGCCTATGGTCCAATGGGCTTGGCCGAGCTGTGTACTCTCAAATGGGTCGGCCAAGGAGAGGGCCAAATCAGGCAGTAAAGGAGGAAACTAGTTGGTCAAACAAGCAGACGGTGCACAATTGAAAACAAACCCGAGTCCCCCTTCGACGAACGACCAGATAGTCGGCCGTGAGCTGGCTTTGAAGGTCGCCGAGGCAGCGCTCGATAAGAAGGCAGCAAGAATCGAGATCATCGATGTACGCGGCAAGGTCGATTACACCGACTACGTCATCGTAATGAGCGGGCGAAGCGACCGCCAGGTGGCTGCTATCGCCCGCGGGATCGAAGAAGACGTCAAGCACAAGTATGGAGCACGCTGCTCAGGCGTTGAAGGGCTTCCGCAAGGAAACTGGGTGCTTCTCGATTTCGGCGATGTGGTCGTGCACATCTTTCATCAGGACACGCGCGGCTACTACGACCTCGAGGCACTTTGGCTCGATGCCGATCGGGTAGAGTTCGAAGGCCAGCGGGCCGACGAGGGTTTCGTCTTTCCGTAGACCCTCGCGTCGTGCGCATCAAAATCATCGCCGTTGGCAGAGCAAAGGACCGCGACTTGCGGTCGTTGCTGGGCGACTACTACGCGCGCATCGGGCGATACGCCAAGCTCGAAGAGATTGAAATCAAGGATGCGAAGGCGGACGAGGTTGCCGAACGCCTCGCGCGAAGCATCCCGGACCGGTCGCGTGTCGTTGCACTAGAAGTCGACGGCCGCGCTCTTAGCAGTCGAGACTTCGCGAAGTGGTTGGGCCGCGCTGAAAACGAGTCAGTTCAGACCGTGGTATTCTTGATCGGCGGCTCCTACGGCCTCCCCCAGGAGCTCTCGAAGAGAGCAGACCTCAGGCTCTCACTCTCGGCAATGACCCTCCCGCACCGCCTAGCCCGCCTGTTCTTAGCGGAGCAGGTCTATCGAGCCTTCTCAATCCTCAGAGGCGAACCTTACGACCATTAGGCGCCGCCAACAGCGGCGCCCCCCGAGCCTCGGGCCCCGATTCTCGACACTCGGGCCCCCGGACCCGGGGCTCGAGGTCGGAGAGAGGCAACCCCGATCGCGACGGGCCGATACGGTCTCATGCGAGATCTCCTCGGCGGCTTCCTGAGCTTGCTTGCACCTGCTCGGTGCGCCGGTTGTGACGAGGCTGCGGAAGGCCCTGCCGTCTTCTGTCATTTTTGCGCGATGCTCGCCGAACCGGTCTCCGACCGGGGCGCGGTCTTCGAATACGGCGGCCCCGTCGCGGATGCAATTCAACGCTTCAAGTACGACGGCCGCAGCGAGTTCGGCGCGGGGCTCGGCGCTGTGATGGCCGAGGAGGCTTATCATTGGGCCGAGAAGGTTGACGTGGTGGTGCCGGTGCCACTGCATTGGCGCCGGCGTCGTGCGCGCGGCTACGACCAGGCCGCGCTGCTCGCGAGGCCGGTGGCGAAGTCGCTTGGGGTTCCGGTGCTGCTGCGAGGGCTCCGTCGGGTGCGGAACACGCCGAGGCAAGTCGACTTACCCCATGCCGAACGGCAGAAGAACATTGCGGGCGCGTTTGTGCCTTATCGGCTTGGTGGCGCGGGGCGGGTGCTCCTCGTGGACGACGTGCGGACGACGGGGGCGACGCTCCGGGCGGCCTCGGAGGCTCTGAGGGCGGGTGGGGTGTCCGAGGTGCACGCGTTCGTGCTGGCGGCTCGCGTTCTTGTTCAAGCCACGTAAAGTAGCGCGGTGCGTTACCTCGTCCTTGCGTGCGCGGTCATGGTCGGATGCGGGAAGCCCGAGCCGGTTCAAGATCCTCTCGACTATCTGCGAATCGGCGTCGACGCTCATGCGGAGGCGGACGCAGTGATCGGGGATCTGCGCATGCACGGGTTCCAGATTCGCCGCCGCATCGACGAGGCTGATTTCGTGGCCTTCGACGCGGTTCGCGGTCCTGACTCGACCGTTCGTGTGGTGACCTCACGGGGCCCTTCCTTGTCGATGCAGGTCCCGGACGCGCGCTGGCCCGAGCGGCTGTGGGTCGAGCTCGCCTCTGAACCTCGCCCGGACTTCGATCGCGATGGCCGGCATGATGTCGTGGTGGCGATCCGGGAACGGGAGCGAACCTGCCTGGCCTGGGCCCAAGTCGACGCCGATGGTTACGTTTCTGAGGTTTTTCGCCCCCGCGTCGAGTGGGGAGAGTCGCCGTGCGTCATCGAGATCGATGCATCCTGGCCGCGACTTCTATTGGAGGTGGCGGTTCCCGACTCGCCGGTCCCCGACGCGCGCGTTCAGCTCCCCATCAAAGCGCGCGCCCGGAGCTGGGTGCTCGATGACTCCCCTTCTGCGAGCGCGCGTTGGGACCACGAGGTCGAACATCGGAGGCAGGCTCTCGAGGAGGCCGAAGCACGTGCCGACCGGCCCACAGCCCGTCGCTTGGAGACGGAGCTCGCGTGGCTCGACCAACTTCGCAAACCCCAAGAGCCCGTGCTAGAGGCGACAGGAGATGGCGAAGAAGCGCGTTGATAAAGGCGTTCCAGGGATGGAGTTCCTGGTGTGCCGAAATCCAAAGGCCGCCAAACGCTATGACATCGAGGAGCGGCTCGAAGCCGGCATGGTGCTCTACGGTACCGAGGTGAAAAGCCTTCGCGCCCGGCGCGGGAACCTCGAAGCCGCCTACTGCCGAATCGATGCCGATGAGCTCTTTCTGTACGGCATGCACATTGCACCGTACGAGCAAGGCGGTCACGCAGGGCACGAGACCCAGAGGCGCCGCAAGCTGCTCGTGCACAAGCGCGAGATCGAAAAGCTCCGAGGACGGCTCACGATCCGCGGTTACGCGCTGGTCCCTCTTCAAGTCTATTTCAAGAACGGCGTCGCCAAGGTTCAGCTGGGGCTCGGACGAGGAAAGAAGAAGGGCGATGAGCGAGATTCGATCCGAAAACAGGAAGATCTCAAGGAAGCTCGCGCCGCAATGCGCCGCCAGAAGGGATGACGTGAAGCTTCGCCTGGACACCGGTGAGGATGCCGAGGCCCGCACGTTTGACGGGGCGCTTCTCACGTTGTTGAGCCCGCGACCATTCGCGCCCGGGGCTCCCATCCGGTTCACCGCAACGTCCGAGGGCGACTTGCGAAGTTTCGAGGGGAGGGTGCTCGGCTCAAAGAGGGTCGACGATGCACACTTCGAAGTGCGGATGCGTTTCGTGAATCTGCGCCGCCACGACCGCGAGATCCTCGCGGATCGCGTCGGGCATTAGCCCTAGGGGGAAAGGGGACAGAGCTCTTTTATTTGGCGCGGGCTTCCAGCTCTTTGAAGACGGCGGACTTTACCGCTTCGAACTCGCTTGGGAGACTGACCGGCTTGTTGGGGTATTTGCTTTCGACGCCCGCGATCTCGTTTTCGTGGTAGCGAATCTTGAACTGCGTGAACTTCAAGCCGTTGGCCGTGGCGATGACGACGGCGCGCTGGCCGGGCTCCACCATGCCCTTGGCTCGGAGTTTCTCGAGGGCCGCGAGCGCCACACCTGTGTGCGGGCACGTGTAGCTGCCGGCCCGGTCGGCTGCGGCAGAGGCTTCAGCCAGCTCGGACTCGCTTGCTTGCTCGACCACACCATCGAACGCTTGCAGTGCGCGAATCGCGCGGCGGACGCTCACCGGGTTGCCGATCCGAATGGCGCTCGCCTCGGTCTCACCCGCGGTTATCGCCTCGAAGCTGTCCCATCCCTGCTTGTAGGCGCGGTAGAGTGGGTTGGCCTTTTCGGCCTGCGCCAGGCAAATCCTCGGCCGTTTCGAGATGAGCCCCAACTCGAACATCATGTCGAACCCGGCTGCCAATGCGGCCACGTTGCCGAGGTTGCCGCCTGGAATGACCACCCAGTCCGGCACTTGCCAGTCGAACTGCTGAACGATCTCGATTGCGACCGTCTTCTGCCCTTCCAGGCGAAGTGAGTTCATCGAGTTGGCGAGGTAGATCCCCTCCTCGGCGGTCAGCTTCTGGACGATCTCCATGCACCCGTCGAAGTCGGTGTCCAGTGCGCAGACGAGCGCTCCGTTGGCCAGGGGCTGGACCAGCTGTGCCGTCGTCACCTTGCCCTTGGGCAGCAACACGACGGATGGAATTCCCGCCGACGCGCAGTAGGCCGCAAGCGCCGCCGACGTGTCACCGGTCGACGCGCACGCGATCGCGCGGATCGGTTTGCCGTCTTCGATCATCTGCTTGACGGTGCTCACCAGGACCGTCATCCCGAGGTCTTTGAACGACCCGGTGTGGCTGTTGCCGCAGTTCTTGATCCACACGTCCTTGAGACCGATGGTCTTGCCGTAGCGTTCCGCCCAAAACAGGTTCGTGCCACCCTCGGCTGTCGATACGACGTTCTCTTCGAGAAGGTGGGGCTGCACCCATTCTTTCTTGCCCCATACGCCGCTGCCGTACGGCCAGTCGCGGGTCATCCAGCGTTGATCGAACAGCTTGATCCAAGCCGAGCCGCTTCGGTCCTTCAAGGCCTCCATGTCGTGGTGGACCTCGAGGAGCTCTCCGCACTGCGGGCAGTTGTAGATGACTTGGTCGAGCGGGTAGGTCCCGTGACAACCCGCGACGCAACGAAATGAGGCGCTGTAACTCATGGAAGTCTCAGTATAGAAGGTTCGTCGAGCGGTGCACCTCGCCCGCCGCGAGCTTCATGCGGTGCTTTTTCGCCACGGCTCCGGTAGGAGCGAGAAACTCGGTGCGCTCGGCCGCTTCGCGAGCTCTTCGAGGTGCGCGACCATGTCCGGGTATGTGGAAGCCAGCTCGTGGAAGCGCCGCGCTGACAACCGCAGCACGAGCACATCCGACGCCGCTCGGACCGTCATGTGCGACGTGCTGCGAGTCAGCATCGAATGTTGGCCAAGCGCCCGCCCGAGCTTGAGGTTCCCGATCTCCTCGCCGCTCGACCGAATTGCGGTCAGCGCGCCGATCATCGGGATGTAAAGGCCGTCGGCACGTTTGCCCGTCTCCAAAATCACCGTCCCCTGGCTGGCGCGACGGACCTCGAACATGGCGGCCACCTTCGAGCGGGCGCCGTTGTTGAAGCTCGAAAACATCGGAGATGTGCGCACCAACGTAGCGACCAACCGACGCCCAAGAACCTCCAGCAGGAGGTCGCCCAGGGCGGGGTGCTCGGCGACGAGCCGGTCCAGCAATAATTTGCTGATGCGCATAGCGCGAACCTTGGTCCGCGCCGTGACGGTCCCTTCGTAGCTCACGTCTCCGAGCAGACAGGAAATGCCGACCACGTCGCCCTCCGACAGCACGACGGCGTCTTCATCGGCTTCGCGAATCAGCTGAACGCTTCCCTCGATGAGCGCGAAGAGAGCATCGGCCGTGGTTCCCCGCTCGATCAGGTTTTCTCCCGGCTCGAGGTCGATCAAGCGCGACTCCTGGACAATCTTCGCCAGCATCGACTTCGGCACCTCCGCGAACAGTGGCATCGACGGGAGCTGAGCAAGGTGCTCCGCGGTGGGGCGCTCGCTGATACCGTTCACGGTTGGCGGGCGGTCCTGCACTTCTGCATCAGAGATGTCGAGGTCGAGCGTGAGGTGCTTGGCCGCAGGTGGCTTTGTGAACCTCAGCAGGTCGTCGTCTGCAGAATCGTCGGCCACCAGCGGCAGCGCGTCGAGTGTGAGGTGCTTGGTCCGTGCGGCCGGTTCGCCTTCGCGCTGGGCCCCCGCATCGGCGGTGACGACCACAGACCTCGTCGACCGGTGAAGCTTCCTCGCCGCATCGAGGTCCACGCGCTCGAGCACATCCACTCGCTCCGGGGCGATCCCCAAGACGACCTTGGCCATCGCCACCGCTCGGGCCACGAACCCCTGCTGCGCGTAGAGGTCGACCGCTCGCTCGTACGCCTCAACCGCCTCTTGGGGGCGTCCCAGCCGCTTGAGCAGGTCGCCTTTGCGATGCGGCCATCGCGGCTCGTTCCGCTCCATCATCTGCAGAGCCTCGTAGTGCCCGAGGGCTTCTCCAAGGCGTTCCCTGCGGAGTGCCTGGTTCAGCTTGTCTCTGAGCTTCCGGCTGCGACTATCCGACACGACCCTCTGACCTTATACCCTTTAGGTCATCCGCTAAAGCGGTGGGACGTTCTCCAATCGCTGCTATTGTTCCGACCGCCGAACCGCATGAATCTTTTCGTCCGCCTCGTCCGTGCCCAGCTCAGCTTTGGCGTGATTTTCGCCAGCTACATGGTGCAATTGGCCTTGGTGAGGATCTTTCGCCGGTGGCGCCGTGATCCGGTCACGAGCCATGAAGAGCCGGTGTTGCCTTCGTGGCTAACCCGCCGAGCGGCCCGAGTCGACGAGAAGAACGCCGAGCGGATGCTTGCTGGGATGCTCCGGCTGCGCGGCGTCTACATCAAGTTGGGGCAGGTCCTGTCGATCATGGGTGGCTTTCTGCCGCCCGTGTACATCAAGAGGCTCGAGACGCTGCAGGACGCGGTGCCGCCACATCCGTTTGACGAGATCGAGCAAGCGTTCGTCGAGAGTCTTGGCGCTCAGCCCGAGGCGTTCTTTCGAAGCATGGATCGTGAGCCGGTTGCTGCGGCCTCGCTCGGCCAGGTGCACGTCGCCTACATGGACGACGGCCGCAAGGTCGCGGTCAAGGTGTTGTATCCGGGGATTCGCGACATCGTCGCTATCGACATGCGCGTCATCAAGCTCATGGTTCGCGTCTACAAGTGGTTCGTGCCCGTGCAGAACATCGAGGCCGTTCACGAGTCGCTCGTCGACCTTCTGCGCCGCGAGACCGACTATCTGCACGAGGCCGAATGCATGCGTCGTATGTCGGCGAACTTCGCGGACGATGATCACATTCTGTTTCCCGAAGTGGTCGACGATGTGACCACGCGAGACGTGCTGACGATGTCTTTCATGGAAGGCATCAAGATCACCCACCTCGATGCAATCCGGGACCGCGGCGTCGATTTGAACAAGCTTGCGGAGCGGCTCGTAAAGAGCTTCTACAAGCAGGTTTTCGTCGACCGGTTTTTTCACGCCGATCCGCATCCGGGGAACTTCTTGGTGCAACCGGTCGAGGGCTCCGATGACGCCAAGCTGGTCGTGCTGGACTTCGGCGCGATCAGCGAAGTTGACGACAAGACGGTGTTTGGGATGGTCGACGTCTTGCGTGGTTTTTTCGAGCAGAACGACGCGTTAGCGCTGCAAGGCATCGAGGCGATTGGCTTCGTTGCTGAAGGTGGCGACCGTGCGCTGCTCGAGCAGACGGTGAAGACCTACTTCCGAAAGCTCCTCAAGCTCGAATCGCGGACGCCGGCGGCGCTGATGAAGGCCAACGCGAAGGAGCTCGAAGAGCTGGCCGATCCGGAGATCGAGCGCCGCGAGCTTCGGACTCTGATGCGCTCGGTGCACTATCCCGACGGCTGGTTCTACGTCGAGCGCGCCTCGGTCATGATGTTTTGGTTGGCGGGACAGATCGCGCCCGACCTCGACCAAGTTCAGGTCGGTTTCCCGTACGTGCTGCCGCTGCTGAGTCAGCGCCTGGCATCGAGTCGACCGTCCCCTCCTGCCGACTCTGCGCCGCGGCCGGTGGCGGGCGGCTGACGTGAGCCGAATCGTGGGCATCGATCCAGGGCAGGCGCGAATCGGCGTTGCCATCTCGGACGAGGAGAGGTCGATAGCCTTTCCGCGAGAGACAGTTCCAGCGCGGGGAGGCACGACGGAGGCGGCGCGACGCGTTCGAGAGGCCCTCGGGGAGGACGAGATTTCGCTGGCAGTGGTCGGGCTGCCGCTGCGGCTCGATGGAAGCGAAGGTGAGGCGGCGCGGCGCGCGCGAGCGTTCGGTGAGGCCCTCGGACGGGCGCTCGAGGTCGAGGTCGTCTACTGGGATGAGCGATTGACGACGGTCGCAGCGGAGCGCTCTTTGCGGGAGATGGGCCGGCGAGGGGCCAAGCAGCGTGAAGTCGTCGACCAATCTGCAGCGACCATCTTGCTCCAAGGGTATCTAGACGCCAATAAGGGTGGGAAGTGGCCGGACCCGGACAGCCTATGAAGGTCGAGAGTGATTTCGGCAGCGGGGTCGCACGGGCCTTGAGCCTCCTGACGTTGCTGGCGGTGCTCAGCGTTCTCGGCGCGACAGGGTGGTTGTTCGTGATCTATCCTGACACCGATGGCCCCGCGAGCGACGTCCAGGAGGTCCACGTCCAAGTCTCCGAGGGCACGACCCTACGACAGCTCGCCAATGAGCTGAAGAGTGAAGGGGTGATCAAGGACGCAAAAGTGTGGTCCCTGTACATGCGTATGCGGGGACTCGACCGGCACCTCCGACAGGGCAAGGTTCGTTTTCGGGTGCCGATGACCCCCGAGGAGGCTGCGCGTCATGCAACGACGCGTTTGGGTCGCATTCAGGTTCGTATACTCATCCCGGAAGGCTTTTCTCGCTTTGAGATTGGGCAGCGGCTCGAGGAGTACGGCGTCTGCGATGCGGACGATTTCCTCGACGCGACCGAAGATGCATCTCTACTCGCAAGCTACGGGGTGGAGGCCCATGACGCCGAAGGATACCTGTTTCCCGACACGTACGAGTTCGACGACGACACCAAGCCCAGACGCGTCGTTGAACGAATGCTGGCGAACTGGACTCGAAAGCATGAAGAGATACAGCAACAGTATGCCGACGAGCTGAGCGCCTTGAAGGGTTGGACCACGCATGACCTCGTCACGCTGGCATCGATCGTCGAGAAGGAAGCCGCTGTGCCAGCCGAGCGCTCGAGGATTGCGGGCGTGTTCTGGAACCGACTGAGGTCGAGACGATTCCTACCGCGGCGCAGGCTCCAAGCCGATCCAACGGTTCAGTATGGTTGTGTCGCGGTGCCCGAAGCAGCGCCCTCGTGTGCGGACTACGACGGCCAGATCACGCGGGCTATGCTGGACGACCGGGAGAATCCCTACAACACCTATCGGCATTCAGGGCTTCCCCCAGGGCCGATCAGCAATCCGGGGAGGGCTGCGCTCGCAGCGGTCATCGACCCCGAAGAGCACGACTATTTCTACTTCGTCGCGCGAGGCGGTGGTCAGCATCACTTCAGCAGGACGCTTCGGCAACACAACATCGCAGTTCGACGCAACGGTCAGAAATGACTATGTTCACCGCGATGAGCGCGCCGAAGGCAGACAACCTGACCTGGCACATGGGCGAGGTCGACCGCGAGGCCCGCGCGGCTGCGCACGGGCACCGTGGCGTCGTGCTTTGGTTCACGGGCCTTTCGGGGTCTGGCAAGAGCACTATCGGGCATCGGGTGGAGCGCATGCTCATCGAGCGCGGCGCCTTCGCGTACGTGCTCGATGGCGACAACATTCGGCATGGGCTCAACAGTGACCTCGGCTTCGCGCCGGAGGACCGTGTCGAGAACATCCGGCGCATTGGTGAGGTGGCGCGACTATTTGCGGACGCCGGCGGTCTCGTGTTGTCGGCATTCATTTCGCCGTACCGCAAGGACCGCGACCGCGTGCGAGCACTGATGGGTCCGGGAGAATTCATCGAGGTGTTCGTCGACACCCCACTCGAGATTTGCGAGGCACGCGACCCGAAGGGCCTGTACAAGAAAGCGAGAGCCGGCGAGATTTCGAATTTCACCGGGCTCGATGCGCCGTATGAGGCTCCCCAGAGTCCCGAGGTTCATCTTTTGACCGCGAGCCTCAGCGTTGACGAGGCGGCGGCTCAGGTGATCCGCTACTTAGACGAACAGAACATCTTAGGAGACTCCTGATGCCCTCTCGCGAACAGATGTGGGAGAAAATCCCGGAGGAAGTCGACCTCGTCGTCATCGGCGGCGGTATTACAGGCGCCGGAATCGTCCGAGATGCCGCGCGTCGCGGGCTACGCGTGGTTCTGTTTGAGCAAAACGACATCGCGTACGGGACGAGCTCTCGGTCGAGCAAGCTCATCCACGGGGGGCTTCGCTACCTCGAAAGTTACGAGTTCAGCTTGGTCTTCGAGTCGGTAAGCGAGCGTCGAGTCGTGATGGACCTAGCGCCTCACCTCGTCAATCCTCAGGCGTTCTTGTTCCCCATCTATCAAGACTCGGGCAAGAGCTTGCGCATGATCAGTGCCGGCATGTGGCTCTACGACGGCCTCGCCTTGTTTCGTTCGCCGAAGCGCCACCGGGCGCTGAACCCGGGCGAGGTGGCGGAGGAAGAACCGCTCCTCAGGCAGGAAGGACTGCAAGGCGCTCCGCTCTACTACGACTGCTCCACGGACGACGCTCGGCTCACGCTCGAAACCATCATCGACGCGACCGAGAACGGTGCCGTCGTGGTCAGTTGGGCGAGGGTCGACGCATTGGTCAAAGACGATCAGGGACGCGTTTCCGGGGTGATCGTGAAGAACGGGCGGGACGGGAGCCTGAGGGAAGTGAAGGCGCACACGGTAATCAATGCTACGGGCCCGTGGACCGATGAGGTGCTGGCGATGAGCGGCCCTCGAACCGGCAAGATGCTGCGGCCGACCAAAGGCATCCACATCGTGGTCGAGAGGAACAAGCTCCCGATAGAAAATGCAGTGGTGCTCTTCCACCCGGTCGACAAGCGTGTTCTCTTCGCGTTGCCATGGGGAGAGCGCACGTACGTGGGCACGACCGACACCGATTACGACGGCGTGCCAGGGGAGGAAGCCGCGACGCTCGAGGATGTCGACTATACGATCGCTGCGGCCAACCACTATTTCCCGACCCACCCAATTGGTCGCGACGACGTGATCTCTACGTGGGCTGGGCTGCGGCCGCTCATCGCGCCCGAACCCGAGGTCGGCGAGATGGCCGAGTCGAAGGTCAGCCGAGAACACCAAATCATGATCGGCCAAGATGGGTTGATCACGATTGCGGGCGGCAAGCTCACGACGTACCGAAAAATGGCCAAGGAGTGTGTCGACGTGGCGGTCAATCTGCTGAAGCTGTCGGACAAGCTGCCCGAGGACATTCACTCCGGGCAGACGTTCAAATTTCCTCTTCCTGGTGCAGTCGGTTGGCCCGAAGACGACGACCACGCCAAGGTCGCGGCGGAGCTCGCCAAGGCCTGTGACTGCGACCTTTCGGAGGAAGTGAGCCGCCACCTGGTTGATACGTACGGTATGCGCGCGTTGGAGCTCGCGAAGCTCTGCGCCGCCGACCCTTCCTTGAGGGAGCCGATTGTCCCTGGGCGAGTGGAGATCATGGCACAGGTTGATTTCGGAGTTCGGGAGGAGCTCGCCGCGAGCGTCAGCGACATCATGATTCGCCGGACCCAGATCTTCTTCCGGGATTTCGATCAAGGCCTCGGCTCAGTCGAAAAGGTCGCGACCCGCATGGCCCACCTCATTGGCTGGTCGGACGAGGAGAAGCAGAAGTCCGTGGATGCCTATAAGGCGGATGTCGCGCTGTCGCGACGTTGGAAAGAAGAGCTTACGGGGTAAGCTGCGGGAGCTTGAGCTTCAGGGCGAGTGCGCCAGGCTCGACCTGGAGCGATTCGAGCTCGAGCACGTCGAAGATCATGGCGGCCGTTTGGGTCGATACGAAGCGGCGCACGGCCGGGACGCTTCGGAGGTCCACCCTCAGGCGGCTGGGAGTTTCGCGTTCGACGATGGCGCTGCCGATGTCGCTCGAGCCTGCAGGCGCGATCATCGGCCATGTAGCCTTCGCGATGCACCCCGCCAGCGCCCCGACGATGGATGTGTCATGCGCGTCCGGAGGCTCGACGTCGAATGAAATCTCCTTTGCGCCTCGCGGCGCAAACCGCACGGAGCGAGGCGTCAAACTAAACTGAACCTCTCTACCATTGGTCATCGAGGCATCGATGAACATACGCCCCGAACGACACGCCACCATGGCGGAATCGACTCCGTCGGCGTGGGCCGCCGCCGATGTGAGCAGCTCGTCGCTCAGCCGCCATCGCTGCTGCGTCAATCGCTCGAGAAGCTGCTTGGTCACCGACGCCACCTTGGTGCCGGTGATGCGCTGGACCGCCCGGTCCGCCGCAACGCGCACCCAACTCCGGACGATGTCGATACGGTCGGTCATTCTGCTGCCTGAAGTGACGGTTTGGCCCGAAGGAGCTCCAACTGCAACGGCGTGACCCGTCCGGTGGGACGATTCGCGAAGAATCCGGAGCGTACGACGCGCGGGGCGAGCTCGCCGATGCCCGTCAGGGCCCGAAGCACTTCTCCGGGCCGCGGTGTGGTTTGGCCGCCGAGGCGAAGCGTGATGGTGATCGGTAACAGGTCGCCGATGAGGCCAGCCTGCGAGAGGGCGTCCGCACCGTGGCCGACCCGGACGTCGACCAGGGCGGCGCCAACATCGACGCGCTTCTTCACGCCCTTGATGTCGCGATCGATGTAGAGGTCGGTGGGGCGCTTTGCGAGGGTCTCGCGCAGAGTCTTCTCGTCGACGAAGCCCAGCGCGGCGAGTTCCCCCCGTGCCATGGCTACGACGAAGTCGGTTTCCTCGATGACCCGGTTGAGTGCGGCGTCGTGAGGACCCAAGACCTGATGCTCGAAGAACTCGATGCCATCGATTGCCGCGTCGTTGAGACGCGCGCAAAGGTTGTCGAGATTCGGAGACTCGGCTTCGCGGAGCCGAACGTCGACGTGCTCGCACAGACTCGCCGTTCCGACCGGCAGGGCGGGTCCGAACGTGAGCCGTGGTAGCGGACGGTATCCCTCGCTGTAGTAGAGCGGAAGGCCCACACGTCGCAGCATGCGCGGAAAACTACGGACCAAATCGAGATGCGAAGTGTACGCGGTTCGTCCGAGCTTTCGGTAAGCTATTCGGACCCGCATCGGGGGGCCCTGGTCGACGCCATGGAACGGCCGCCGGTCCACCATGGCGACCTCGGCGACTTCCTCGGGCGGCGCGAGCGCCGCGCGGGGCTCGAGGGAATTCATGTCTCGAAGGAAGCCGATTCGCTCTTCTTTCATCTGAGTGAGGTCGCACGCGATGCCGCAATCGTAGCAAACCAAGCGGCGCTTCTCTTCTTTGGCATCTTTCACGTTCGTGTGATGCACGAAGCTGCCGACCGTCTTTCCGCATGGGGGGCTTAGCCGATTGCGAAGCGCTTTTCGATACTCGCGAGCGAGGAACCCCTGCTCGAGACCAACGTCAATGTGTGACCACGGAAGGCGTGCCGACACGGGAATCGTTCCGAGGTACCAAGAAGGGTCGATGGCTGCTTCTTCGATCGAGGCGGTCCAGGCCGCGAGGTCGAGGCGCTCGTCCCACGAATCGAAGCGTGCGCCTCGGGTGTAGGCGCCGTGAATCACGTCCGCCAAGCGGCGGTCGCCGCGCGCTAGCATTCCTTCGAGCCACGAGCCGGCCGAGCTGTGCATCTTGAGCTGGACACGGGTGGCCGCGGCCTCGTAGCGGAGCACTGACTGCTTGCGGATGATTTCGTCGCGCGAGTCCATCGCGCACCACTGAAACGGTGTATGAGGTTTGGGAACGTGTGTCGACACGCTGACCGTCACGCGTGCGCGCTTGTTGCGCTGAACGCGGCGCGCCACATCGAGCGCTCGGGCGCCCGTTCGCACGATGTCCCGCACGTCGTCGTCCTCTTCCGTGGGCAGACCGATCATGAAGTAGAGCTTCATCTTGCTCCACCCTCGCGAGAATACGCGTTCGGCGGTCAGCATGAGTTGATCGTCGGTGACGTTTTTGTTCACCACGTCGCGCATACGCTGGCTGCCCGCTTCTGGTGCAAATGTCAGGCCCCCGGCGCGTTGCCGCTTCATGTCGTCCAGCACATCCTCGCTGAGCCCGTAGGCCCGAAGCGACGAGACACTCAGCGATACCTGATGTGGCGCGAGTGCTTCGATCGATTCGTGCACGAGCGGCGCGATCGCACTGTAGTCTGCCGTCGAAAGCGACGTCAGGGACGCCTCGTCGTACCCGGCTTCCGAAACCGAGCGTACCATAGCCTCGATGATCGCCTTGGGCTCTCGCTCTCGAACGGGGCGGTAGATCATGCCGGCTTGACAGAAACGGCAGCCCTCGGTGCATCCGCGTGCAACTTCAATCGACGCGCGGTCGAAAACCGTTTGGCAATTGGCGATGGGTCCGTCTACGGGGAAGGGGTAGTCGTTCAGATTCTGGACGATCGACCGGCGAACCGGGAACGGCGCCTCTGGGTGATCGGGCTCGACGACCTGCATCTCGGTGTCGTCCGTCGGTACGCTCTTGTAGAGAGCGGGCACGTAGAAGCCCCCGAGGTGTGCAATGCGAAGCAGTCGTTCAGCGCGTGGCAGTCCGGCGGCCTTCATCTCGGCCCAGGCGTGCATGAGCTCCGGCACCTTGGCCTCGCCGTCACCGATTAGAAACGCATCGATGAACGGCGCCATGGGCTCTGCGTGGGTCGCCGTTGGGCCTCCGGCGATGATCAGCGGGTGCGCGTCCGACCGCTGCTCGGAGCGCAACGGAATCTTCCCAAGCTCGAGGATCTGCAGGACGTTCGTGTAGGTCAGCTCGTACTGAAGCGAGAAGCCCACGATGTCGAACTCGTGAAGCGGGCGTGCGCTTTCGAGCGAGCACAAAGGCTGATCGTGGGAGCGCAGCTCGTGCTCCATGTCGGCCCACACCGCGTACGCGCGCTCGGCGAGGAAGTCGGGGCGCTTGTTGACGATATCGTAGAGAATCTTGTAGCCGAGATGGCTCATCCCGATCTCGTAGAGATCGGGGAACGCGAGGCACATGCGGCAAGCCACGTCATCCCACGCTTTGCGCGATTCTCCCTGCTCTCCGCCCAAATATTGGGCCGGCTTGTGCACTCGGTCGATGAAGGGCGCGTAGGGGTGGTCTCGCATGGTCCGTGTCCGCAGGACGGCCCTAGTTTTGGGGCCAAGCTCTAGCGCCGCAAGGGGCGTGGGCCTTGTGGTGTAATGGCGAAGATCGCCGCGGAAATCGGGTGCGGAGCGCGGCGGACGGCATCTTCTGCGCGCCTGCTGAGCTCCCTGATCGCCTCTCCGCGGGCCAACAACAGCACATCGCGGTGAGGTGCGGCGGCGATCCACGTGCCTGGCTGGAGCTTTGTGAGCCGGGCCGCCAAGTCGGGAAGCATCAGGCGCGCGCCATCCAAGCCGTCCCCCTGCCGGACGCGCAGGATCTCTTCCGTGACGCGCTCGAGGCGCAACGAGCGCGACTTCGCCGAGAGGTTCTCGATCGCCTGTTGCCGGGCAGCGGCTCGTTCGAGCGCCCACGAATCGACCTCGGCACACCGCACATAGCGCGCGCGCGTTCCATACCGAAGCTGCAGGGCAAAGTGCACGTCGTTGCCAAGGGCGTCTGCATACAAAGTCTGTTCGTTGGGCAGCGACGCTAGAAATTGCTCGGAGACGAGCCGCGGCACCAGTCGCGGTGCAGCTTCGTTCCACGGGGTTTCTGCTTGCGTGTTGGCTCCGGGGAGCATGCTGATGATGCGGCGCGCGGCTTCGGTTGCCGCGTCGTCGTCCTGGTCGCGCGCGACGCGCTCTAGACGGGCCAGGTCGACGCTTGCGCCGTTGTTGAGGTCGAGTGTCAGCTCGAACTGTGACTCGATGTCGAGGTCGGGGCGCTCGCGGCCGAGCGTGTTGGCGAAGACACGCACCACGCGCGAGACGGGGCCGTCATCGGCGGCCTCGCGCTCGGCAACGGACAGGTACTCCGAGAGACACCCCCGCGGGTCCTCCGCGTCCAAGGCCTCTTGGATCGTCCCGAATGGATCGAACCAACCGAAGCGCCCAAGCTGCACACGGTGGCACCCGTCACGTTCGCGCGTCCGGCCACCCAAATGGTCGATCAGCAGCAGACCGAGAAGCGCTCCTGCACCTTCGACGAAGCGATCGTCGTCACTCCCATCGGTGTCCCGATCGACGAAATCCTCGAGCTGGGCCGCGAGCCATCGAATCCCCCGAGCGCCCGTTCCGGGCAGAGGTGGCCGTTGCGAATCCACGAAATCGCGCGCGGCGGGCACGAGGCGACCGCCGACGTCCTCCAGAGTATTGAGCCAATCCGCCCCCACCAGCTACCCGGCCGCGACGTTAACATGACTCGGGTTGCGCGCCTAGACTGCAGGGCGAATGAATTGATCGATGAGCGATCGCGCAAAAGAGGTGGCGTTGGACCAGCTCGTCAGGGTTCTCGATCGGGTTCCGTTGGTGTCCAGCGTGAAGAACGATCTGAGTGGCCTTCGTTCATTGCTCTACCGACGCCGGCCGCCTCGCATCGCGGCGTTGGGGCGGGCCAATAGCGGCAGGTCGACGTTGCTGCGCGCGCTGATCGAGCGACGCCCTGCGCGAGATCCCTTGCAGGCAGATCATGGGCAATGGGTGCACCTCGAGCACGAAGGAGCCAAAGTCCATTGGCTCGAGATCGACGTGGATGATTCGGACGCGCGATCACAATGGAAGACGGCGCTCGAAAACGAAACGCCCGATCTCGTGTTACTGACGTTCGAACCCAACGACGCGCAGGACATGGGTCGGACTATCGAGCGCGCGAAGAGCTTGCTTCCCGACGTTCCCGAGGGAAGTGCGCCCTTGCGTGTGTTTCCGCTATTGACCCACTCGGACTTAATCGGCAGAGGCGAACCCGATATTGAAGCCGCACGCAATGAGCTCGAGGCAAAGCTCCGCGACTCCGGCCTGGACGCAGACCCGGCGAGGGCGGTGTCGTCCATCAGCGGCGATGGCCTCCGCGGGCTCTCCGAAGCCATGATCCTGGCGTTGCCCGAAGAAGCGCGAGTCGAGGCGGCTCGAGCGCTGATGCGCGCGCAAGAAGGGCGCATTCGAATCGGCAACGAGATCGTTCAAGCCTGTACGGCGGTTTCGGTTACCGTCGGCCTCACACCGATTCCGTTCTCCGACATGGCATTGCTCGGGCCCCTGCAAGCCATGATGGTGAGCTCGCTAGCGTATCTGAGCGGCCGCAGTTGGAGTAAGAAGACGGCGATGGAATGGCTCGGGAGCTTGGGGGTCGTCGGCGGACTCGGGATCGGCCTGCGGTTTTCGGCACAAACGATCGCCAAGTTCGTTCCTGGGGCAGGCAATGTCGTATCCGCTGGCGTTGCCGGCGCCGGAACGACCGCGATGGGTCAGAGCGCGATCAAGTACTTCCTCACGGCTGACGAGACGGCTACAGGCTGAGCCCGCCGGGGAGGGTGTCCTGCCATTCGACGTCGGTATCGTACAGTCCGGCGAAATGCGTTGCGAGGGGAACGATCACGTCGGCGACGCCAACCGTCCGACCGAGCTCGGCGGAAAGGGAAGTGACCACTTTGTCCTGGATGCCGCAAGGGACGATCAGATCGAAGTGTGTCAGGTCGCTGTTCGCGTTGAGCGCCAGGCCATGCATAGTGACCCATCTGCTGATCCGTACGCCGACCGCGCCGACTTTGCGCTCGCCAATCCACGCGCCATTCAACCCCTCGACCCTCGTGGCGGACAACCCGAAATCCGAGCAGGTGCGAATCATCGTCTCTTCGAGCGACCACATGTATTTGCGCACGTCGCGCCGGTCAGGCTTGAGGTCGATGATTGGGTACGCGACGAGCTGGCCCGGCCCGTGATACGTCACGTCCCCCCCGCGTCCCACGTCGTGGACCGAGATCCCTCGCGCTTCGAGAACTTCGGGCGGCGCAAGGACATGTTGTTCCTTAGCGGAACGCCCCATCGTCAAGACCGCCGGGTGTTCGAGCAGCAACACCGTGTCGCCGATTTTCCCCGCGATGCGCTTTGCCTGCAGCTCCTTTTGCAAACGATGCGCTTCGGCATAGTCGACGGTTCCAAGGCGGCAAAACAGCACTGGGCCCCTCAGCGGTTCATGATGTGGACGGCCTCGCCCAACGCATGCTTGAAGGCTTCCATGACGCCTTCGCCAAGCGTGGGGTGGGGGTGGACCGTAAGCGCAACGTCCTCCGCAAACGCGCACATCTCGAGGGCCAACGCCGACTCGCTGATGAGGTCGCTTGCTTCCGGTCCCACGATTGCGACGCCGAGCAACTGATGATCGGCCTCGTCGATGATTACCTTGATGAAGCCGTCGGTCTCGCTCACCGCCATGGCGCGTCCGGATGCGGCGAAGGGGAATTTGCCGACCTTGATCTTTTTGCCTTGCGCCTTCGCCTCGGCCTCGGTCATTCCGACGGTCGCGATTTCTGGGTCGGTGAAGATCGCTGCCGGCATCCCCCTGTAGTCACGGGCGGACTTGTGACCCGCGATGACCTCTGCGGCAATCTCGCCTTCCTTTGAAGCCTTGTGCGCGAGATAGGGCATCCCGGCGACATCTCCGATCGCGTAGATCGAGGGAACGTTGGTGCGCATCTGGTCATCGATCGCGATGTGGCCGCGCTCGTCGAGCTTCACGCCGGCGCTCTCGAGGCCAATGCCTGCAGAGTTGGGCTTGAAACCCACCGCGACGAGAACTTTTTCTGCTTCGACGAGCTGCTCTTTGCCTTCGGTTTCGATCGTGACCTTCGCGCGGCCGCCGCTCTTGTCGAGCTTGGCCGCTTTGCTCTTGAGATGGATGTCGGCGCCGGCGTTCTTCAGGTGCTTCTGCACGACGCGAACCAAGTCGGGATCGGTTCCGGGGAGCAGTTGATCCATCAGCTCGACGACCGTGATTTTCGTTCCGAGCTTCTGATACACCATGCCGAGCTCGAGTCCGATCACCCCGCCGCCGATGATCACCATGCTTTCAGGCGCGCTTTGCAGGCTCACGGCTTCACGGGCGGTGATCACGACGTCCCCGTCCGGGTCGAAGCCGGGGATCTGAATCATCTGGGTGCCGGTAGCGACGATGATGCCTTTGCTGGCCGTGTACGTTTCCTTCTTGCCGTCGGCGCTCGTCACCTCGACGGAGTTCGGGCCGGCGAGCGTGGCATCGCCCATGGCAATGGTGCCCCCGTTGCCCTTCACGAGGCTCGTGACGCCTCCGACCAGCTTCTTGACGATGCCTTCCTTCCACTCTTGCATCTTGGCCACGTCGACCTCGAGGTCTTTGACGGTGATGCCCATGTGTCCGGCGTTACGAACCTTGTTGGCGAGGTTCGCTGCAGCGATCAAAGCCTTGGACGGAATGCATCCCCAGTTGAGACACACGCCACCCATCGATTCCTTCTCGACACAAAGCGTCTTCACTCCAAGCTGCCCAAGCCGAATAGCAGCGACATAGCCCCCCGGGCCGCCGCCAATGACGATTGCTTCGTAGTCGTTGGCCATCGCGGGGGAGTCTGCATCAGGGGCAGGGGCAGCGCCAGGGGCAGCGTCAGTACCAGCGACGGTGGTATAGTTAGCGCCTCATGCGCTATCTGCACACAATGATCCGCGTCAGAGACCTAGACGCGTCGCTCGACTTCTTCTGCAACAAGCTTGGTCTCGTCGAGACGACGCGGAAGGACAGTGAAGCTGGGCGGTACACGCTCGTGTTCTTGGCCGCGCCCGAGGACAGCGCCCGCGCCGCGGCCGAGGCGTCACCGCTGATCGAGCTCACCTATAACTGGGACCCCGAGGAATACACCGGCGGCCGCAACTTCGGTCACCTCGCCTTCGAAACCGAGGACATCTACACGCTGTGCCAGCGACTCATGGACGCCGGCGTCGCCATCAACCGTCCACCACGCGACGGACGAATGGCGTTCGTGCGCTCCCCCGATGGGATCTCGGTTGAGTTGCTACAGATGGGGGACGCGCTGGAGTCAAAAGAGCCCTGGGCATCGATGCAGAACACCGGAAACTGGTAGTGGTACAGGGCACGGCGCAGCGCGACACGGAGACCCCGCGGACGGGTCGGCTTGCAAAGGTGGCCGGAGGGGCTTGGGGCCTGAGGCCACGCAAGCCTCCCCTCGGCGCTCGCGCCCAATCGGCGATGGTTGCTGTCTTGCCGATTGTCACTCGCTACGCCGCTGGGTCCCCGCATCGCGCTCCGCCGTGCCCCTCCGTACGTAGACATCTACGGAGGAGAACGGCTCGGGATGGGCAGCACAGCGATTGGGCCGGCGCCTAGTCGTATGTCGACTTGAGGAGTCGTGGCGACGGGGCGCCCGATCGCGAGCATGTCCGTCGCGAGCCGTTCTCCGGCATTGCAGTTGATCTAGTCGACGGCTTCGAAGAGGCCGGCTGCGCCCATGCCGCCGCCGATGCACATCGTCACGACAGCTCGTTTTCCGCCTCGGCGCTTGAGCTCTTGGAGAGCAGTTGCCGTGAGCTTGGCCCCGGTGCAGCCCAGGGGGTGGCCCAGGGCGATGGCGCCGCCGTTGACGTTGAGCTTGTCGTCCGGGATGCCGAGCTGCTGTTGGACGTACACCGCCTGGCTGCCGAAGGCCTCGTTCACTTCGAACACGTCGATGTCGTCGATCTTGAGGTCGTTCTTGGCCAGAAGCTTTTGCACGGCTGGGATGGGGCCGATGCCCATGATCGATGGGTCGACGCCCACCGTGACAAATGACTTAAAGATCGCGAGCGGTTCGATACCGAGCTCCTTGGCCCGCTTCTGCTTCATCACGATCGCTGCCGCGGCGCCGTCCGACAGAGGGGACGAGTTGCCGGCCGTCACGCTGCCCTTGGCCGCGAAGACGGGCCGCAGTTTCGCGAGGGCCTCGACGGTCGTACCCGGGCGGGGCATTTCGTCGACCTTGAACTCGAACATCTGCCGCTCACCATTGGCATCGAACTTCACGCCGTGGACTGGCACGATCTCTTCTTCGAACATGCCTTTCTCGATGGCGGCCAACGCTAGCTCGTGGCTGCGCGCTGCGAACTCGTCCTGCTGTGCGCGGCTGATGTTGAAGCGGTTGGCGACGTTCTCGGCCGTGATGCCCATCGGCGTGTACGTCGTGGGGTATTTCTCCATGACCTCAGGCGATGCGCTTGGCTTGTTGCCCGTCATCGGCACCATGGTCATCGATTCCATGCCGCCGGCAATGACGACGTCGTTGTAGCCCGCTTTGACCGACCCAGCGGCCAACGCGATCGCCTGAAGACCGCTCGAGCAGAAGCGATTGATCGTGAGCGCCGAGGTTTCCTCGGGCAGACCACCCAGCATGCCAACCATGCGAGCCACATTCATGCCCTGCTCGCCCTCGGGGAAGGCACAACCGAGAACGAGGTCCTCGACCATCTCTGCCTTCACCTGAGGATTGCGCGCCATCAGCGCACGAACGACCTCACCCGCCAGCTCATCCGGGCGCCGGTTGGCCAGTGAACCCTTCTTCGCGCGCCCAACCGCGCTTCGAACCGCATCTACGACGACAATCTTACCCATGTCTCTACTCCTGATTTCCTGTTGGCTCGTGCGTTCCGGGTTGGCCTAGTTCCTCAAAGGCTTGTTGGTGGTCAGCATGTGCTGCATGCGCTCTTGGCTCTTCTGCTCGCCGCAGAGGCTGATGAACGCCTCGCGTTCGAGCTCGAGCATCTGCTCCTCGGTGACTTCGTGGGCAGCTCCCGATGGGCCGCCGCACAGAACCATTGCAACCTTGCGGGCGATGAGCGCGTCGTGCTCGCTCGCGTAACCGCCGGCCTGCAGTGTGTCGATCATCATGTCGAGCGTCGCCATGCCGCTTTCGCCGGGAAGGCGGTACGCACGCCGGACCGGTGGGTGGTAGCCCGCCTCCGCCATGCCGATGGCGCGGCCCTTGGCTTCGGTCAGCAGGCGCGCCTTGTCGAACGAGATGCTGTCCGACTTGCGGAAGTAACCGAACTCCCGCGCCTCGCCGGCGCCGGTGGCAACACGCGCCATCGCGATGTTTTGGAACGTGCGCGAGACGAAGGGAAGGGTGTCGACGTCCGTGCCGTCGGGAATCCCCTCGAGCGCGCGCCACAGCATGTTCATGTTGCCCGCGCCGCCCGGCAGAAGACCCACACCCACCTCGACGAGGCCGACGTAGGTTTC
>JAFDAJ010000266.1 GCA_019313915.1 Deltaproteobacteria bacterium
GCTCACGATGGAGCTGATTCGGCGCCACGTCGACGACATCGTGCTGGTGCGTGAGGAAGACGTCGAACAAGCGATCTTCATGCTCGCCGAAATCGAGAAGACCGTCGTGGAGGGCGCGGGCGCAGCGGGCGTTGCGGCGGTGATCCGGCACAAAGATCGGTTCCAGGGCCAAGATGTCGGCACCATCCTTTGTGGCGGCAACATCGACATGATGACGCTGTCCTCCGTTCTGCAGCGCGGCATGGTTCGCAGCCACCGGCTGGTGAGGATCGAGGTCGAGGTGCCGGATACCCCAGGCGCCCTGGGGCAGGTCGCCCAGCTGGTCGGCGAGCTACACAGCAACATCATGGAGATCATCCATCACCGTGCTTTCGGGGCTTCCTCGGCCCGTGCGGCGATCGTGGACATGGTCCTGCAGCTTCGCGGAGAGGAAGAGGCGGAGCACGTGCTGGACGCGCTGAGGGCCCACGGCTTCAACGCCCGCTTGGTCGACTGAATCCGCCGTCACACCCTCCCCGTTCGATTCACGATCCTCCCCACTTTTCCAGAAGCAATGCGGGCGAGGGCAACCAACCGACAAGACAACGGCGAAAGCAACCACCCCGCCGCAGCGACAATCGCTCCCGTCGTTCGCCGCCGCCAAGTCCGCTGCTCATCCGACTTGTCAGTCTCCACTCAACTTTGACCCTCGCACGCCTACAGCGAGTTGACACTCGCGACCAAACTGGCGCGCCCGGGAGGACTCGAACCTCCGACCATCGGCTTGGGTAGCCGACCCCCACCCCCGTTGAGCGAAATCCCGGAAGGGGCGGCACGGGGCCGGCCACAAAATGCACAGAATTTTCGGCACTGGACCGCGTAGTGTTTGGGACATGCCTGGTGCGCCCGGCTGCATCTCAAACGCCCCCACGTCGCATGGCGGGTGGCGAGGTTCGCCGCGCATCGGTGACCTATGGGACGCAAAAGCAAATAGGTAATGGGCACTCGCATGCACCGTTGATGCACACTTCATGGCAGTCGCCGCACGACGTGCCGTCTGGGGCTGCTGTGAAGCTGCACGACCCATCTGCAGGATCGCACCAGCCAACTCGGCATCCGCTGGAGATACACCGCGGACCGAAGTTGCACGTCCCGCTGATGTAGTCGCAGCTGTCCCAGGTGCATAGGTCGCCATCGTCGCCGTCTTGGCAGGGATACTCTGCGCAGACGCCCTGGATGCAAACGCCCGCAAGGCCATCGAAGTCGCATTCCTTCCCGTCGGCGACCCGCCCACTCTCACACGTACCGGCCTTGTAATAGCAATACTCCAGGGTGCATTCGTTGCCGTCGGGCGGGCACACGACGCCATCACACAGGCGGCCGTCGTCCCCCCCGTTCTCACCGCACCCGGCCATCGGCATCACGCCCAAGGCGCAGACACATAGAAATCCGAATAAGTAACGCATGGCAACCTCCCCGGTTGCGGCGCAGTGCGCCCCTAAGTGCAGTCAAGGAGGTGCATCAGGCGTGCCAGGTGGAAGCCCGGTTTCGTTGAGGTTTTCGCGCCGCTACCGTGCAGGTTTTGCGTTTGGGGCGTAGGGGCGCAGCGGGTGCGTGGCTACGGCTGCACCTCAAACGCACCCACGTCGCACATCGTGCCGCCGGGTCGGGCAGGAAGGTCATGGCTACAACGACCCATCGCACGAACCGGAAGCCCTGTGAACGACGCAACGCGTCGGCTCTACGGGGTGCCAGCGTCGGGCCCAGCGTCAGTGCCAGCGTCGATGCCGGCGTCGGTTCCAGCGTCAGTGCCAGCGTCGATGCTGGAGGTCTGATCGAATCTCAAGGTGAGGTCGTAGGTGCCGTCGATGCCCGGTACATCTCCCTCGACCCGGACCTCGATGACTCCCGCCAACCGGGGCGCGTCGTTCACGGTCAAGTGCAGGTTGCCTTGAATCGTCTGAACTCCGCCATCTAGATTGATCCAGCATCCACCATGGCAGTGACCGAAGAACATCTCTTCGATCGTCGCAGTGTGGAGCCCTTTGCCGGTGAAGGTCACTTCCTCCGGCCTGACGACTCCCGACCGTTCGCTGCGTGTCCACGAGCCCTCACCGGAAATCGGGTCCTCTTGACCGGTCGCGAGATCGGCCAAAGCGACCGCGTCAAACACGATCCAAAGGTAATACCAACGTTCGTCGTCCGCGATGGAGGGATCGTCCCTGCTGCTCGAAGCATAGAGGACTAGCTGAGGCCCCTCGTCCTTCAACTCGACCGATGTCGTACCGTAGCTCTGGTTCTGTCCATCCCGGACGATTTCGAAGCTGTTGGCGTTTGAGCCAGCACAGCTCGCGGCGAGGGCGCCGAGGACGAGCATTGCCAAAACCGGAGCTCTGCTCATGGCTGAACCTCCACCTCAAACGCACCCACGTCGCACATCGTGCCGCCAGGACGCGGCTCGCCGCGTTGGTCCTCGGTCAGCTCGCACATGTCTGCGGGAATCACGTCGATGGCGACGCTGCCCGCTCCGAGCGCATGGGTCATGGTCGGGCCGCCGTTGTCCTGTAGTGGCCCCAGCTTCAGGTCGTCGGCGCTGACGTTGACCTGGTCGGTTCCTTGGTCGAAGCCGCAGGTGTCGCCGGGGGATTCGATATTGTAGCCGTTGGAGTGCCACTCGGCAGGGTTTTGCGTCGCGCACTCTCCCGAGATCACGCTGCGCGAAACCGTGATCACGCCGGGGCCAGAAGGTCCAGGATGGGATCGAGGTGCTGTGCTCGCTTCGTTCTGGCTCCTCGGCTCCGTCCCGTTGTTGAAGATCGCGGAGGCAGAAGGGGCGCCGTTGTCGGATACGGTCGTCTGCGTGAGAATCAGCTGTGCGGCGATGTCGTTGTAGATGCCGCCGCCGGCCGTGGATGCAGCGTTCCCTGATACGGTGCTGTTGACGGCCGTTGCCGGGTCGAGCTTGAACTCATCCGCTCCGACGATGTACATGCCGCCGCCCTGAGCCGCGGTGTTGTTGGACACGGTGCTGTCGACCAGATTGATGGTGATTCCAAAGATGCCGCCGCCCTTGGACGCGGAATTGTCCGTCACGGTGCTGCTGACGAGGACAACCGTTCCCCCACCACCGTTGATTCCGCCGCCGCTCTTCTCAGCGCGATTGTTCGACACGGTGCTGTCGATGATCGTAAGCGTACCCGAGTTGTGGATACCACCACCGTAGTCCGTGGTACTGTCGGACACCGTGCAATTCCTGATCGTCAACGTGCCCGCGTTATTGATGCCACCACCGGTTTTTTGCTGGTAGGCCCCTAGCCCGCTTGCTCTTCCGCGGGTCATCGTGAAGCCGCGAAGCTCAGCCTTGACGGCGATTCCTACCGAGAAGGTGCGATGAGTATCGTTTCCATCGACCGTGAGATTGCTCTCACCATCGAGGATGACGTCGTTGTCGATGATGATCTGGGCTTCCACGACCACCGTTGTCGTGCCGTCACACGCAAAGGTATATGGACCCCCGCCCGTGGCGATGGCGTTGCGAATCCCTTGCTCCGTGCAAGGGAGAACGGTGCCGGCGAGCGCGCACTCGCCATCCTGACATGTGCCTCCGCTGCATTGCGTGCCTTCGGCTACGGCTTCGTTGCTGCACAATCCGTTCGTGGTGTTGCACGCGTCAGCCGTGCAATCTTTGCGGTCGTTGCAATCGGCATCCGCCTTGCAGCGCTCCTCACAATCTTCAGCGACACAGACGCCCGGCAGGCCGTCAAAGTAAACACACTCGGTTCCATCGGGAACCATCAAGCACTGGTCGGGCGTCCATAGATTGTGTCGATTATTGCCACTGCCGCACCCAGTGAGCGCAACGAAACTCAGCGTATAGACACACAGAAATCCCAATAAGTAACGCATGACAGCCTCCCTGATTGTCAGAACACGAGTTGCGATTGTGCAAGATCCCATTGAACTCTGCGTGGTCTTCCGTAGTGGGCTTCTTGCAGCTCGCGCCGAAGCGCTCGCTTGCGGACGCGCAGCATGGCGCCGGTACTGATCAAAGCGAAGAAGCCGCCCATCATGAAAGTCACGCCGGTCCAAGCAACCGGGTCGGTCCACTTTGGGGAGGTTTCGCCCCAATCGCCCATGGACGCATATGCGATCCCCCCCATCAAGATTCCGGCAACCAGAACGCCAGCGGAGACGTAGACCCCAATCTTCCCTCGTTTCACACGAAGCTCCAGCTCTTCGAGAGCATAATTGTGGGCTGCCAACTTCAGCTCACCCGTGCGGACGCCAACCACAATGCTGCCGACAATCATCCCAACGCCGCCAGCGATCGTTAGAACCAGACCGCCAGTACGAAGCCGTCTGCACGGGTCTGAGTCAAACTCACTCACACAGTCACCACGCCGCATACCAAGCAACAAGAGCGTGACACCGGGAACGGTGAGGGCGGCGGGCGCGATGAGGCCGAATGCTGCTCGCCGCTTACGAAGC
>JAFDAJ010000096.1 GCA_019313915.1 Deltaproteobacteria bacterium
GCGTGCCGCATTTAGGCGTACCGCCGAGAAGCTCGAGGAGCGGCTCGCGGTCATGCGCAGTGAGCACAATCTTCTGGCCGAGCATCCGCATGTCACCTTCGCTCGTTCGCTCGCGAACCTGACCGAAGCTCATGCCACGGATCTTCTGGTGAACCTCGGGCAGATCATGAGCATGGAGCACGTCGAGCAGCTCCATGAAGCGCGCATCACCGCCAAGAGGATGCGCTATCTTCTCGAACCCGTACGCGCGTATGCCAGCGAAGCGCAGTCGGTCGTGAAGCGGAGCAAGCGATTGCAGGATTTGCTCGGGGACTTGAACGACGTTCATGTGCTCATGCGGGAGATCGACCAATCGTTCGAAGCCTCGATGCAGAAGAAGGCAGTGCGTGTGCGGGATTCTCTGCGCGCTGGCGACATCGAGCGCGCGCGCCGCGAGGCGTCGGTGAGCGAGTGGGCCGGCCTCGTCGAGCTCTACGATCGACTCGACAAAGAGAGACGAGAGCTGATCGCCCAGGTCCGCGATCGATGGCTAGGCGGCGACCTCGATATCCTCGTAGCCAAGGCCCGTGACCTAGCCCACCAGCTGCGAGCACAAGACCAGCACGCTTGAGAGGGACGGTCCCCTTCTTCCCGGACGCCGTTGGCGGTGGTTTGTCCCACTCCACCGCCCCCGCGCTATCGCCTAGTAGTCGAGGAGGGTGATGATTGGGGTGGGGGTTAGTTTTTTTGTGCCTTCTAGGGCGAGGAGATTGATGACGAAGACGAATGCGGCAACTTGGGCGCCACATTGGTGGACGAGATCTTTGGTGGCTTTGGCTGTGCCGCCGGTCGCGATGAGGTCGTCGACGACGACGACTCTATCGCCAGGAGCGAGCGCGTCCTGGTGGATTTCGACTGCGTCGCTTCCGTATTCGAGGTCGTACTCTGCGCGATAGGTCGCAGCGGGCAGCTTGCCCGGTTTACGAACGGGGATGAAGCCGACACCTAACTTGTCGGCAAGGGCCGCGCCGAACATGAAGCCACGAGACTCGATGCCGATGACGGAGCTGACCGACTCACCGTCCAGCTTTTCTGCCATGAGTTGAATGCAGGTACGAAACGCCTCGACATCGGCGAGGAGCGGCGTGATGTCCTTGAACAGGATGCCTTCCTTCGGAAAGTCGGGCACGTCGCGGATGCGCCCACGCAAGAACTTTACGCGCTCGTCAGTCATCGTTCCTCGCTGGGGCCTGCAACAAATGCTGCAACGCCCAAATGGTCAGGGTGTGTGGCCTCGATGCTCAGAGGCGTGATCGAGATGAGTCCTTCATCGAGCGCCTCGGTGTCGGCACCTTCGACCGGTTCGCTCTTCGCGCCACCGGGGCCGCCGATCCACAAGTAGTGGCGCCCCCGCGGATCGTCCCGCACCTCGACTTCGTCGGAGTACAACCGAAAACCGAGCCTCGTCGCGCGAATTCCGTTGGGAGGAACCGAGGGGAAGTTGACGTTGAGCAGGACCGCCTGGCCTTCGGGCGCAGTCATCCCAAGGAGCTGCTTGCAGAAGCGCTTCGCGTACTGCGCGGCGCCCTCCATATCCGCAGAAGAGTTGGAGAAGGCAATCGAGGACACACCTCGAAGCGCGCCTTCGCGGGCGGCGGCCACGGTGCCTGAGTAGTGCACGTCGTTGCCGAGGTTGGGCCCGTGGTTGATCCCCGAGACCACCAGGTCCGGCCTGCGCGGCAGGAGGTCCTTCAAGAAGAACGCGATGTAGACGCAGTCCGCCGGCGTGCCGTCGACTGCCCACACGCGCGGGTGCACTTCGTGGAAGCGGAGCGGATGATGGAGCGTGATCGAGTGACTCTTCGCGCTTTGCTCGGTTTGGGGTGCGACGGTGTACACGTCGGCAAACGTGGCGAGCGCTTCGCGCAACGCAATGATCCCGGCCGCATCGACTCCATCGTCGTTGGAAACCAAGAGGAGTGGGCGGTCCGACATGCGCTCAACGACCTATCGCGGAAGCACCGGGCGAGCAATGGAATTGGTAGACCGGGCGGCTAGAATTGAGGGAGGGCCGGCGGGCTTTCGCCCTCCGGTCCGCCAATGGTCGGGGCGACTGGATTTGAACCAGCGACCCCCTCACCCCCAGTAAGGTGCGCTACCAAGCTGCGCTACGCCCCGTCCACCCTCTATTTGAGGGCACGCGACTCTAACTCAGGACTCCCTGAACGCAAATCAAAAGCAGTTCAGGAGCACCTGAGAAGCGCACAAACGGACAGCTCAGGCCTCTGGGCCGCGGCTGACTGTAACCGGGATCACTTTGTGGACGGTCACCTGCAGGGGCTTGGCTTTCACAGGCTGCGTTTCGGCCTCTACGAGCTGGTCGCGAAGCTCGGCGAGCTGCTGACGGAGACCCAGGAGCTCTGCACGCAATGCGACCTCACGCTGTGCACGGGGCTCAGGAGGACTGCTCCGCTGGTGACGACCCAGGTCGCGGATGCGTTTGCGAGCACCTGGAATCGTGAAGCCGTCGTCGTGAAGGAGTTGACGAATCAACATCGCAAGCTCGACGTCTTTGCGGCTGTACTGGCGATGCGCGCCGCGAGTTTTCTTGGGACGCAGCGCGGCGAACTCGGTCTCCCAGTAGCGGAGTGCGTGTGGCTTGACGCCGACGATGTCCGCGACCTCGCCGATCTTGAAGAACAACTTATCAGGCAGTTGGGTGCGCCGTGTCATGGCTCGAACTCAGAACCCTTCGTGCGAACCAGCGCCGTCCTCGTCGGGGCGATGCGGGTTGAGCACTGTTTTGAGGACTTGGCTGGGCTTGAACGTCAGCACGCGCCGCGCGCTGATCGGAATTGGGGCGCCCGTCTGTGGGTTTCGGCCGATGCGCTCCTTCTTGGCGCGCACCACGAAGTTTCCGAACCCGGAGATCTTGATCTTCTCCCCTTCGGCCAGAACGTCTTTCATCGTGTCGAAGACAGCCTCGACGACCTCTGCCGCCTCTTTCTTCGAGAAGCCCCCAACCTTCTCGTAGACGGCATCGATGATTTCCGCTTTGGTCATTGGCCGGAGAGAACCACAAATCGGGTTGAATCTCAAGGGTTTGGCCTGAGCTCGTTGATAGAAAGGTGCGTATTCTCACACAAGGCGAGGAATCCCTAGCGGATGGTCGCTTCGAAACGATCGCCTGCGAGTCTCGCAAGTGATGCATGGACTTTGTCGACCCGTTTGTCGGTCAGTGTCCCTTGTGGGTCGCGGTACGTCACGCGGAAGGCAAGGCTACGGTGCCCGTCCGGGATCTGGCCGCCGCGATACAAGTCGAACAGCCTGACGGACTCCGCCAAACCGCTTGACGCTTCACGGAGCGCTTCGGCAATCTCGCCCGCGGTGAACTGATCACGCACGAGCATGGCGATGTCTCGAGCCACCGCCGGGAACTTCGGCAGGCCGCGCGCTTGCGTTGGGCCGAGCTCTTCGGACAGGGCATGGAGACCGGAGACGTCGAGCTCCGCGTAGATCACTCGGCCAATGAGCCCCAGATCCTCGCCGACGTCGGGGTGCATCTCTCCGACGAAGCCGATCGGGCGCGCGGTGAGTGTCACGACAGCAGACCGCTTTGGATGGAGGAAGCTCGGCACCTCGCCCGGAGCCAGCTCGGGCGTTTGACCAAACACACCGTCGACGATCGCCTGGATGACGCCCTTCCCGTCGTACAGATCGAAGGACCGCTCGCCGCCGATCCAACCCGGGCGCTGCCCGGCCAGGGCGATCGCAAGGACCGTGTCTTCGCGAGGAAGCACGTCGTCGCTCGGATGAAATGTTCGCGCGAGCTCGAAGAGCCTGACTTCGGTCGCACCGTGACGCTGCGCCCGCGTCGCGGCAGCGGTGAGCCCCGGCAACAACGAAGTCCGCATGACCGAGCGCTCTTCGGAGAGCGGATTCGCGAGTGGGACGGCATGGGTGGACACCCGCGCCTTGCGAAGGTCGTCGACGGACAAGAATCCGTAATTTACTGCTTCGTAGAGGCCCGCTGCGACAGCCGTGTCACGCAAGGCGTCGACGAATTTGAGGAGGCCCGCAGTGCCTGTTTCAGACGGGTGAACGCGGGGAACCGCGGTCGGGATCTGTTCGTAGCCGCGAACGCGTGCGACCTCTTCGATGAGGTCGACCTCGCGGTGATGGCGTCGTCGCTCTGCTCGACGATGCGGCATCCCAGGGCCTCGAGGATGCGGAGACTCTCGTCCTTCGACACCGGCGTACCCAGCAGCTGGGCCGCTCGCGCGGGGCGCAAGCGGATTGTCTTCGGCTCGTATGCTGTCGCGACGCGATCGATGGCCGTCGTCGCCGCAACTCCGCCGCCAAGCTCTGCCATGAGGGCCGCGGCGCTGGCAAGAACTCGCGGGATGGCCTCCGGATCAACGCCACGCTCGAAACGATGACTCGAGTCGGTGTGCAGGCCGAGGCGTCGGGAAGTGCGGCGAATCGACCTCGGGTCGAAGTATGCGCACTCGATGAGGACGTCGTGGGTCTCATCTCTGATCTCGGTGTCGAGCCCGCCCATGACGCCGGCTATGGCGACAGGGCCGTTACCGTCACAGATCAACAGGTCGTCGGCTGTGAAGGTGCGCTCGACGCCATCGAGGGTCGCCATTTTTTCGCCCTCAGAGGCGCGGCGAACGACGACCTTCGAACCGCCGAGCCTCGCGAGGTCGAACCCGTGAATCGGATGGCCCCATTCGAGCAGAATCAGATTGGTCGCGTCGACGACGTTCGACAGCGCACGAAGACCGAGGTTGTGCAACCGGTAACGAAGCCAGAAAGGCGATGGAGCGACTTTGACACCCGACACTAAGGCGGCGCCGTACCGCGGGCAGCGATCGCCATCGGCGATCTCGATCGAGATCGTGGGGAGGTTCGGGGTGTCGACCGTCTCGCTCTCGGTGTCCCAGAGCGGCGTCAGCTTGGTGGTGGGCTGCCCGGCCTCGAACGAGCCACCCGCGGCAAAGGTCCGGTGCGGGCCGGCGGCCTTGCGGGGCTTGTAGCCGACCCCGAAAAGAACCCCGATTTCGCGGGCGATTCCGACGTGACCCAGACAGTCGGGGCGATTGGGCGTGAGTCCAACGTCGAGGATGACGTCGTGAAGGTCGAGTGCGTCCGCCACGTTGGTTCCCGGAAGCGCGTCGGTGTCCGAGTCGACAACAAAGATGCCTTCGGCGTCGATGCCGATGTCGAGCTCGGCCTCGCTGCAGATCATCCCGTTGGATACGACGCCCCCGACCTTGCGAGGGGCGATCTGCATTCCGTTCGGCAACACGGCACCCGATCGGGCGAACAAGACTCGGCCGCCAGGCTCGGGCACATTCGGTGCCCCGCAGACGACGTCGTGCTCATCTTCTCCGTCGAAGACGGTGACGAGCGTCAGCTTGTCCTTCTTGGGATGCGCGCTCTTGGCGCGAACCTCGGCGATCACGACACCGGAGAGGTTCTTGCCCTTTTCGTCCATTGCCTCGACTTCGAGACCCGCGAGCGAAATGCGATGGGCGACCTCGTCGACATCCGCGTCGACGGGACAGAGCTCTTGCAACCACCGAAATGAAACCAGCATCGCCCTTCCTAAAACTTCGACAAGAACCGAACGTCGTTCTCGTAGAGGAGCTTGATGTTAGGGATGCCATACTTGAGCATTGCGATGCGGTCGAGCCCCATCCCAAATGCAAAGCCGGTGTACTTCTCCGGATCGTATCCGACGTTCTCGAACACGACCGGGTGAATCATGCCGCAGCCGAGGATCTCCATCCATCCAGTGCCCTTGCATACGCGGCACTCGGCGGTGCGCGCGCGGTCACCCTCCCACGCGCGGCAGAAGACGCAGCTCATGTCGACCTCACCGCCGGGCTCGACGAACGGGAAGTAGCTCGCGCGAAAGCGAACGGCGATGTGCTCATCGAAAAGGCGGCGCAGGAAAAGCGTCAGCACACCTTTGAGCTCGGCAAACGTGACGTCTTCGTCGACGAGAAAGCCTTCGAGCTGGAAGAACATCGGCGAGTGGGTGGCGTCGTCGTCGCGCCGGTACACGGCGCCCGGGGACACGATTGCGAGCGGGGGCTCTCGCTTCATCATCTCGCGGATCTGGATGGTCGAGGTCTGCGTGCGTAGAAGCACGCTTTCAGCGTCCGAGGACCGGTTCCCCTGGATGAAGAAGGTGTCGTGCTCGTCGGTTGCGGGGTGGTCCGGGGGGAACCCGAGCTTATCGAAGCAGTTCTCGTACAGCTCGACCTCGGGGCCGTCGGCGATGTCAAACCCAAGCGAAACGAAGATCTCGAGCACTTCGTTTCGAACGCGGGTGATGGGGTGAAGCCGGCCCGGCATCTGCCAGCGGCCCGGCAAAGTCACGTCGAGGGCGGGGCCGGTGAGCTCCGCCTCGCGAGCGCCGCGATGAATGGCTTCGAGCGTCGCGTCGAAGGCCGCCTGAATCTCTTGCTTGAGCGCGTTGGCTGCTTGGCCGAGCTCGCGGCGCCGGTCCCCGGGCAACTTCGGCATGAGCTTGAGGAGCTTGGTAAGATCCCCCTGCGGCCCCACGTAGCGCGCGTTGATCAGCCGGAGCTCGGGCTCATCGCCTGCAGCGCGCAACGCCTCCGCGTAGGCGCCGTGGATTTCGGCAAGCCCATCCTCGAACGTCTGAACCGCATCAGGCTCTGCCATTGTGCGTCCGGAGCGTTTTAGTCGATGGCGTCGACGACGGCTTTGAAACCGCCTGGATCGGAAACCGCGATCTCGGCGAGCACCTTACGGTCGAGCTCGATATGCGAGCGCTTGAGGCCGGCGATGAATTGGCTGTAGTTCACACCATTGGTGCGCGACGCAGCATTGATGCGCGCGATCCAAAGGCGGCGGAAATCACGCTTCTTGGTGCGGCGATGCCGGTAGGCATCCTCCCATGCGTTGTGGACCTGCTCGATCGCGACGTGAAAGGCCTTGCGGCGTGCGCCGTAGTAACCCTTGGCGTGCCTGAGCAAGCGATTGCGGCGACGTCGGGCTTTGAAGCCTCGTTTGACTCTGGGCATCTGCGTTCTCCTTAGAAGTCTTAGAGCTCGTAAGGAAGCAAACGCCGAATGCGTGCTTCGTCGCTGGGATCGACCATGGAGTTCTTCTTGAGCTTCCGAAGTCGATTGGCGGACTTGCCACGCATCATGTGCTGCTTGCCAGCCGTGGAACGACGAATACGCCCCCCACCCGTGACCTTGAACCGCTTCGCGGCAGCACGCTTTGTTTTCATTTTAGGCATTTGACTGTCCTCGCTTGAAGCTCCCTAGCCAGCGGCACCCGCGGCGGGGGAGCGGAGAGCACGCGGTTTAGCGCGGTGGTGGGGGCAGTCAAGTGGGGGAATTCGGGCATGGAAAGCGTCTTCCCAGGCGAATTCCGGGGCTGCGGCCGGGCCAGTGTTGGGGTCAGCGGGAGAGTAGCTGCACGATTTCGGCGAGGCGGGGCTCGGTCTGCTCTCCGGTGATGATTCCCAACCGCTCCCCAGACACGCTGAATACGCCAACGGAGATAGTTGCGCCCGCCGGAAAACCGAGGTCTGCGTGCACCCGGCCTTTCCAGTCGCAGAGGACCGGAACGTTTGGCAGCTGTTGGGCTAGCCCCTTGGTGACCACACCCTTCGGCACAAAGAATGGAAGCCGCTCGAGATTACTGAGGCCAACGATGCGGGTCCCTTCGGGAACACGGGCGCGCAGCGCTTGCTCCCACGCCCGCATCGCATCGGGCGCCTGCCGCTGAGCGCCAGCGAGGATTACGACCGGACCGTCCCCAAAGACGTCCGCCTGCCGATGCGTGCGTCCGAACTGATCATCGAGCGTGAACATGAGCCAAAATTAACCCTTTAAGAAAAGGGGACTGTCCCCTTTATTCGGACTCTGGTGGGCGGGGTGGTTGGGGTTTGACTCGGGGGGCCAGGATGGCTGTCATGGTGCGGCCTTCTAGGCGGGCCGATGTTTCTACCGTGGCGAGGTCGTCGACCGCACTGATGATTGCGTCGATCTGTCGCTGGGCGGTTTCAGGGTGGGTGATCTCTCGGCCGCGGAAGCGGACGGTGAGCTTCACCTTGTTGCCCTCTTCGAGGAAGCGGCGCACGTGCTTGGTCTTGAAGTCGAGGTCGTGATCGTCCGTCTTCGGGCGCATCTTGATCTCCTTGAGCGCGATCTGCGTCTGCCGTTTGCGGGCGTCGGCCTGCCTCTTCTTCTCCTCGTACTTGAACTTGCCGAAGTCCATGATCTTGCACACGGGTGGCATAGCCTTCGGGTTCACCTCGACTAGGTCGAGATCGAGACCTCGAGCCATCCGACGAGCCTCGTCGGTGTTCAAGACGCCCAACATTTCGCCCTCGGCTCCGATGACACGGATCTCAGGCACTCGAATGCGATCGTTGACGCGCGGACCAAAATCCCGCGGCCGATCGCGCGATCCAAAGCGCGGTCTAGCGATGACTATCTCCTCTTGTTGAATCCATAGCAGAAGGTGGTTGGTTCTCGCCCGCAAGTCGGTCGAAGACATCGGACAACGGGATGAACCCGAGGTCCTTGTTCTCGTCTCGCGAACGAAGGGCCAAACCCTGCCCTTCTACTTCTTTTTGACCAATCACACCGAGATACGGGATCCGCATCAGGCGCGCTTGGCGAATCTTTGCACCCAGCTTGTCACTGCTCAGATCGGCGGTGACACGGAAGCCTCGTTCCTTGAGCTGTTGCTGCACGTTCTCCGCATACTCGTTGAACTTCTCGCTCACCGTCAACAGAGCGATCTGTTCGGGCGCGAGCCAAACGGGGAAGGAGCCGCCCACATGCTCGGTGAGCACACCGAAAAACCGCTCGATAGAGCCCAAAATTGCCCTGTGCAGCATGACGGGCCGGTGCGTCGTATTGTCGCGGCCGACATAGGTCAGGTCGAAGCGCTCCGGTAGATTGAAGTCTGCCTGGATGGTCCCGAGCTGCCAGGGGCGCCCGATCGCGTCCTTGAGATGGAACTCGATCTTCGGCCCGTAGAAGGCGCCTTCGCCCTCGGCGATTTCGTACGGCAGCTCCTTGGCCTTCACGGCTTCCTCGAGCGCCACCTCGGCTTGGTCCCAAATCTCGTCGGCGCCGAGGCGCTTCTCGGGCCGGGTCGCGATGACGATGCGAACGTCGGTGAAACCAAAGTCGCGGTACGCATCGTGTACGAGGTCGAGGAAACTTTTGATCTCGTCCTGCACTTGCTCGAGCGTGCAGAAGATGTGGGCATCGTCCTGCGCGAACGTGCGAACCCGTGTCAGCCCCTGCACCACGCCGCTTCGCTCGAAGCGATGGAGGCGCCCGAAGTCGGCCATGCGCATCGGCAGGTCACGGTAGCTCCGCTTGGTCATCGCGTAGATCAAACAATGGCTCGGGCAGTTCATGGGCTTCACACCGAACCGAAGCGACTCGTTGAATGCCTCGGTCCACTGCTCGGCGTTCTGCGGCGGCTTTTCTTCGATCTTGTGCTGGAGCTTCTCGAGGCTCTCCGAGGTCGCCGCCATGTACATGTTCTCGGCGTACGACGGCAGATGTCCAGACGTGTGGAACAGCTCGTTATCGAAGATCTGCGGGGTGATCACCTCTTCATAGCCGTACCGGGCGTAAAGCGAGCGGACGTACTGTTCGAGGAGGTTGTAGATGGTGGAGCCGCGCGGCAAGAAGAATGGAGACGCCGGCGCGTGCGGGTGGAACGCGAACAGCTTGAGCTCTTTGCCGAGCTTGCGGTGGTCGCGCTTCTTCGCTTCCTCGAGCTGTTTGAGATGCGCGCGGAGAGCCTTCGGTGACGGGAACGCGGTTCCGTAAATGCGTTGAAGCATCGGGTTGCGCTCGTCGCCGCGCCAGTACGCGCCAGCTACGCTCGTGAGCTTCACAGCCTTCAGGAAACCGGTCGAGGGGACGTGCGGGCCTTCGCACAGGTCGACCCACTCTCCGTGCCGATAGAGCGAGATCGGGTCTTCGAGGCGCTCGAGATGTTCGAGCTTGAAGTTTTCGCCGAGCGATTGCAGCAGAGCACGGGCCTCGTCACGACTCACGACCTCGCGGCGAAACGGGCTGTCGGCTGCGACAATCTCGACCATCTTTTCTTCGATGGCGCGAAGGTCCTCTTCGGAGAAGGTGCCGCTCGGGCGCGCGTAGTCGTAGTAGAAGCCGTTGTCGGTGGCAGGGCCGAAGGCCACCTTGGTGCCCGGGAACAAACGCTGCACTGCGTCGGCCATCACATGGGCGCTCGAGTGCCGGATGATGGCCAGTGCATCGGGGTCGTGTGCGCCGATCGGCTTTACCTCGGAGGCGCTCTCCGGGATGGGCGTGTGCAAGTCGTAGATTTTGCCATCGACCCGGGCCGCTACCGTGTCTTTGCCTAGCGTGCCGCGCTCTTCGAGCAGCTCGCGCGCGGTACGCGCTGTCGCTTCCGTCGTCATATGGAGAACGAGGGTGCCGAGCTGTCAGCTATGGTCAAAACACGCGCCAGAGAGGGCCTTTTGACACACGGTGTGTCGATTGCAAGCCTCGCCCTCGAGGCCCCGGACTTCTACTCGAGGCGCCGCTCGCAGTCGAGTTTCGGCGATCTATACTGAGCCGGCGTCGGACCGGTGTGGGCGGTCCGAGCAACGAGCAGACGATGGAGCTCATCAATCCGGCTACGGGAGAGTCTTTGGGCCAAGGCCCACGGATGGAGCTGAGTGAAGCCAAAGCGCACGCACGCAAGGCGCACGAAGCCTTCCTCGACTGGCGACGCGTCGCGTTTTCCGAGCGCGCAACGTCGATGCGGCGAGCCGCCGGCATCCTCAGGAGGCGTGCAGCGCCTTACGCCGAGTTGATGACGCGAGAGATGGGGAAACCGATCCGCGACGGGCGCGCCGAAGTAGAGAAGTGCGCCTGGGTCTGTGACTATTATGCGGACAACGCCGCAACGTTCCTGTCGAACGAAACGATCCAGAGCGATGCGACAAAGAGCTTCGTCACCTTTCAGCCGCTTGGCGTGGTGCTGGCCATCATGCCGTGGAACTTCCCTTTTTGGCAGGTGTTCCGGTTCGCTGCGCCTGGGCTCATGGCTGGCAATGCGGCTGTGCTCAAACACGCGTCCAACGTTCCGGGTAGCGCCGCCGCCATCGAAGAGGTGTTTCGCGATGCGGGCTTTCCGGACGGGCTCTTTTGCGCGCTGTACCTCGACGGCGCCGAGACCGAGCAGCTGATTGCAGCCGACGCGATTGCGGCCGTCACCCTCACGGGGAGCACTGCGGCCGGGCGGGCTGTTGCGAGCGCGGCAGGGAGAGCGCTCAAGAAGTCGGTGCTCGAGCTCGGCGGGTCGGATGCCTACGTCGTGTGCGCCGATGCGGACGTGGAGGCCGCCGCCAAAACCTGCGCGACGAGCCGTTTGATCAACACGGGACAGAGCTGCATCGCGGCGAAGCGCTTCATCGTGGTGAGCGAGGTGCGCGAGCGCTTTGAGGCCGCCGTAGTCGAGCACATGAGCGCCGCACAATTGGGTGACCCCATGCTGGAGGAAACCGTGCTGGGCCCGATGGCCCGGATCGATCTACGTGATGAGCTGCACGAACAGGTTCGAGCAAGCATCGAACGGGGAGCCAAGCTCCTGCTGGGCGGTGAGGTGCCCGAACGAAGCGGCGCCTGGTACCCGGCGACCGTCCTGGCGGACGTTTCGCCCGGCATGCCGGCGTACGAGGAAGAGCTCTTCGGCCCGGTCGCGGCGATCATCGAAGCTGGAGACGAGGACGACGCGATTCGCATCGCAAACGACAGCGTCTTCGGCCTCGGCGCAGCCGTATTCACCCAAGATGTCGCGCGGGGCACCCGTATCGCGGAAACCGACCTCGACGCGGGTAGCTGCTTTGTGAACACGCTCGTTCGCTCGGACCCCAGACTCCCATTCGGAGGCATCAAGGAGTCCGGGTACGGGAGAGAGCTCTCTTCCTTCGGTATCCGCGAGCTCGTCAACATCAAGACCGTGTACGTCGCGTAGCCGAACAGGCACAAGCCTTCCCAGGTTGAGCTCGCAGCCGGTATGACGGTCCGCCAGGCCAGAGGGGATGGGGCGGGCAGGGACGTGGGTATCAAAATTGGTGAGGCCGCGCGGCCGGTTCTTTTTGTGGGGATGCTTGCCAAGTTTGGTCGTGAAGTCGGCCCTGGGAAGGTTTCGATGCCTCCCATGGTATATGACCCCCTTGTCACCGCGTGCAGATCAAAGGAGCCGGGGATCGCTACGCTGAACGACAAACTGAGCACGATCGCGAAAGACGTGCCGCCCTCGGTCGTGGTGTTCCTGATCGCGCTCCCCCTGTCTATGGGCATTGCGCGTGCGTCGGGGATGCCGGCCATGCTCGGGTTGATCACCGCAGTGGTGGGCGGCATGACCGTGGGCTTCCTCGGCGGTGCGCCCCTTCAGATCTCGGGGCCGTCGGCGGGTTTGAGCGTGCTCGTGCTCCAGTGGGTCGGCGTCTACCGCAGCGAGGAGGACCCCTACGGCATCACCAGCATCGCCGCCATCGTCATGATCGCGGGCCTGCTGCAGGCGGCGGCGGGCTTTCTCAGGTTCGGGGCCTATTTTCGCGCGGTCTCCCCGGCAGTCATCCGCGGGATGTTGGCCGGGATTGGGATCATCATCGTGGTCAAGCAGTTCCACGTGATGATCGACGACGACGTCGAAGGCAGTGTCCTCTACAACATCTACAAGATCCCCGCTGGCGTGCTGAAGGCCTTCACGACTGGGGGTGAACGCTATCATTACATCGCCGCGTCGATCGGGGTGGCCACGCTGCTCACAATCGTGATCTGGGATCGTTACCGTCCTTCGAGAGTACGTTTTCTTCCTGGCGCACTTGCAGGCGTCCTCGTTGCGTCGATCGCCGCCGCGATGCTTCGGCTGCCGATCGACTACGTCGTCGTGAAAGACTCGCTCTTCGCGTACATCACGTTGCCAACCGCCAGCACACTTTCGAAGTTCCTCGAGGTCGACATCTTGGTGTCTGGCGCGGCCCTCGCTTTCGTCGCCAGCGCCGAGACGCTGCTCTGCGCTACCGCCGTGTCCAGTATGCACCAGGGCGAGCGCACCAACTACGACCGCGAGCTCGCCGCGCAGGGCATCGGGAACCTTGCATGCGGCGCTTTGGGAGCGCTCCCGATTACGGGTGTCATCAGCCGCAGCACGGCCAACGTCGAGGCAGGCGCGCAAACGGGATCCTCCTCGGTTTTGCAGGCGATGTGGATCCTCTTCTTTGCCGCGCTCGTTCCAGGACTCCTTGGTTTCGTGCCAGAGTCGGCTCTAGCTGCGATCCTGATCTACGTTGGCGCCCGCCTCCTCCAGGTTTCTGGCCCGAGGAAGCTCCTCGAATACGGCTGGCCCATCTTCGGGATTTACGCCGCGACCGTCATCGGCATCGTGGCCATCGACCTCCTGACGGGCATCATCATCGGGCTCGTGCTTTCGACGCTCAGGTTGGTCTACTCATTGGCGCACCTCGACATCGAGCGCGTCGACGTGGGTGAACGCATCGAGCTGCATCTCCACGGCGCAGCAACGTTTGTCGCGCTCCCCCGGCTCGCTGCTGCCCTCGAGGAGATCCCTCCTGGTAGTGAGCTTCACATGCATGTCGACGAGCTCGATTTCATCGACCACGCGTGCCTCGATCTCATCGCTGCCTTTGAATCGCGACACAACGACACGGGCGGCAGCGTCATCATGGAATGGCACTCGTTGATGGGCCGCTACACTCGGGGCGGCATCCGTGCCGCTGCCCGCCGAAGCGCAGTTCCTCGACCACCTAGCGGTACGAATAATGATTAGCAAGGGTGATGATCACCTCCGTAGGGGCAGGATCTTTCGTAGCCGTCGTCAATCCTCGACGCAGGTCACCGGGACGGTCAGGTCGTCGGTGCAGAACTCAAAGTCGTCGTCCGAGACCGTGATGGTAATCTCGTGCTCGCCAACCTCGCCGCAAGTGTAGGTCGTCGAGGCCGCGTTCGGGTCCGCGATCGAGCCGCCGGTGCCGGTCCAGAGGTATGCGATCGGGTCGCTGTCGTCGTCCTGGGCCATCGCCGTGAGGTCGATGTCGTTGCCGACCGAGGTCTGAAGCGGCGAAACCACCGCGTTGAGGAGCTCCGCACAGGTGTTGATCTTGCAGGTGCCGGAGCCGTCACAGACGCCGACGCCCTCGCAGGGTGTACCGGCGGGCTGGTTGGCACCGTCGATGCACATGCCGTTGGCGGGATCGCATGTCCCATCCTCTACGCACTCGTTGCCGGAGGTGCAGTCGACGTCCTCGCAGAGGTCAACCTCGACGCACTCACCGCTCGAGCAGGTGCCCGCGCCACCATCGCACTCGGTTCCGTCTTCGACCGGGGCGTTGATGCATGTGCCGCTGGCCGGGTCGCAGTCATTGTCCGTGCACTCGTTGCCGTCGTCGCAATCGACGCCCTCGCAGAGGTCGACCGCAACGCACTCGCCGCTCGAGCAGGCGCCGGCGCCACCATCGCACTCGGTACCATCTTCGACCGGGTCGTTGATGCATGTGCCGCTCGCCAGGTCGCAGTCGTTGTCCGTGCACTCGTTGCCGTCGTCGCAATCGACGTCATCGCAGAGGCCGGCCTCGACGCAGGTCACCGGGACGGTCCAGTCGTCCATGCAGTACTTGAAGTCGTCGTCCGAGATCGTGATGGTGATTGTTTGCTCGCCAAGCTCGCCACAGGTGTAGGTCGTCGAGGCTGCGTTCGCGTCCGCGATCGAGCCGCCGGTTCCGGTCCAGGCGTATGCGATCGAGTCGTCTTCCTCGTCTTTGCCCATCGCCGAGAGGTCGATGTCGTTGCCGACCGAGGTCTGAAGCGGCGAAACCACCACCTTGTGGAGCTGCGCGCAGACGTTGAACTTGCCGTTT
>JAFDAJ010000097.1 GCA_019313915.1 Deltaproteobacteria bacterium
GTCGACGTCCGTGCCGTCGGGAATCCCCTCGAGCGCGCGCCACAGCATGTTCATGTTGCCCGCGCCGCCCGGCAGAAGACCCACACCCACCTCGACGAGGCCGACGTAGGTTTCGGAAGCCGCTTGCACCGCGTCCGCGCCCATGCAGACCTCGAACCCGCCGCCAACGGTCATGCCGAAAGGAGCCGCCACCACGGGGATGGTCGAGTACTTCATTCGTTGCAAGCCGCCCTGCAGGCCGCTGATCGTGCCGCGGAGCTGGTCCCATGCCTTCTGCTGCGCTGCCATGACGACCGCGAAAAGATTGGCGCCGACGCAGAAGTGGTCGCCTTCGTTGTAGATGACCATCGCGCGGAAATCGCGCTCGGCGATATCCACCGATCCGATTGGGTGATGCCCTCGACAATCGTGTCGTCGATGCTGTTGGCCTTGGTGGTGAAGGTCAGCCCCAGCACGCCGTCCCCGAGGTCCCATGCCTCCGAGCCGCGGTTGCTGAAGACCGGCGCTTCGCCCTGTCGCATGATGGTAAGGCTCGCGTTGCGCGGATCGATGTCGCGCGCATCGTACTCGCCCGTGATGAGGTTGAAGACGCGGCCGTCGTCCGTGTAGAAGCTCTCGGCGCCTGACTCGGCCATCTTGTCGATGGAGGCGGGAAGCGAAAGCCCATCGGCCTTCATGCGGTCGTAGGCCGCCTTGAAGCCGATCGCGTCCCAGGTCTCGAACGGGCCGAGCTCCCAGTTGTAGCCCCACTTCATTGCGTTATCGACTGCTTCGACCTCGTCGGCGATCTCGCCAATCTGCGTAGCCGAGTACGCGAGGGTCCGTGACAGTCCGTTCCAGGCGAACTTGCCTGCCGGCCCGTCGTTTGCGACGAGCGCCTTCACGCGTTCCGCCGGCGAGCCCTTGAGGCTCTTACAGAATTTCTTGATGTCGGGGTCGCCGGCCTTGGGTCGGTACTCGAGCTTGACCGGGTCGAAGGTCTGAATGCCTTCCTTGGTGCGCTTGTAGAAGCCGCCCCGGGTCTTGTTGCCGAGGATCTTCTGCTCGACCATCTCGACCAAGAACTTCGGTGGCTTGAAGACGTCCCGCTGCGGGTCGTCGACCAGCGCCTCGTAGCAGTTGTCGGAGACGTGCTTGAAAGTATCGAGCCCCACCATATCGGCGGTGCGGAAGCTAGCGCTCTTCGGGTGCCCCATGGGCGGTCCGGTGATCGCGTCGACGTCCTCGGGTGTGAGGCCGGCGTCGAGCATGTCGTTCATCGTGAGCGACATCGAGTAGCAGCCGATACGGTTGCCGACGAAGTTCGGGGTGTCCTTGCCGACGACGATGCCCTTGCCGAGCTGGTCCTCACCGAAGACCGTCATGCGCTCCATGGTGGCCGGGTCGGTCTCCTCGCCGGCGACGAGCTCGAGGAGCTTCATGTACCGGACGGGATTGAAGAAGTGCATCACGAGGAAGTTCTTGCGGAACGAATCGCCGCGCCCCTGGAGCATGTCGGCGATCCGAAGCCCAGAAGTGTTCGACGCGACGACTGTCCCCTCGTCGAGGGTGTTCTCGAGCTTCTCGAACAGGCTGCGCTTGATGTCGATGTTCTCGATGATCGCCTCGATCACGAGGTCGCAGCCCTTGAGGAGCTCGATGTTGTCTTCGAGGTTTCCGATGGTGACGCGCTTGGCGTAGTTCGGATGGAAGAATGCCGCGGGCTTCGCCTTGAGCGCGCCCTTCAGGCCCCCGGCAGAGAACTGGTTCCGCTTGGCAGGGTTCTTCTTGTCTGCATCGCTCAGCCCCGGGGGCACGATGTCGAGCATCACCACGTCGACCCCGGCGTTTGCGAAGTGCGCCATGATGCCGCTGCCCATAACGCCCGCTCCGATGACACCTGCTCGCCGTACTGGTTTCGTCATACTTCTCTCCTGAGGTTCGAGCGGAGCAACCTTCCGCAAGACGCGCCCGAAAGCAAGCCGTTACGTCGGGTATCCGGTTTGCACCACTATTTGTAAGGAGTTGCCGTCAGAGCCGCGACCAACTCGTCATGGATGATTCCATTGCTCGCGATCGCTCCGCCTGCGTAAATCGTCTCGTCGCCACGGAAGGATGTGAACCTCCCGCCCGCCTCACGGATCAACACCGCAGGCGCGCAGATATCATAGGGCTGAACCCCCGGGTCGACCATGGCGTCGGAGCGGCCGAGTAGGATCTGCCGGTACCCGTCGAAGTCTGGGCACCCTCGCGCGATATCGCAGGCGTTGGCCAAGCGAATCAGAGCCTCTCCAATCCCGGTCTGGGTGAACTGCTGCAGCCCACCATGGGTCACGGTCGCGTCCGCCAGGGGAGATACCGTGGAGACCCGGACCGGTGAGCCGTTGTGGGTCGTGCCGCGGCCCTGAACGGCCGCGAACAGATCCCCTGCCGCCGGCATATATGCGATACCGAGGACCGGAACGCCCTCCGCTTCGACTCCCAAGAGCACAGACCACGTCGACCAGCCGCGCACGAAGGCGCGCGTGCCATCGATTGGATCCACAATGAATCGGATCGCTTTATTGTCGCCGTGGCTGCCGGTTTCTTCGCCGAGGAAGCCGGCGTCCGGATAGGTCGAGAGCACGTGGTCGCGAATGATCTGCTCCGCCTCACGGTCCGCGACGGTGACGGGGCTTCGGTCCGGCTTCTTTTCCGGGACGACGCCTTGTCGAAAGTATTTCAACGCCGCATCCCCAGCGCGGCGCACGACGTCTTCCAACGTTTGCATCACGTCTGGCCCGCCGATACGACTGATGTCGAACTCGTTGCTCATGCGCGGAGCATGACCCGTGCTGGCGGCTCCGTGAAGTGCCGATGTTGCGAGGCTGTTGCGCGGTTTTCCATTGACGCCTGCACCTTCTGTCTCCACGATGGCTTCATGGCGCAAGGGGGGTCGATCGTGCCATTCGCCGGCTGGCGCCGGTTGCGTTTGCTGGGGGAGTCCCCCGTGCGGCAGGCGCTGCGATCCGTCGGCGATCGCGTCGTCCGACTTGCTGAAGATGTGGTCGGCCAAGACCTCGATGCTCGGATCGCTGGGATCAGGACTCATCTCAATGAGGTCGGCCACGATCCATTCGGTTTCGACCCCGAGACGAGCCGTTACGCGCTCGCGGTGGCGGCCCTGCTGCACCGCCGCTATTTCCGCACGCAGGTCTTCGGCATCAACCGGGTCCCGCAGGACCGGGTCCTCATCGTGGCGAACCATTCGGGCCAACTGCCCCTGGACGCCGTGATGATCGGCAGCGCCATGATGCTCGACGCCGACCCGCCCCGCTTCCCGAGGAGCATGGTCGAAACGTGGACGGCGGAGCTCCCCTTCATTTCGACGCTCTACCCGAGGCTCGGCCAGGTCCTCGGCTCTCCGGAGAACGCTCGGCGGCTTCTTAGACAGGAAGAAAGCCTCATCGTCTTCCCCGAGGGCGCCCGCGGCATCAGCAAGACCTACGACCAGCGCTATCAGCTCACCGACTTCGGCCTTGGGTTCATGCGGCTCGCCCTCGAGACGGGCACGCCAATCGTGCCCGTCGCGGTCATCGGTGGCGAAGAGCAGTATCCCTCGATCGCGGACTTCAAGCCTCTCGCGCGCCTCTTGAAGATGCCCGCGTTTCCCGTGATGCCGCAGATGTTCTTTGGAATGATCGCGCCGTTGCCGACCAAGTACCGCCTCTACTTCGGGGAGCCCTTCCGATTCAAAGGAGACCCCGACGATGACGACTCAGCCATCGAAGAAAAAGTTTGGCTCGTGAAGAGCACGATTCAAAGCATGGTGAACCGCGGCTTGCGCGAGCGTAAGGGTGTGTTCATCTGATCCACATCCGGTGACCGAAGTTCTGCCGATGCCCAATCCTGAGACCAGTGACCGTCACAAGCCGAGCGCCCGCCGAGGGCGTGAGCCCGTTCGGGCCCGTCCCTCCGCCAGGGCGCCGGTGGCTCGTGGCGTGTTCGGGGACGGGGCCGTGCCCCAAAAGCAAGTTGAGCAAGCTCCACAACCCGAGCCGACGACGGGCAAGCGCCCGAAGCCGGCTACCGAGGGGGCCGTCTTGGTCACCGGTGTCTGTGGGCGCCTTGGCAAGCTCCTCGTGCGGGAGCTCCACCGGACCGACCGAGTCGTGGGGGTGGATCGACGCCCGTTTGCCGACCGGCCCAAAGACATCGTCCATCACCAGGTCGATATGCGGCGCAAGAAGATGAAAGACATCTTCCGCGGCCGGGACATCCGCGCCGTCGTGCACCTCGGCGTGCTTCATGACCCACGGCGCAGCGACCGCGATCGGCACTCATGGAACATCGTCGCCTTTCAGAAGCTGCTCGATTACATGGCGCAGTACGAGGTGCCGAAGCTCGTCGTGCTCTCCGGGGCGAACGTGTATGGGCCGCAGGCGAACAACCCGCAGTTCCTCACCGAGGATGCGCCCTTGCTCGGCGCCCAGCATTTCGGCGGGATGCGCGACCTGGTCGAGCTCGACATGCTTGCGCAGAGCTTCTTCTGGAAGCACCCGAACACCGAGACGGTCGTGCTTCGGCCCTGCCACATCGTCGGCCGGGTTCACAATGCAGCCAGCAACTACTTGCGGCTCGAGCGCCCGGTTCAGGTGATGGGCTTCGACCCCATGATGCAGCTCGTGCATGAAAAGGACGTCGTGCACGCGATTGAGCTCGCACTTCGTCCGGGAGTGAGGGGCATCTTCAACATCCGGGGTCCCGGTGAGATGCCGCTTTCGCATCTGATTCGCAAAGCTGGCGGGCGGCCGCGTCTCGTTCCATCGCCCCTGGCCAAGGTCGCCCTCGACCAGCTTTGGAAGCTGCGGCTCAGCAACTTCCCCTCACAGGAGCTCGATCACCTGCGCTACGTCTGCATGGTGGACGATTCGCGGGCTCGCACCGAGTTGGGGTACGAGCCCGCGCATTCGATCGACCGGGTCCTCAGAGACGTTCGGCGGCTGCGCTACCAAATGGCCTAGCGGCACTTGCCGTCGATGCAGTCCTCTTGATTCGGACAGTCGCTCTGCACGCGGCAGTCGCTCGACATCTCACTTTCGGCGTAGCAGAGGTTGTCCGGTCCGCAGAGCGGTACCTGACCGTCATACGAGGCGCAGATCAAATCGGGCTCGGGTGCGGCGATGTCGCATTCAGTGCGGCACAGGCCCTCGACGCACAGCGTGCCATCGCAGTCTGCGTCGGTGCGGCAGAAGGGGGTGGGCGCCTGAGGGTCAGGGCTGGTGCGTGCTCTGCAAAAACCCTGCGGGTCGCAGACCTCGATTGCGGCGTCACACCCCTCGTCACAGCGGCGCAAACACGTTCCCTCGACGCAGTTGGTCGTCAGGTCAGGACACTCACTACTGTCGATACACTCGCCGACGATCGGCTGACACAGGCTACCCTCACAGGCGGTGCCGGTGGGGCAGGTGGTGTCCGGGCCGCACAGGAGTTGGCAGCGATTGTTCGTGCACGTGAATCCTGCGGCGCATTGGAAATCAAACTGGCACGTGTCGGTCACCGCTGTGCACACGTTCTCGATGCAGAGCGAATCGCTGGCGCAGTCGCCGTCCGTCAAGCAGTCGCCGTCGATCTCCGGCCGGCAGCTGTCCCGGAAGTCGCATTCGAAACCAGACGTGCAGTCACCGTCCGCCCGGCACTCGGCAACAGCGGGGATGTAACACCCACCGTCGGACAGCTCGCAGTAGCTTCCGACCGGGCAATCTCCATCGGTGAGGCAGATCCCAAAATCGTAGGCGATACAACTGTTTGTCCCCGAATCGCAGAACGTGTCCGAAGGACAATCGAAGTCGCTCTGACAGGAGACTTGGGCCTCGCGCTGCACGGGCCCCGATCCATAGACCGGGCAGCCGGCGAGTAGGAGCAGGAGAGGGAGAAGAGACGTCACGCGTGAATTGGCCATATGCCTGGGACGCCCTCGGCCCCGGCGTATTCAAGCGAGGGTTGCTAGCCCAGAAAGGTGTCCTCGAAGGCTCGGTTTTGGCGCAAAGCCTCGTACAAGACGATACCGACCGCGTTGCTCAGGTTGAGGCTACGGACGGCTCCGATGGTGGGGATCGCCCACACGTTTTGCCGGTCTTGGAGCAGCACTGGGGGCAGCCCCACCGACTCTCGACCGAACACCAGGGCGTCGCCGGGCTCGAAGGCCGCTTCGAGGTACGAACGCGAAGCCCCGGCGGAAAACAAATGAATTCGCCGCTGTGGGTCAGATTCCTCGAACGTCTCGAATGATTCGTGGCGGTGAATCTCGACCAGGTCCCAGTAGTCGAGGCCGGCCCGGCGCACCGCGTGCTCGTCGATGCGGAAGCCGAGTGGTCCCACGAGGTGCAAGGGCGATTGGGTGGCTCCGCAGGTCCGGGCGATCGCTCCGGTGTTGGGTGGGATCTCAGGCTCCACCAAGACCACGTGAAACGGGTTCGCCATTGGATGGGCGCGGAGCTTGGGGCCTTGGGCCATACCGGTTCTTACGATAGAGGGTAGCAGGATGGCAAAGCGGGCATGGTTGTTGGTGATCGTGGGCGTCGTGGGGGCCCTGGTGGTGTGGCGCCTGAGCCGGCCTCGAGCCTCGGCCCTGCTTGTGCCGTGGGCCCACGTGGTGGCGGTGGCGTCGCCGCCGCCAGGGCTCGACTGGGAAGGGCTCGACACGCATCCGGCCGTGAAGGACGCCGTTCAGGGCACCGACCCGGATCGGCTTCGCAAGGTACTCCACGACGCCGAGCTTCAGGGTCTCTGGGTAGCGGTTTCCCCGCAAGCACTCACGGGTGGGGACCTTCCGTTGGACAAACGGTTTGCGTCGGGCGGCGTCGTTCGCGGTTTTCGAGGAGAGGCGCTTACGACCCACGGGCTCCTATACGTCGTCGACGAAACGCGCTGGCCGGTCGCGCTTTCGGATCAGGTGCTCGCTCGCGTGGCTCGCGGCATTCTCGAGGGTAGCGCGCCGCCTCCGCTCGATGCGTTTCCCGAAGAGCTCACGCAGCGGCAGGCCGTAGAGGTCCTGGTGCTTCTGAGTGGCGGGCGAGGTGCCAGGCTTTGGCGGTCTGCGCGTGCGCAATCGATCGCCGAGGGGCTGATCACCGCATCGCTTGCAGCCCGGGAGCGTTGGGAGGAACGGACGGAGACGATGGGGGGGCCGCTCGAAGATCGCCTCGATCAGCTCGACGTCGAGGTGGCGTTTTTGTTCGACGACGGCACTTTCGACCCGGAGGCAGTAGCCCTCATCGATGTGCTGGTGAAACCACAACACGGGGTTGCGTACGAGCAGCCGGCACGCTGGCGCTATCTTCTTCCGCGGACCACACGCGCGGCCAACACTCCGACGGACGCGTACCGCAGGCTGTTCCGTGACAACGACCTGCCCGAAGACAGCTTCGAGCGGCGAGACTTGCGCCTCTATCGGCTACGGATGCAAACCGTGTCGATCGATCAGGGCTCTGCGGGCTCGAGGCGGGCGCGTGTTCCGTCGGACTCCGAGGAGTGATCGGGCTCCCGCTCGGCCTCGAAGCTATCGAGGGTCGAGTCCGGTTCGGCCGGGAGCAAGACTACGAAGGTGGTGCCGATACCTGGGCGGCTTCGGACGTCGATTCGGCCGCCCGCCTCTGACACGATGCGTTGTGAGATTGCCAGGCCGAGGCCGGTGCCCTGTTGCTTGGTGGTGACGAATGGCACGAACAGATTGGCGAGTAGCCCAGGCGCGATGCCGGGGCCGGTGTCGCGGACACTGATTTGCACCCAGCGACGCGCGCCACCGCGGATTCGGAAGCGGTCTTGCGTGCGGGTCTCGACAAAGATGTCACCGCCGCTCGCCATCGCTTGCACGGCGTTTTGAACGAGGTTGATCAAGACTTGGCGCAGGTGCTCGATATCGATGCGGACTTTGGGCAAGTCCGGGTCCATCGTGACGTGCAGGCTGACCTCGGCCGAATCGCATGCCGGCCGAAGGAACTGAAGGGTCAATTGAACCGCGGAGTTTACGTAGATCGGCTCGGGGTCGGTGGGGGCGGGCCTCGCGTAGTCCAAGAACGAGCTAACGACGCGGTTCAAGCGGTCGACCTCGTCGACGATGATGTCGAGAAACTCACCTCGCCCCTCCTGCTGCTCCGAGGTTTCAGACAGGTATTGGGCGCTGGCCTTGATCGAGCCGAGCGGGTTTCGGATTTCGTGGGCGAGGCCCGCGGCCATCTCGCCGAGCGCCGCGAGTCGGTCCTTCTCCTTCATCTGTTGGTAGAGCTGGGAGTTTTCGACCGTGACGGCGACCTGGGTGGCTAGCCCAGCCAGAAGCTGCACCTCTTCTCGCGAGAACGCGTCGCGTAGGCGGTCATCCCGGACCGCGAGAAAGCCGTAGAGGTGACCCGACTCGCCACGCAGGCCCAAGCACACCGAGGTCTGCAGCGCGCGCATCGTAACGGCGATGTCGTGCGCGGTTTCCGCTTCCCGATCGTCACCGAGAAGTCGTTTCTCTTCGAGCTCGCGCTCCGCGTTCTCGAGCACGGCCGCGCCAGTTCTCGACAGGCGATCGATCAGGGGGCGCGCGGGCGCCATTTCGACGCGCTCTGCAGGCTTGGGGCCAAAGTGGTTCTTCAGGATGAAGGCGCGCGCATCCGGGCCGAGCAGATAGAGCGCACCTTGAGTGAATCGCGGGGACGCGTCGAGGCCGTCCATCAAGACCTCGCCGAGCTCGTCGACTTCGAGAATGTGCGCGACCGACCGACGGAGGGCCAAAATGGTTCGCTCGAGCTCGAAGCGCTCATGGAAGAACACCTGCGAGATCCACTCCTGGACCTTGGTTCGAAGCGGATCGAAGAGGATGAGAACGACGAATGCCGAGACGACGACGTGCAGGAAGAGCTGCTCGCCAGAGACGAGGCGCATCAGCCAGAGAATGACGGCTAACACGAACGCTAGCGCGGTTAGTACGCCCAGGCGGCCGGCGAGCTCGTAGAGGTCGATCAGGCGATAGTGGGTGATCGACTGCGACAGGGCGTAGAGGAAGACTAGGATCAGAATCGTGCCGACTGGGGGGATGTCGAGGCCTACGTAGGGGAGGTACTCGATGAGGGTGAAGAGGCCGCCGAAGCCGCCGACGAGCGCGATGTAGCGAAGGCGCGCGCCTTCGACCCGCGAATCGGTCTCGAAGCCGAGCTTGTAGAGGTAGCCGAGGGCCAAAGAGAGGAAAATGGTCACATAGAGAAGGAGGCCTCCTACGACTACCGCGTGGTCATAGAAGGGGGTCAACATCGCGCCGAGGAGCACCACGGCTGCCACGACCGATGCCCGGCGGAGGAAGCGCGTTCGGCCGGTCTCCCACGGGACCATGACGCCGAAGAAGCGCACTGCCGACAGCGGGAGCAAGACGGCGCAGATCAAATTGAAGCGTTCCCAGAAGGGAACCCGGCCGACGACCCCGAGCATGAAGGTGCTGACGTACCAAAGGCCTGTGTTGGAGGCGAGGATACCGAACAGCCAGCGGTCACGTTGGCGCTGCGTGCGCAGAAGGACGCTGGCGGCGAGCGCGAAGCACAAAAGTGCCGCGATGAACGAGGTCTGGGTCCGCGCGTCCACGGCGCAAGCCTAACAGCTCCCCTGGGCCCGGTCAGTTGCTAGAGTGCGCTTTGCGATGGCGATGCGAATTCTCGATGGGGCGATTGGAACCGAGTTGATCTCGCGTGGGCTGGAGCTCGAGGCCCCGGATTGGAGTGCGCGCGCGATCGCGCAAGCGCCGGATCTGCTCACGCAGATACATACCGACTACGCGCGGGCAGGTGCGACGCTTCACACTGCCAATACGTTCCGCACGCAGCCGCAAGCCATGGGTGCGGCCTGGACCTCCGCGCTCGGGGCAGGAGTTCAGATTGCTCGGGACGCCGTTCCTTCGGGGTGCGTGGTGCTTGGAAGCATGGCGCCCATCGAGGATTGCTACCGTCCCGATCGAAGCCCGGGTGCGGCGGCGCGCCCGCAGCATCGTGCGGTCGCGTCGGCGCTCACAAATGCGGGATGCGATCTGCTTCTTTGTGAGACGTTCGCCAACGGGGCAGAAGCGGTGGTCGCGGCCGAAGAAGCGGTGGCAACCGGGTTGCCGGTGTGGCTGTCCCTGACCGCGGGGCCATTTGCAGACCTGCTCTCGCCGACGGAGCTTGCGCGGATTGCAAAGGACGCGGCGTCCACCGGCGTGGAGCGGCTCTTGGTGAACTGCATTGCCGCGACCCAGATCGGCCCGTACGTCGATGCGATCTCTGCGCTCGGCGTGCCGCTCGGTGTGTACGCCAACGCGGGCAGGGAGGGCGAGGCGTTAGGGTGGGGCGCGACGAGCGCGCGCGCAGCGGAGGCCTACGCGGTTCTTGCCGAACGATGGAGGGACGCCGGGGCTTCGGTCATCGGGGGGTGTTGCGGCACCGGGCCGCTCCACATCCAGGCGCTAGCCGAGCGCTTCGGTTAGGAGCTCGCGGCGTTCTGGGTCCCTATGGGTGGCTCGATGAGCTCGCGTACGATCTCTAGAAGGTCGGAGGGATCAAATGGCTTGCGGAGCCAACGCTCGGGCTGGCCTTCGGGGTCTGCATCGTCGGGAGGCGGCGCGCCGCTCATGATCGCCGCGCGGGTGACCAGGCCCTTTTTGCGCAGTTGCCCAAGTAGGATGTCGCCGCGCTCGTCGGGAAGGGTGAGATCGACGAGTGCTGCGGAAAATGGTTTCTTACTCGCCAGCGCCTCTGCGGCCGTGCCCACGCAGGTCGAGTCTACGTTGCTCAAGGCTAGGGTCATCGAGATGAGGCCCCGTACGCCTTCGTCGTCTTCGACCACCAGAACGTGCGCGCGTCCAGCCTGATCTGGCTTCATGACGCGGCTGATCCGGGTCGCCTTTGGCACCATTTCGGACTCGCGCTTCACTGCGGCCTCAGGTAGCTGAATGCGAAACTTAGCGCCCTGGCCTGGCGATGTGTCGAGGCGGATTCGACCACCCAGCGACTCCACAGTCCCTCGAACGATGGCCAAGCCTAAGCCAGTGCCTTCGGAACGCGTCGTGTAGTACGGATCGAACGCGCGCTCTTTTTGCGATTCGCTCATGCCGGGCCCGTTGTCGCGCACCTCGAGGTCGATGAGTGTTCCGCGGGAGCGTGTGAGAATGGTGACCTCTCCGCCCGCCGGGACCATTTGCACGGCGTTGTGTGCGAGGTTGAGAGCGCTTCCCTTCGACCCAGCAGGAGTCCTCGACTTCGGCATGCACGTGGACGCGTTTGCTTTGTGCCTCGGGCCGAAGCAGACGAGCGACGTCGCGAATGACAGCTGACAGATCGCTGCGCGTCCGTTCGTGACTGGTGTGACGCACCATGCGCAAGAGATCTTGCGTCGCATCGCGCGCGACCTGGGCGCTCTTCTCGATCAACGCTAGCGCCTCTTCCGGTGGAGCCTTGTCGGGACGCTCGCGCGCGACCTGGGCCCATCCGACGATTGCGCTCAGGGCGTTGGCGACTTCGTGTGAGACCCCAGCGGCGAGATCCGCGGCGGCCGCCTTGGCTTGGACGCTTTCAGCGATTGGGCTCTGCTGTGAGGTGATCAACACGGCGGCGCGGCCGTCGCCAGCCGGGACGGCGAGAACCTGCACGCCCGGGCGCGGGGCGAATGCCGACGACTTTCCTCCGCGCGCGCTATCGAGGGCGTCCTTCGCCCCCTCGGCGTCGGCATCGCCAACCAATCGCGCTACTCCGGCGAACAAGTCCAGCGGCGGCTTTCCTTCCAGGGCCGCGAGCGCCTGCACATTCGCCTTCACCGTGCCGTCCTCCTGTTCTTCGAGGAGGGCCAGGCGGAGTTGGTTAGCTATCCAACTAATTAGTTCTAATGACACCGCAAACGTCCGTTTCAAGCAAAATGTAAGACGTTTGGGGTGCTTCCGTCAATCGAAAGGCCTGTTTTGGTGAGTGAATACGCAGATCTTGGCTCGAAACCGACCTGCCATTTCTGCCTCTGCAGGCGACCGTAGAGATCTTGTCGTAATCTCGTCCACAGGGGACGAGATACCAGACCTGCTCAGCATCCTCGACCAAGGTGTCCAAGTGGCCGCAGATGCAGGCTGCCCCGAATCGAACGCGGGAAGGCTCTCACTGACTCTCCTGAACAGAAGATGGGCTTGCTTTGATTCGTGAAGGACGCCTTCTTGATCAATCCAATCTGATCGAGACGCAAGATCGCCCAAGAGCAGTACTCCCTCCCGCTCGACGGGTCGATCCAACACCACCCAACCCTGCTTGGCAGGAACAACTTCACCAGGAAGCGGTGA
>JAFDAJ010000267.1 GCA_019313915.1 Deltaproteobacteria bacterium
GCAGTCATTGTCCGTGCACTCGTTGCCGTCGTCGCAATCGACGTCATCGCAGAGGCCGGCCTCGACGCAGGTCACCGGGACGGTCCAGTCGTCCATGCAGTACTCGAAGTCGTCGTCCGAGATCGTGATGGTAATTGTTTGCTCGCCAGTCTCATCACAGGTGTAGGTCGTCGAGGCCGCGTTCGCGTCCGCGATCGAGCCGCCGGTTCCGGTCCAGAGGTATGCGATCGGGTCGTCTTCCTCGTCTTTGCCCATCGCCGAGAGGTCGATGTCGTTGCCGACCGAGGTCTGAAGCGGCGAAACCACCACCTTGTGGAGCTGCGGGCAGACGTTGAACTTGCCGTTGACGCGCACAGCGCCCTCGCCCACGGGGAGCTTGCAGTTGAGCATCACTATCACGCCGGTCGACACGCCGATCTCGACGTCGAATTCCGCGGAGCCCCGGCACGTGACCTCGCCGTCCGCACTCGTCGCTTCCAGCTCGACGAGGTAGTCCTCCCCGGGAAGAAGCCCGTAGACCTCGACCGATGCGGTGGCCCCTGGCGCACTCGTGTCGATCGTGCCGCCCATCGCTTCCATGCCGTTGCCCGAGATCTCGTAGTCGACCTCGTTGATCACGATGCCGTCGGCGAGCACGAGGTTGAGCGAAAGCGAGCCACTAGCATCGCCTTGCTGGTTGTCCGTCGAGCAGCCGAGAGCGAAGAGGGAGCCGCAGACAAGAAAGACGAGCCAACGCGTTGGATGGATACCGGGCATGAAGGTCTCCTCGAAGAGGGATGGGGACAAAACAAACGGGGGAAACGAAACTACCACCGATGGAGTCCATGTTTCAAGACCCTTCCCGGCCCGAACCACCTCGCCGAAATTGTAACAACCCTCACAAAACAACAATCCCGCCGAGGTTGACTCTATGTGACGCCGCTTGAGTTGCTGGTGACGCCTGCCCGCCGTACGAAGGAGCCACCATGTCAGGACCTGCGGATACCCCGCTCGAAGAGCTGGTCTCGAATCGCATTTGGCTCAAGAAGTACCCCGTCCACTACGCGGGCTTGGACTTTCATGCGCGGACGACCGTGATTCGGCTGTCGAATGGCGAGTTGCTAGTCCACTCCCCGTCGCCAATCGATGACGCGCTCGTCGAACGGATCGGTGACATTGGTCCGGTCGCGCATCTGATCGCGCCAGGAAGCTATCACTATTTCTACGTCGCGGCGTGGAAGGCGGCGTTCCCGGAGGCGGCCGTTTGGATCTGTCCAGGTGTGGAGCGCAAGCAGCCCGACCTCGAGTTCGATTGGATCCTGTCCGACCACGCTCCGGACGCATGGGCCGACGAGATCGACCAGGTGTTGGTCCGCGGCAATCGATTCATTTGGGAAGTGGTCTTTTTCGACAGGCCCTCGAAGACACTCATCGTCACCGACTTGCTCGAAAACATTGGAGAGAAGTCCGACGCTGTAAGCTGGCAGTTCAAGCTCTGGTGGAAAGTCGTCTTTCACATGTGGGACAATCCCAAACCCGCACCCGAGTACCAGATGGGCTGGAAAGACAAGCGCGCGGCGAAGCGCTCGCTCGAGCGCATCTTAGAATGGGACTTCGACCGTATCGTCCTGTCGCACGGCGAGAACATCGAATCCGACGCCAAGGCGGTATTGCGCAAAGCCTGGGCCAGGCCGCTCAGCTTCGAAGGGTAGTCGCGCAAGAGGGAGGTCCCGAAGTCGTCCCTGGGAAGGTTTCGTTCTCATTGCACAACGAAGTCGGATTCGACGACGCGTCCCGGTAGCAGGGGCGCATTGAGTTTCACGTTGTCTGTGCCACCGAGGTCGCTCGCATAGAGCTCCGGGACGCCATCCGTGTCCTGCTCTGCGCGGTAGACGACGCGCTGGCTGTCGGAGCTGACGTCAAAGCTGTGCACCAGCCCGCCCGGGACTGGGGCCGGCGACACCTGAGCGGCTCCAGCGGAACCGTCCAGCGGCACCGCGAACACCCCGGACTGCTCAACGTAGTAGAACACGGTGGCCGTTCCGCCATCGCCTCCCGTTCCGCCATCGACAGGCCAAACGGAACATATTCATGGAAGGCATTTGGTTCTTCCTATCACAATGCGAACAACCACCGATATCACAACCATGAGACGCTACCTCATCGGGGAGCCGTTCAACAATGCCGTCAACTCGGTGGCGTTGCTTTGGCCCTAATGTGAGCGGGAACGAGGTCCTCCACCGAGACATCGGCTTTGCGCATGGCGACCTGGCAAACTTCTACACCGGGTTCGGCCTGTGACCGCAGCACGACGAACTGCCCGCCGATTCGTTCAAGCATCTTTCGATCGTACTCCATCATACGATAGCAACCGTCGACATTGCCGGTGCCGCGGTGCGGACAAGGTATCCGAATCTCCGCGTAGACGGTTTCGTTCTCGACGCGGGTGATCGGCACACCTTTTCGCGAAGGGAACATGCGTTGCCATTCGTCGCCGATCCCTTCGATGGTCGATTGGGGACGAGCGTTGCGCATCCGCATGGTGGCACTGGCAAGCCCGCGCATCACCGGGCGCGTGACATGATTCAGCCAGCGACGGCTACTGAGCCAAACCGACACCGGCACGATGGCCATGAATAATCGTTTGGGCGTCCGCATAGCCCCTCCCGGACTTTCGAGCGTACGCTCGTCGGTGCTCTTCTTCAACGCTGGTCAGGAGGCCCTACCGACGCTGGTCCAAACGACAAAGATTTCGTTAGGATCTTTCATGGCGCACCCAGTGGCCGCCACGCTCGGTAGGATCTTTGTCTAGGGCGTCGTTCCGATCGGGAATGAGATCAAGTCGGTGTCCGGTGTGAGCCCGATCAGGGTGTTGTCTGGATCCGTCGGGTCCTGTCCTGCGTCGATACCCATGACGCATTCGAAGCCGATAGTAAGCCCCACGTTCATCTTGAGCCCTTGCTCGATCGGATCGAACGCGTTCGGCTTGGGAATCGTGAAGAGGTTGGTTCCGGGATTGAAGGTGCTGTTCCCGAGGCCTTGATCCGCCCAGCCGAAGAGCACGTCTCCGCTGGGGTCTGCGGCATAGGTCACAGTGGCCTCAGCGAGCGGAATGTCGAGGTCACCCGTCACGCAGAAACCATTGACCACGCATTGGGAGCTTGGACCGGTGGCCTTGCCGAGTGTGTCGCAAACGCCACCCGGCGCACAATCGTCACTGGTCGGCAAGTCGATGAGAATGACGGGGGGATTGCAAATCAATCCAGCGCAGTCGCTGTCTTGTACCTCACCTGGGGTAATCGCGGCGACATCGGCCCCAAGGGACACGCCTGGGACTGCGCCGCTGCCGCCGACGAGTGTCGCACCAGAGCGGACTTGAACCAGGTATTGGAGGTCCAGGAGCGTCGCCTGGCGAACTCCTCCAAGCACCAACTGCTGCGCCGCATCGAGAAATAGTTCGGGAAAAATCGCACTGCCCGAAAGGCGCGCGTCGAATTCCTGACCAGCCAAGACGGAGCCCGCAGCTACGTTCAAGACAGCCGACGAGACCGACTGCTCACCAAGGGGGGTGCTGTTGGCACAGCCCAGGCTCAGGGCGCGCGCCGTTGCACACATGCCGGTCTGACAGCTTCCGGCGCCGGCGTTGCACGGGGTGCCGTCGAGCACGGGGGTGTTCACGCAGACCGCGGAACCCGATGAGTCGTCGCAGAAGTCCGCGGTGCAGTCATTGCCGTCGTCGCAGTCGTCGGGCACAAAGCAAGGCCCTTCGATGGACGGGCACTGAATGGTGACGACCTTGGTCTTGTCGCAATCGAGATCGCCGTCAGTCGTGACCGCGGTGCAATGGATGGAGGCACCCGTGCCCCCGAGCACTTCCGGCAGACAGTACGCGAAGAATGTGCCTGGGGGGGGCGGACCGGAAATCACTTCGAAAGGGCCTGAAGGGCCCTGCCCGGGCACGCCAATCACATCGCCGTTCCAAGTGCAGGAGGGATCCGGTGCGCCATCACCGTTGCAGTCGAGTACGGCGTTGGTGCAGGTGACCGTGGTCGAGACGCCTGGCTCGGGACCCGGGGTGCAGGACAGACCGGTCGCGGTCGGAACACAGGTCTGCGGGTCGCAGCCTTGGCCACAGGTGCTGTCACCGTCGCGGTAGCGTACTTCGCATTGGGTGCCGGCAAGCGGGGGGTTTGGTGGGGGGAAGACTTGTTCCTCGTAGGGATTGCTGTCGAGACAATTCAGAATAAACAGGTCGGGACAGAAGTTGCCGACGTTGAAGGAGAAGGTGGCGTCCACGTCGAGTGTGCCGACCGGCGCCTGGAAGCTGGTGTCGCAGATGAGGACCAGGTTGACCTTGGCGGTGGTGTCCGCGGTGATGACGAACGGCTCGATGGCGGTACAAATGACCTCACCGTCGTTGTCACGGGCGCGAAGCTCGATGGCGCAGGGACCTGGGGGCAGATCCATGAAGCCCTGCCAGACCTCGGCTCCGTCGCCGGGGCGAGGGGTACCGAACTCGGGGGGGATGGCGCCCTGGGGGTCGGTGCGGCCGTCGACAACCTCGAGGTTACCGTCGATGCGCACTTCGTTGGCAAAGCTTGCGTTGTTGTCGAGGAAGGTGACGTGACCACCAGCGCAGGCGATGGTGTACTCGACCGTGGTGATATCGATCTCATTGGGCGTGCCGGCATTCGTCGGAACAATCACATTGAGCTCGGTGTTGCCCGCTGTGCCACCCTCACCGCTCGCACAAGCTGCGAGGGCCCCGATACAGGCGAGCGCGATCCATGGGGTAAATCGTCTCTTAGTCATCTATTGGCACTCATTGACTAGTTCGCTGCGCCACGCCGTTGCGATCTAGACGACGAGCAGAGGACAGATCGCTCCCGCTTGGTGTGTGGACGGGGAACCAACAAGGCGTAGCTTCCGTGACTACTCGGAATCGCTTTCAGAGATCAAGCCCCAAGGGCGGGCCAGCGTTCCTCATGTGCTCTTTTGTGAGCAGCCGCACACTTTCATTCCAGCGACAGGACCGCCCGCCGGAAAGAAGATCCCGCCGAGGTTGGCCGAAACGACCCAGCTTGGAATCCGGCCACGGTGGGATCTCTCCTTGATCAGGAGCCGACGCAGATCTACGCCTCCTCCCAATGCCGGCTCCCATTGGCTCGGACCTCGTTTGGAAAGAAATCGAGAAGCGCTCGTTCGCCGTGCTTTCCTATGTGAATCCCAAAGGCCGGGCCCGCTCTGCAGGCATCGTCTATGTCGCGATGGACCGGGTTCTGTATGTCCGGGCGGCGAAGGATTCGTGGAAGGCGAAGCACATCCTGCTCAACCCCCACGTCGCGCTCAATGTGACGATTTCAAAGCGCGTTCCGTTCATGCCCTGGATCAAGATCCCCGACGCGACGATCGCCTTCAGCGGCACAGCGCGTGTGCTTCCGATGAGCGATGTCGAACCGAAGCTCCTCGAAACCCTCGTGGGACGGATGATCGACCAGCACGGGACCATCGCCGAGAACTGCATCATCGAGATTCGTCCAACCGGTCACTTCGCGACGTACGGCGTCCGTGTGTCTCTCCTAGACATGCGCGACCCGAAGAAGGCGCGGGGACGTGCGCCTGTCGGCTGATCGCACGTGGGGCAGGCTTCAACGAACGATCCGACCGAGCTCAGGCATTGCACGGGCGGGAGCATGACTTGCGGGCGATACGAAGTATTTGCATCATGTTAATGTAACTGGCTTTGTCTTTGGGGGGCTCATGCGTTGGCTTTGGTGTTTGTTCGTGTTCGTGGGGTGCGTCGGTCTGGCTGCCTGCGCTGGTAGCGGCGGCGGCGGCGGCGAAAGCCGTGGGGGCACTGGCGGCGCCGGTGCAACTGGCGGTGAGCCGACCGGATGCGAGTCGTTCAGTCCTCCTCCGGCCGGCTGCGACGAGTCCTGTCTAAGCGGCAGCGACTCCGAGTGTCAGGCCGGGACGTTCTGCAACAACGGCGTGTGCAGCGCGCAATGCACGGCTACCGAAGGCTGCGGTGCAAACGAAGACTGCAATGGTCGGGGACGATGCGTGCTGGTGCTCGGCGGAGGTGGCTCTGGCGGCACGGGCAATACCGGCGGCAACAGCTGCCAGTCCGTGATGGTCACACCCACGCGCAGCATCCCGAACGTCATGTTCCTCGTCGACCAAAGCAGCTCGATGCGGGGCAACCGTTGGGAGGACGCCCATGCCGCAGTGACCGGCACGGTGTCGGGTCTCGAGTCGATTGTGCGGTTCGGATTGACGACCTACACGGCCGACGACGGAGGGCCTCCATGCCCTGAGCTGCCGACGCAAGTCGACTTCGCACTCGACAACTCCAACGCGATCAACGCGGAGTACCCAATGACGTACCCGAGGTCG
>JAFDAJ010000268.1 GCA_019313915.1 Deltaproteobacteria bacterium
CTTCGTCTTCGTTCCAAAAAGAGCGTGGCCCGTCGTACAGCGTCACGTCGGCGCACGAGATGTGAATGAGGCGGCGACACCCGGCTTGCCTGGCGGCATTGAGCGCGTTCTCGGTGCCAGCGATGTGCGCCCAGCCGAGTGCGTCCGCGTCGGCCGCGGGGTCAGCGATTCCGGCAGCGTGCACCATCGCTTCACAGCTTGCGGCAGCGACGGCGAGGCGGTTCGGGTCCGCGAGGTCGCCCACGATCCTTTCGACGTCTTGAAGCGCGCGCGAGTCCGAGCCTTCGCGAACGTACGCGACGGCCTCGTGACCGGCTGCCTCAAGGCTGCGCACGATGGCGCCGCCGATGAATCCGGTTGCCCCTGTGACCAGACAGCGCACGCCCGTCTTGTAACAGGAAGCGTCCGACTCACAAAGCGCCAGGCTCAGTAGGTGTGGTCGACGCTGTAGGTGGCGAGCACCTCGACCTGGTCCGCTACGCGACGCTCGATCTCGAACACGATTTTCTCTGGGAACGACTCGCCGAAGTGGCGCTGACACGCGACGAGCACCTCACCGGTGTCGCGATCGAAGGGCACGTCTTCGAAGCGCACCAGTGGCGCACCCTCAGGTGTGCTCAGCGCGAGGTCTATGCGGTCATCAGGCCCGAGCTCGAGTCCCTCCAACCGGTGAATGAGGAGCCTTCCACCGTCGGGGAACTCCGCCCGGCGGTGGTCGCCCGGTTGCATCACGTTCTCGTTCATCAGCTCGCCCTGGTTCTGGAGGGCGCGCAGCGCCTCGGGCGTGAGCACAGGAGGGATGACGAGCCCCGTGGCACCCGCCACAGCACCCCAGCGCTCGGCCTCGGCCGCGCATTGGGTGCACTCGAACAACAGTCGCTCGAGCCGCTCGCCGGCCTCGTCGTCGAGCTCGCTCGCGAAGAAGTCGATCCAGCTCTCCGCGGCGACGCCATGTGAGCACGCTGCTGTCATGCCGAAACTCCCGCTTGGTCCATGCACTGCCGTAACTTGCGCAGAGCACGATGACGGATGACCCGAATGTTCCCGGGCGCCACCCCCAGCTGTTCGGCGATCTCGGGGCTCGACAGCCATTGAGCGAATGACAGCTGCACCACGCGCTGTTCCCGCTGCGACAGCCCGGCGAGGCACACGGTGAGGTGCTCCACCGATTGCGTCCCCCACGGGCGTTCGGGAGGCTCTTGGAGTGCCGGCGCCGGCTCGAGAGCCAGCCGCTGCGCGGCCTTCGCGGTTCGCTCCCCCGCCCGGCGCAGCGCGTGCGCGACGTTGCGACACACGCCTAGCACGTACCGATCGAGGAGCTCGAGGTCGTCGACCCGACCATTTCGTAGGGCTGTGGGCGTCACCTCCATGACCTGTTGTGCAAGATCCTCGGCTTCCGTTACACCGCGGAGGTGACGGAGCCCGTAGAGCCGTGCGCGTTGCCAAAACCGGCGGCAAAGCTCGGTTTCAGCAGCGCTGGCATTCGCTCCACGCTCCTGGATACGCCGGGCCAGCTCCGCATTATCTGGGTGCTCCGCCGCCTCCGCTGCCACCGGCGAAGTCTACATGATTTTTTTCTGTAACGGGTCGCGGTCCGTTGACACGTCGGGTTGAATCACCAAGGAGACCTCACAATGCCAGTGACCAACGAACAAGCCGGAACCCGGATCGACGAAATAGCGCCCAAAATCTTCCGTATCAGCACCCCGGTACCGCCCGAAGCCATGCCAGGCGGGTTCACGTTCAATCAGTTCCTGCTCGTCGATGACGAACCGCTCTTGTTTCACACCGGGCCGCGCAAGATGTTCCCGCTCACCCTCGAGGCGGTTGCATCGGTCATGGATCCCGCCCGCCTACGGTGGATCTCGTTCTCCCACTTCGAAGCCGACGAGTGCGGTGCGCTCAACGAGTGGCTCGCCGCGGCGCCTGATGCACAGCCCTTGTGCAGCGCGCTGGCTGCCATGGTCTCGGTAGACGATTTCGCAGACCGCCCCGCGAAGCCCCTCGCCGACGGTGAAACCCTTTCGCTGGGCACCCTGCGCGTGCAGTGGATCGATACGCCGCATCTTCCTCACGGCATGGAGGCGGGCTACCTGTTCGAGAGCACGACTCGCACGCTGCTATGCGGCGACCTGTTTGCTCAGCCCGGGAACGAACCGCCTGCGATCACCGAATCGGAAGACCTGGTGTGGGAACCGAGCGAGGCGATGCGACAGGAGTTCCCCTACGCACCGATTCAAGGCGCCGCAGCGCTGCTCGACAAGCTGGCTGCGACCGAGCCCCAGCTGCTCGCTTGCATGCACGGCGCCTCGTATCGGGGCGATGGCGCCGCACTGCTCCACAGGTTGGGGGCGGCGCTCAGTGAATGAGGTCCGAGACGATGCCCGCCGTTCCGCTCTTTAGGGCAAGGGCTGGATGACCGCTCGGCAGGAACCGGCCACTGTCGACAATCTAGTCTTGGGCGGCTATTTGCGCGGAGCGCGTAACCTTCGCTGCGTGTTCCCAGAAAACCTACGCAGTGATACGCTCGCGCGTATGCGAATCACAACAACCGTGCTTCCAGTTGTTGTCGTATTTCTGCTGTCGAGCTCGGCGTTTGCCCAGACACTCTGTTTCACGCTCGCCGACACGACAGGCTATATCGACTTCAAGGTGGAAGTTAAACCAACCTGCAAAGTAACACAGCCGGGCAAGTCAGTTCGAATCAGCTCCGTCCACGGGACGGCGCGAGGCTATGAAACTGGCGGCGCTCCGACTGAAAACTTCCTCTTCGTGGGCACCTGCGAGGGGACCGAGAACTTCGTGAACCTGCTCGCCAAAGCAATGGGCGATGCTTCGACTCTCGAGATCTACGGCCCGTCTCTTGAGACCGGGACTGCAAAGTACAGCAGTCTGCAAGGCCCAGTGGTTCCCGTGAGCTGCAGCACCCTCGGGCTCTAGCCCGGACTCGACTTCGTGGAAGTTTGGGGGATCTCAACCGAGGCCATGAGACGACCCCACCTGCTACGCGCGGATCGTCTCGTAGCCCTTGCCGCGTAAGAGACGTTCGTCGGCTGTGACGAGGGTGAGTTGATATACGCTCGCGGTGGCAGCGATGAAGCGGTCTGCCGGATCGTCGTGCTGCACCGTGAGCTCGCGATCGGTTCAACCAGGTCGCCGATGATCTGCCCCCGGTCGGCGAAAGATCCAAGCCACTCCGGCCCGGACTCGATGGGGGACGGCGGATGGATCTCGGCGATGCGCCAGCCCCTCC
>JAFDAJ010000269.1 GCA_019313915.1 Deltaproteobacteria bacterium
AAACATGTCGGCGAAGCGCATCGTTGGCGGCAGTCGAACCGGCGCGAATCCGTACCACCGCGCACCGAGCCGAGTGAAGGCGGTGGCATCGGTGAAGCCCTGCAAGACGAACGGAACTACCGGCGCACCCGGAGCGCGCTCGGCCATCACCTCGTGAATCGTCGAGTAGAGAGACGACTCTTTGGGCTCCATGACCACAGGTGGAAGCGAGTGGAGTACCTCGAGCTCGATTTTGGGACCGAGCACGGCCTGGAGCTCTCGCATGAGATCCTCTTTCGTCTGCCCTGGCAAGATGCGGCCATCGATCTCTGCCTCGGCAAAGCCCGGGATCACGTTCGTCTTGTTCCCGGCGCGCAGCACCGTGGGCGAGGCGGTGTTCCCCAGTAGAGAGCGAAAGGCGCGCTTGACCGAGGGGTCAGGCAACAGACTGAGCACAGCCGGACCCATGCTCGGGCTCGCAAGGAGCTTGATAATCGGACGAAGGGGTGCGGGTAGGTGCGATGCCAGCGCGCCTATGAAATCTTTCACGGGCGCCGAGGCGTGCCGCGGCAGGCCTTCCTTGCCGAGCCGCGCGATCGACTCGCTGAGCTGAACGACTGCCGAGACCTGGATGTTGAAGCCTCCGCCCTCACCGATCGCAAACTCACCACGGATCAGGTCTGGATGATTGTCCGAAAGCCACAGCGATCCCTGCCGACAGCCGGCTTCCTCATCAGCCACGGCGGCGAAGATCAAATCGCGCTTGGGCTTGACGCCTTCACGCGCAAGTTGCGCCATGATCGCAACCGACATCGCCACCATGTTCTTCATGTCGATCGCGCCACGCCCCCAAAGACAGCCGTCGTGCACCTCTCCACAGAACGGTGGGTGCTCCCAAGCCGACGGCTCCGCCTCGACGACATCGAGATGCGCGGCCAGCACGAGGGGGGGCTTTTCGCCGGTCCCTCGAAGACGCGTAATGACGTTGGTCCGCCGCGGGGCGCTCTCCAGCATCACCGGTTCCAGGCCGGCGCTGCTCAGCTCCTCCGCGACGAGCTCAGCCGCTTCGCGTTCGTTTCCAGGCGGGTTGGTGGTGTCGATCCGCAACAGTTGCTGACAGAGCCGAAACGAATGCTCAACAATTTCCTGGTCGCCGTCGGTCATCGTGTCGTTATGCCTTTTTGTTGTCCGCGTAGCTAGCGTTGAGGCCCCTGAGAAGCACTTCGACGGCCGCCATGTAGTTGTTCGTGTCGAGTGGCGAGCTGGGCAAAGCATCGCCGAGACGCTTTCCGTATTGCCGACGCTCGCCTTGCGTAGCGGCCGTCAACTTCGTCTCTCGTTCTCGCTGGCCTTCAATGGAGATGAGCCGGGTCGCTTGCATCTGGCATAGCGAACGGCGGCTCCACCTAGCGACTAGGCCGACTACTTCTCGGTCCCGAGGATACCGATTCCGACTCGCCACAGTTGGGTGCCGAAAAGGTTGGTCGCATAGATCGAGCAGGGATCGAACTCGCCTTGTCCGAAGGCAAGGCTTGCCGCGGTGCTGACCTGTTCGGCGATGATGGTGACGTTGCCGTCTGGATCTACTTGCGCGATCTGGCCGACGATGTTCAGCGCGACATAGACGTTGCCCTCGCTATCGATGGCGACGCCGTCCGGGATCGTCCCCTCATCGAAGCTCACCCACTTCTCCGGCATGCCGGCTTCGCCGCTTTCGTTGACGGGAACGCGCCAAAGGCCGGGCTCTTCAAATGTCGACGCGACATAGAGGGTGGTTTCGTCCAATGAGAAGACCATCCCATTGGGGGTAGGCACACCCTCAACCCAAGTGGTGACCACTCCCTCCCACGTGACCTCGTCGATCGTGTTTTCCCCGACGCGATCATCCGACACGAGGATCGTGTCCCATGGGGTCGTCACCACGAAGTTGGGATCACCCAGACCCTCGGCGATGACCTCTACGGTGCCCGTGGCGGGATCGATCAACAGGAGCTTGCCTGTCCTGATGCCCGCTGCGACGATTCCGCGCGGATCGCTGTCGAGGCCGAGAATCGACTCGGCTTGGGCGACAGGCTCGAAGGTGGCGTCTACCGCGACCTGAAGGAGCTCGTCGTCGGCATTACTCTCGGTGGTCGACACGAACAGATTGCCATCCGCATCGAAGGTGATGCCCTCCGTGGTCGCCGGCGTCTCCATGCCGAACGCCTGTACCTCGCCCACGTCGATGTCGGTTGCGCAGGCCCGAGCAGCACCTCCAGCGCCCGCAGCACCTCCGGCTCCCGCGGCGCCTCCGGTTCCCCCGGTGCCGCCATTTCCAGAAGACTCAGATTCGCATCCGGCGACTACCGCGAGTGCGGCGAAGATTAGCATCAAGCACTTGTTCACTGGTCAACCTCCAAAGATTTAGCAGCCTAGCGTATCTTTCGGTTGTCGCGCTGCCGAAATGCTCGGCGTGCTCATCCTCCGATTCCTGGTCGACCTGCGGAAAAGCGTTGACAAAGTGGACGTAATTCGTATTTAGACGAAATACGAATGACTATCCACACCAACACAGATTCGGCGCCGTGCCCCCCGGACGCTGCCGTGCACACGATCGCTGCCTTTGACGAGAACGCAGAGCACACGCTTGCCTCATTGGCGAAGGCACTCGGGCATCCAGCTCGGGTGCGCATCCTCAAGATGCTGGTCGCCGATGACACTTGCATCGCTGGCGAGCTAGCCGACGAGTTACCGCTCGCTGCGTCTACGGTCTCCCAGCATCTCAAGATCCTGAAAGAGGTTGGCTTGATCAAGGGAGAGGTGGACGGAGCCCGGCGCTGCTACTGCGTCGACCGATCGATGCTCGCGCACCTCAAAGCACTCGTGGAGGCGCTATGATCGAAGCTCAGATCACTCCGCGTCTACGCCGGCTCTCGTTTCTCGATCGCTACCTGACGCTGTGGATCTTTCTCGCCATGGCCGGCGGCGTGAGCGCGGGTTACTTCGTGCCGGGCGTCGACGCGTTCATCAATCGCTTTCAGGTCGGCACCACCAACATTCCGATCGCCATCGGGCTCATCCTAATGATGTATCCGCCACTCGCCAAGGTGCGGTACGAGGAGCTCGGCGATGTCTTCCGTAACGTCAAAGTCCTAGGGCTATCACTGGTGCTGAACTGGGTCATCGGTCCCATCCTAATGTTCGGGCTAGCGTTGGCGTTCTTGCAGGACCGGCCCGAATACATGATCGGCGTGATCATGATCGGCATTGCCCGCTGCATTGCGATGGTGATCGTATGGAATGACCTCGCCAAGGGCGACACTGAATACGCTGCGGGTCTCGTGGCCCTCAACAGCGTCTTCCAGGTGCTGTTTTACAGCGCGTATGCCTGGCTCTTCGTCACCGTGCTGCCGCCCTTCTTTGGGCTCGAAGGAAGCGTGGTTCAGGTATCGATGGGGCAGATCGCCGAAAGCGTATTCATCTACCTCGGGATCCCCTTCATTGCTGGCATGCTCACACGTCTCATCCTCGTGAAGCTCAAAGGCAGAACCTGGTACGAAGGTGTCTTCGTTCCGAAGATCAGCCCGCTGACACTCACCGCGCTCCTATTCACCATCGTCGTGATGTTTAGTCTCAAGGGTGAGCTCATCGTGAGCATTCCGTTCGATGTCGTCCGC
>JAFDAJ010000270.1 GCA_019313915.1 Deltaproteobacteria bacterium
ACCGCAGGCAGCGGCGGCACGGCAGGCAGCGGTGGAACCGGAGGCAGCGGTGGAACGGCAGGCAGCGGTGGAACGGCAGGCAGCGGCGGCACGGCAGGCAGCGGCGGCACGGCTGGTAGCGGCGGCACGGCCGGAACGGGTGGCACTGGCGGCGGCTCCGGCTCTTGCTTGGAGGTGGACATCCCCGGTCTGCCCCAAATCGCGGGCACGCTGAGCATCTCCCCCCCGGACGCTACCTTCGACGAATTCATGACCGTCAAGGCGGGCGTCGATCCGGATACCAGGGAGGTGACCGCGTTGCTCCGCCATGAAAGCTCGGGCTTCTTGGGCGGTTCTGGCGTCGCGTTGACGAGCGGGAACGAAACCGTCGAGGTCAACGTCCGCGTCGAGACCGTCGCGCAGCCGGGCCCGCACACACTCGACATCGAGCTGCGGGGGAACCCTCCAAAGCCACTGGACTACATCTTGTACACACCTGGCGACGGCAACACGTACGTCAGAATCAAAGTGGAGAACAACGTGTTCGGACCCGAAACGGCTACGACCTGTCTCGTGGTGAATGCGACCGTCCGGTGAGCGCGACCTCACCGATTTGGAGCCTACCGAGAGGGTTCTAATCAGAGCCCCGCAAATCGGCTCCCAGAGGCGATGTCCGTTTCCGGCTACCGCATGAGCATCAGCGTCGCCAGGAACCCAAACGCCATCGACAGCCCCAGCCTCCGCTGGCTCGGCAGGCACCGCCGCCGGGTCATACTTGTTGCGGTTGTTCTCGGCACCACGATCGGCGTTGGGGCTGCGCCCACCTTGTGGCCGAACTTGTGGCGCCTCATCGGCTACGAGTCCGGAGCATGGTGCGGTCGGAGTCTGACTCCGTCAGTCTTGACCGAGTCGCTTGGGCTTGGCCGCCAGTTCCTGCTCAAGAACCAAAAGCCAGAGGGCAACTTCAATTACGAATACGACTGGCAGACTGGCAAATTTACGCCCGGCGATAGCCAGGTTAGACAGGCTGGGGCCGCCTGGGGCATGGCGCTCGTCTACCACGCCGACCCGGACGATGAGACCGGGCGGGCCATGCGAAAGGCGCTGGCGTTCTTCGAGCGGAACTCGGCGCTCACCGCCGATGATGCCCGCTACATCATCTATCCAGGGGCTGAGCGCGGCGCGACCGGAACCGTGGCTCTCTGTGCCCTCGCTCACGTCGACTTCCTGCGCGGTGCCAAGGGCAGGATTCCTGAAGTCGAGTATGCCCGCTACAGAGCACACCTAGGCCAGTACCTGAAGTTTCTCGTTGCCGCGATGGCCGATGATGGGAGCTGGCACTCGGGGTACGACCTCAAAGATGGAAAGCCCGGGGTGCCGTCCTCTTCGTACTTCGATGGGGAGGCGCTCCTGGCGATGATCAAGGCCGCCAAGTACCTCGACTTTGCTGGCCTGGATGGCCCGATCAGGAAAGGTGCGGATTCCGGATATCGAAGGAACGTAGTAGACGCCCGAAAAGTCGATCCGGACTCACCGATCACCAAAGGCTACTTTCAATGGAGCAGCATGGCCTTTTACGAAATGGCCACGAGCGGTTGGGCTGATACGACGAAATATGGGGACTACACCATCGAGTTGGCCGACTGGATGATCGATGTCCACAACACGCTGTGGCGAAAGCGAAACACCGGATACGCCTACGAGGGCATCATTCACGCCTATCAGCTCGCTTCCGAGCGGCAGGACCGTGAGCACGCCGGGAAGTTTGCATGCGTCACTGATATCGGCCTCGAGAAGCTCACGTCGTGGCAGGTCGGAAGCCCGATCAACAACATCTACATTCGAATGGGCGACCCCGATGCCCCCCTGGCCGTGGGCGGCGTGCAAAACCATGCTCGTAAGTCGACGTTGCGAATCGATGTGACCCAGCATCAGATGCACGCGGTCATTCTCGCTTTGAGGTACATCTACGGGCAGCAGGCAGTGGAATGAGCGCCGCATCCAGCCGATGTCCAGCCTCGACGTACATCAAGGGTGAGGTGCGGGCGTGAAGCAGCTACCGAGATTTACCGAATGGCTGAGGAACGAGCGACCCCTTCGCTATCTCCGCCGCGCAGCCTATCTGGCCCCTCCTCTAGCTCTTGTCGTCTCTCTGCTCGTGTTCGTCTCGTCTCTTGCGGACAGGAGGCTCGAATCGACTCTCGTGGTCGGCGAGGAGGCGGAGCAGTGGTTGGCGGACTACTTCTTCGCTGCGCTGGTCGATGAAAGGCCCGCCGCAGCCGCTCCGCAGCCGCAGCCGCAAGTTCTCAACGAGACCGACCTCCTGCTCGCCACACTCTATTTGTCCGGCGAGAAGCCCCGCTATTACGTGCACGCAGAACCTCTCTTGAAGGAGGCGCTCGGCAATCTCTCGGACAAGATCCGCTCCGGGCTGGGCTCCACCGCGGGCTCAGCGTTTCTCAAGGTGGAGATCAGGACAAGTGAGCTCAAGCGGCTGACGGCAGAGTCGAAGGACTTGATTCAATACCTCGTAGACGATGCCGCCGAGGGGTTCAAGATCGACTCGGAATCGGATGGAACGCGCTTTGTATTCCCCACGGAGGCGATGGAAAACGACTGGGACCTGTTCAAGACACTGGCCAGCGCACGCCGGAGTGGAGCCGAGGTGTTTCGTTTTCTCACCCACGCGGTGGTCCTCGACCTTCGGCGCCGGACGTGGATGCGAGCGACGCGAAACCAGCCAGAGCCCGAGGCGGTCACATCCGGGCGCGTAAAAGAGGCCATCATCTCCGGCGCAGACTTTCTCGTTCGCCACCAGGAGAAGGATGGCCGCTACCGTTACGCCTACGACCCGATCGGCGACAAGTATCCTCAGGGTTACAACCTGCTCAGGCATGTTGGGACGAGCTTTTCCCTCTACCAAATCTATGGTTTGACCCGGGATGCGAAGTACCTCGCAGCAGCGGACCGGGCCATGGCGTGGCTCGACGAGAAGCACGTCAAGACAGACGGGGAGATCAGCTTCGTTCTTGAGGGATGGCAGGCCAAGCTCGGCGGAGGCGGACTGGCGCTCCTGGCGCTGTGCGAAAGGGAAAAGTGGGTCAAAGACGGTCGCGACCTCGAGCTCATGCTTCGCTTTGGCCGGTTCATCGAGCGCGTGCAGAAACCAAACGGCGACTTTCAACACTACTTCCGGTGGTCCGAACAAGCCGATGTTCCGGCGCGGGGCTCGATCTATTACCCCGGCGAGGCCACCTTGGCTCTGATTCGTCTCCACCGCGTCACCGGTGAGCGACGCTGGCTAGAGAGCGCTTCAAAGGCGGCGGACTTCATGATTGGCCGCTGGCGCTTTCTCGGTCTCAACACCTACGTGCCACCGGATGCTTGGCTCATGTATGCGCTTTCCGACATCTACGAGGTGACCGGGAAGGCGCGTTATCTCGAATACAATCGTGTCATCGCAGAGACGATGTGGAACTACCGGTTCAGGGAGAAGGAGAACCGGGCCTCTGCGTTTGTCGGCTCCACCTGGGACCCTCAATTTCCCCGTTCAACACCGACGGCGGCACGAAGCGAGGGGCAGGGTGCTCTCTGCCGAGCCTTGAAGAAAATGGAACACGAGGCAGAGGCGAGCCTGTGTGCCAAGGAGTTGCTCGCGGCCACCGCGTTTCTTCTCAGCCAGCAGATCACCGAGCGCAATTCGTTCTACGCGAAGGCGCCGGAGAAGGCTGTCGGAGGTTTCTTCAGTTCGATCGTCGACCCGGAGATCCGAATCGACTACGTCCAGCACAATATCTCGGCTCTTCTCTTCGCTCTGGACTGGCTCGAATGAATGCCCGGAAGAAGCTCTTTGGGTGGGTGAGTGTCGGTCTGGCCGGAGCCGTGGTTCTCAGCCTTGCGATCGCGGGCTTGAGCCTCCGCGACAGAATCGGTGTGGTCGATGTCCACCTATATCTCGTCGTTGTGAAGCTCGGCGTCGTTCTCGGTCTCACCAGTGTTCTTGGCCTGGTGGCCGGCATTCTCGCCGTCGAGAGACTGCGGCTCCCGCTGCTTCCCTATTATGCTCTGTGGGCGCATGGACTGGGGTCGGTCTTGTTTGTCGGCTATCTCTTCTTCAGTCTCTCG
>JAFDAJ010000271.1 GCA_019313915.1 Deltaproteobacteria bacterium
GCGCGGAGCGGCATTTGCTCTTGTCCAGTCGGAATAAGATCGTAGTTAGTGATCCCAATCGCGAAGCCTGGACCCATGAAAGAAAGCCCGAAAACCCTTCAACCTCGCTTTCCGCTTTCATTGCTCACAAAACTCGACCCTTTGGCGGAACGTATGATGCCGCTCACGGTCGAGCGATTGAAAGCGCATGCCCGTCGCCATACGGGATTGAGTGATTTCGGCGAAACAGAGGGTTTTGCACAGCGCTTGGAGCAAACGGTCGCGGACGTCAGTCGATTGGAATGGAACGTGTTCGGTCGTTTCGGCATCCGGATGTCTTTGCGCTGGCAATTGATCAACCGGCTTCATCTCGTCGCGCTGCTCAAACAACGTCCCGAACTGCGTAACATCCATATCGGCAGACCGATCCTGATCACGGGTCTGTTTCGCACCGGCACAACTTACCTGCACAACGTGATGGCTGCGGACTCAAGCTATCGCGTTGGACGCACTTGGGAGTTCTCATATCCAGTGGGTCGCAAACACGACTTGATGGATGACCGAGGATGGCGTCGCAGGCGAACGAGCGTTCCAATGTGGTTTTCGCATTTCGTCCAACCCGAACTAGCAAACGTGCACAAGGTATCGGCAGACCAACAAGAAGAGGATTTCTTTCTGCTTGAGAACGAAATCATGATGCTGAAGTTCCTGATGGGTTTGGGGCTTTTCCCTTACGCTAAGCGAATGCTGGACTGGCCGATGCAGGAAATCTACGAATCGCATCGAACGCAGCTTCAGATCCTAACCGCGCAGGGTTCCGGCCTGCCTTGGCTTCTCAAATGCCCTTGGCACCTTTGGCACCTGGATAGCTTCTTGGCTGTCTATCCTGATGCGCTGGTGATCCATACCCATCGCAACCCAACGCGCGCCATCGCCTCGCAATGCTCACTCAACGCTGGAATCGCTGGCAAGATGCGACCCGGTGGGATCGATCTGCAGGAAGTGGGTCAGTTCTGGATGGAGTATTCGCGTATCGGGATCGAACGCGGTCTGGCTGCGCGCAGCCATGCCGACGCTAGTCGGTTCTTCGATGTTCGTCTCAACGACCTATTGGCCGATCCGATCGGCATGCTCTCCGACATCTATCGGCAGTTCGACCTGCCATGGAACGACGCGCTGGCACTACGTTTCGCACAGCGCATCGCAGAAAACCCGACCCACCAAGATGGCCATCACGTCTACGACATCGCCGACTTCGGTTTGAGCGACGCTCGAGTACGCGAGACGCTTGAAGGGTATTGTGAACGGTTCGACGTTTGAAGAACTAGAGAGCCGGTGAGCGAGACGCCGCGTTCTTCCTCACGGACGGCGCGCTCAACGCCTTCGGCTTATTCGCCCGTGCAAGGCGGCGCAGCAGATAGTCCGCACAAAGGCCCAGTCAGGGCGGCGAGCCACGCGACATAACGCTTAATACCGCGCAATTCGGTTCTCGACATGGTCCCCATGGGCTAGGAGAGCTCCGCATCCGAGGGAAGCTCTGGACACGGCTGTACGATAAAGGCACGCTTCGCAGCCAAGACTGCCTGCATGGGAAACGGGAGAAGACCAATGCGAATCCAAGTTCATTTACTAGCCATCGTGTGCGCGAGCGCAGTCCTTACCCTCGGTTGCCAGCCCGCTAAGGAAGCCGCCACGACGGAGCCTGCTGCTGAAGCGCCGAAGGCCCCAACTTCGGAACCGAACGCGGCTGCACCGAGTCCCCGTGGCGAGCCCGGCGACGCTCCCGCGGCCAAAGCGGAAGGTAAGCCCAACATCGTCGTGATCTGGGGCGACGACATCGGCATCAGCAACCTCAGCACGTACTCCGAGGGGCTGATGGGCTATTCCACACCCAACATCGACCGTATCGCGCGCGAGGGGATGAAGTTCACGGACTACTACGCCGAGCAGAGCTGCACCGCGGGACGCTCAGCGTTCATCACGGGCCAGAGCGTCTTTCGGACGGGGTTGAGCAAGGTCGGGTTGCCCGGCGCCACGCAAGGCCTGAGCGAGCAAGACCCGACGATTGCTGAGCTCCTGAAGGGCCAAGGCTACGCGACCGGGCAGTTTGGCAAGAACCACCTCGGCGATCGCAACGAGTTTCTGCCCACGGTGCACGGCTTCGACGAGTTCTACGGGAACCTCTACCACTTGAACGCGGAAGAGGAGCCCGAAGAACACGACTACCCGAAGAACCCTGCCTTCAAAGCCAAGTACGGGCCGCGGGGCGTGATGGACTGCAAGGCCAGCACCCAAGACGACACGACGGTCGATCCCCGTTTCGGCAAGGTCGGCAAACAAGTGTGCAAAGACACGGGTGCGCTGACGCGCAAACGCATGGTGACTATCGACGACGACATCGCCGCGCGCGCACAGGATTTCATCCGCCGCCAGACCGACGGCGAAAAGCCCTTCTTCGTGTGGGTCAACTTCACGCACATGCACTTGTGGACGCACACGAAGCCCGAGAGCATCGGCCAGGCCGGCGAGTTTCAATCGCAGTACCACGACACGATGATCGACCATGACAAGAACGTCGGGTCCATCCTCGATGAGCTCGATGAGCTCGGCATCGCCGAAAATACGATCGTCATTTACGGGACGGACAACGGCCCGCACATGAACTCCTGGCCCGATAGCGCGATGACCCCGTTTCGCAGCGAGAAAAACACCGGCTGGGAAGGCGGATTCCGAGTGCCGTTCATGGTGCGCTGGCCCGACAAGATCCAGGCAGGCACAGTCTCGAACGCGATCATGTCGAACCTCGACTGGTCGCCTACTTTGCTCGCGGCCGCTGGGGAACCCGACGTCAAGGAGAAGCTCCTCGAGGGCTACGAGGCCGACGGCAAGAAGTTCAAGGTGCACCTCGACGGCTACAATTTCCTGCCCTACCTCACCGGCCAAGAGACGACTAGCCCCCGCATCGAGTATTTCTACTTCTCCGATGACGGGGACTTGCTGGCCCTGCGGTACGGCAACTGGAAGGTGCAGTTCAAGGTTCAAGACGAGCCCGGAACGATGCGGATCTGGCAGCGGGAGTTTGAGAACCTTCGACTTCCGTATCTGTTCAACTTGAAGACGGACCCGTACGAGCGCGCCACTATCACGTCGAACACCTATTGGGACTGGTACATCCGTCACGTGTTCCTGCTGGTGCCGGCGCAGGACAAGGTCGGAGCGTTCCTCTCCACGTTCCAAGAGTACCCACCGCGCCAAAAG
>JAFDAJ010000272.1 GCA_019313915.1 Deltaproteobacteria bacterium
GCCGACCAAAGCAAAGCCTAGCGCGGGACCCGAAGACGCGCCCGAACAGCTAGACGCCGACATTCGCCGCGACGTTCTACGGGCGGCGGAAACATGCCGCGAGCGCTTCGAAGCAAGCCCATCGCGAAGCGCCTATCATCTGGCCGCTATCTTGGATGCACTGGAACACGATCCGCGTCTGATCGATCCGGTCTACAAAAAGGTCCAGGCGATCCAGGCATCCCGCGCTGCTGATTCTGGCGCAGCCGTGGTGACGGCGATCGGCGGCGTCCCCGTGCGGCGGCTAGTGCGGACCAAGGACGGGCAGCCCGTGATCGACAAAGACGGCGTTCCGATCTGGCAAAGGATTCAAGGCCGTAAGTGGGAAGGGCCTTCGATGGTCCAAAGGACGCGCTGGGCGATCGCAGTATACGACGCCGACCCGCTGGACGTGGCCGCCGCCGTGATTCGGGATCTGCCGCCGCTGTTGAAGGCGGATTGCCGGAAGTATGCTCTCTTAGCCCATTGGGCTCATCGTAAACGCCGAATTGCGCAGAACTAATCGTTATGTCGCGTGGCTCACGGCGTAGACAGGGCTTTTGAATTCGCTATGCCCGGGGAGATCGCCGGGGGCGAGATTCCGCACAAGATGCCGCGGTGGAAACGCGAACCCGATCGACGACAGGGCCGCGCGTACTCGAATGCGGCTCTCTCGCACTCCGCGCTCGGGCAACCCAACGATGTCGAACCCCGGAAGGCCTTCGCCGAGACGAACCTCGACTTGAACGGGGTGAGCTTCGATGCCGATCAGGCATGCGGCGTGCGCAGTCGCGAGCATACGCGCCTTGAAAGCACGCGGCGTGCCGCTCCCGCGTCCAGTGAAGACGCAGACATAGCCGAGGAGCTCTGGCGGAACTTCGTCGACCCGTCGCCGGCCGCCAGCGATTGGTCTTGGACGATCACGCATCATTGGCGTCGTGCTTCGAGGCTGCGCAAAGCTTGCGCGCAGCGGCAAGGAATTCCCGGGAAAGCCCAGCGTTCGTCCGGCACGGATAATGCAGGCCTATCCTGTGACTCAGGTGCGGGGTGCACCGCACGGGGAGGTTGTGATGCCTAACTCGTTGCTCGAGAGGGATGCTCGTCGATCATGGCGGCATCGCACGACGCTGGTCGCCCGCGTGCTGCTTGCTTTGGCGGTGCTGGGTGCCGATTTTCTAGGTGGCTCGTTCCGCGAGGTGGGGGCACAGCTCCCCGAGGAGCAGAATCAAGAGTCGACGAGCCCTGCGGACGCGTATGGTATCCGCTACGCCGCGCGCGGGCTGGTGATGCCGAAAGGAATGATCCGGGGAACGTTTGACGTCGTCATCGGCCGGGATTCCGGCTTCGAGACCACGACGCTCAACTTCGGCGCGGCGATCTCACCGGTGAACCATTTGGAGCTAGGGTTCTCGCGATACCGAATGGGTAGCTACCCCAACCCCGACCTCTTCAGAGCGACGGGTGGCGATGGACTGATTCCAATCATCGCCCAGGGCCAAGACTTGGTACCGGTTCGGGCATTGTGAACTTCGGGCTCGATCTTGGTTTCTTGATTCCTACGGCGTCCGAGTTTGGAATGCTCATCGGCATCCCGATTCGGTTCCACGGCGGAGAGGTCTTCGCCTTCGACACGGGGCTGATGATCAACTTGGACTACCTCGCAAGCGACTTCGAGAGCATGACGTCCATCTCCTTTCCCTGGAACGTCGTGTTGAGCGTGACCGACGAGGTGTTTGTCAAAATCAATAGTGGCCTCAACGCCGTTGACGTCGCCACCGAGGGCAGCTTGATCTTCTTCCCCCTCGGGTTCGGCTTGGGCGCCACGGTCTCGAGTGAACGAATCATGAGCGACGTGTTCGCAGGGTTCTCCTGGCCCTACCTCGGGACCGTGGGGACAATCTTCGACACCCGGTTCACCGAGGCCACGACGGATGCTTGGACGATCACCATTGGCGTGAACTTCTACTCGCGCGTGCTCTTCTGAAGGGATGCGAGAACGCGGCGCCGGAGGTCCTCGTTGAAGCCGTTGTACGAGGGGCCGCCGCGTTCTGCTCCGACGAGGCGGACGACTAGCCTCGCCAGGACGCCCGAGAACGTTGCTGATAGGAACTATGAACGGCCTTTCGGAGCTCTCAGGAAATCGACATAACGATTAGGTTCTGCGCAATTGGGCTCTCAAAGTGGTCCCCAAGGGCTAAGAGGCTGGCGCAGCTGCCGTTCAGCCACATCATCGGTGGCCACGGCGGCCTGTTGAAAGACGACGCTCAGGCGCGTTTTGCGGAAACGATGACTCGCGTCTTTGGTTAGTCGCGTTTCGCGACGACGCCTCCTTCGCCCTCGGAGCAGATAGTAACTACAAACGCCCTCTCTTAGGCTCAGAGAGTTAACGTATAAGGCGTTCTGCGCAATCCAGAAGCTGAGTGGTCTGGGCGCTCTCTTAGCCTATCGGGATGACGACTAGCGCCGAATTGCGCGGTACCAGATGTTATGTCGCGTGGCGTGGCGCGCCGACAGGGCCTTTGTTTTCGCTACGCTCACGCCAAGGGGGTAGGCTAGTATGGGCGCCGATGCGGTACACGCGGCTCCTGCTGGTCCTGTCCCTCGCGCTCCTCGGTGGCTGCGCGGGCGACGACGTAACGCTCTCGACGCTCTCGGTCTGGGAGCGGCTCGAGCGAACTCTCCCCATCGCCGTCGAGGCCGCGAACCCCTTCGACCCGAACGAAGTCGCCGTCGACGTTGAACTGATCGGGCCCGATGGCCAGCGGAAAACCGTCCCCGCCTTTCTCTACGAAGGCTTCACCCGGAGCCAGTCCAGTAGCGGGAGCGAGGTGTTGGCGGCCGACGGCTCCCGGGAGTGGCGCTTCCGCTTCACCCCCACCCGCCCCGGAGTCTGGCGCTGGCGTTGGCTGCGCGTCACTGCCGGTGGGGAAGAGGCCGGCGAATGGGAGCGTTTCCGCGTACTCCCGAACCTCGACCCCGAGCGCCACGGCTTCCTGCGCATCCCCGATGGCGCGAAGCATCTCGAGTTCGAAGACGGCACGCCGTTCTTCGCCGTGGGCGAGAACCTCTCCTGGGCCGACCGCCGCGGCACCGGCGCCTACGAGGACTGGATCGCGAAGCTCGACGCCAGCGGCGCGAACTTCATCCGCCTGTGGATGCCCGAGTGGGACATGGGCCTCCTCTACGAGCCCGCAACGCTCGAGGACTGGTCGGCGCGGATGGACCGCGCCTGGCGCCTGGACCGCGTGATGGAGCTGGCCGAGCAGCACGACGTGCGGGTGATGCTCTCGCTGCAGAGCCACTTTCCCTTCGAGCTCGACAGCATCTTCGGCTCGGGCTGGGGCACGAACCCCTTCAATGCCGCCAACGGCGGCCCGCTCGCCGCCCCGGACGAGGTCTATACCGATCCCTTTGCGCTCGAGATCTTCCGCCGCTACCTGCGCTACGTGGTCGCGCGCTGGGGGTCCTCGCCGAACCTGTTGGCGTGGGAGCTGTGGAACGAATCCGACCTGGCCGAGCAGCCGCCGCCCATTGACCCGGTGGTCGACTGGCACCGCGAGATGGCACGGCTGCTGCGCGAGCTCGATCCGAACGACCACCTCGTCACGACCAGCACCACCGACGAGACCATGACCATCGCGGCCTCGCTCGGCAACACCCCGATCCAGGAGTCCCCGCTCCGCTACGAGCCCGTCTGGCAGCTGCCCGAGATCGACTTCGTGCAGCTCCACAGCTACCAGATCCACAGCTGGGGCGTGGTGCTGCCCGTAGCGGACACGATCTTCGAGCTCGTCGACCGAATGGCGCAGTACGGCAAGCCCGTTCTGCTCGCCGAGGCGGGCGTCGACGTCCAAGGCCTCGAAGAGAACCGCGAGGGCGACCCGGAAGGGGAGGGCTTCCACGACCTTCTGTGGGCGGGCGCCTTCTCGGGCGCCTTCGGCAGCGGCATGTGCTGGTGGTGGGACCTCGTGGTCGACCCCGAGGACTGGTACTTCCACTTCACCCCGCTGGCGCGCCTGACGGAGGGGGTGCCCTTCGCGCGCAAGCCCTTCGAGCGCCACCGGGGGCTGCCCGTCGACGCGCCCGATCACGAGGTCGTGGCCCACGTGCTCTCGGGCCGCGCGACCTTGCTGGCCTGGGTCCGGAACGCGGCCCACGAGTACTTCACGCCCGATCGCAGCCTCGTCGAGGGCGCCGTCTTCGCGCCGCCCCTAGCCGTCGACGGCCGTTGGGTGGGGGAGTGGATCGACCCGTGGAGCGGCGCCATCCTCGGTGTCGTCGACGTGCGGGCCGAGGAGCCGCACCGAACCCCGGAGCTCGCGGTGCCGTCCTTCAGCCGGGACGTGGCCCTGCGTCTCGATCACGCCCCCGTTGGGAAGAAGTGATGGACCGGCCGCAGATAGTAACTACAAACGCCCTCTCTTAGGCTCAGAGAGTTAACGTATAAGGCGTTCTGCGCAATCCAGAAGCTGAGTGAGCTCCGAAAAGGTCGGCAAAACTCAAGTCAGCGTTGATGAAGGTTGCGTTGCTCGCATCCGCCAAGCTCAGAACCGCGTCCGATAGATCGGCGCCGGTAAACTTCGCCGACGAGATGTCGGCGCCGACAAAGTTTGCTCCCCGTAGGGACGCCCCGGTGAAGTCGGCGCACGCGAGCGACTGCCCGCTGAAATTCGCGCCATCGAGAAGGGCGCCAC
>JAFDAJ010000273.1 GCA_019313915.1 Deltaproteobacteria bacterium
GAGCGCGTACCCATCGATGACATCGCCCGACCGCGCGACGTAGAAGATGTACTCCCCTCTATCGAGTTTCTCTCCGAGCTGCCGCTCGAGCTCGGTGCGGCGATCCCCCGAAAGCTTCACGCGCTGGAAATCCACCACCTTAGACTGGCTGAAGTGTTCGGCGAGGAGACCGCGGACGCTGTAGTAGACCTGCGCGTGGCCGCTCGCGGCGATGCCGGAGCTCATGACAGCCAGAGCAAGTAGGATAGAGGGCCTATTGAAAATGCCTTTCATCTTCGATTTCAACATATAGAAGCAGGCAATCGCCGCTGCAAGCCAAAATTCGGCCCTAATCCGAATCCTTTTCACCATTTGTGGGCTCCAAAGGGGTGTTATTGCGGCGGGGCCCGGGGATCCGGGTGGTGGCTGGGGCTCTCCCACCGTCTCTGGTATGGATCGATCCTCTCCACCGTGTCTCGGAGTTGCAACATGCTCGATGAACAAGCACGCGACGTCTCAACGTTCGACCGGGAGCTGATTGCGGGCATGGCCACTGGGGACCGCCAGGCGTTCGAGCAGGCGCTCAAGAGTCGGCTGCATCGAGCACGCCTTCGCCTCGCCGGCGCGCTCCGTTGCGCGGCTCCGCTCGATAGCGTAGCGCAAGAAGGAGGTCAGTAATGGAGGACAGACTCATAGCTGGCGTACGGTGCTCCAGCGTGCTGGCGAATTTGAGTGACTACCTGGACGCCGATCTCGACGCGGCGACCATCGCGCCCGAAGCGGTCGACGTAGATGCGCTATCGCGCATGCTATCCCAAATTTATCAGCTCGGCGCACATTCCTGAGCGCATGAACACTTCGTTCCCATCGCGATTGCGCCATGTGACTCGTTGCGGGCTCGTGTTGGCGGCGGCGCTGTCGTTTGCGCCCAGCGCCAAGGCCGAAGTCACCTGCCACAAGGAAGAGGCGCCTCGGCTCTTCGTGGATCTTTTCTCCAGCACGCGGATCTATCCGAATGCCGACGCCGCCCTGATCGGTTTTGAAATCGGCGTGATTGGGCGTCCAACGGACAAGTGCCTGCACTTGGCCGGCGAGGGCTTTACGAGATTTGGCAGCCGCAGCTCGGTTTCAGGTGAATTGAAGATGAGGACCGCGGGCAGCGCCGTAGGGGCGCTCTGGGGTAACGGCGATCAGGACCGATGGTTCGGCGCGGGTGCGATGTTCGACCTGGGCTGGGCTCGGGTGGGCGCTCGTGACGACTTCGTGATGAGCGGATACTTGCGTGCACTCCTCTACTGGCGGCTACGCAAGGAGTTCTGGATCGGCCTCGACGTGCGAGCGGGACACGTCATCATCCCGGTGACCGTCGACGGGATTGGCATCAAGGGTCCGATGGTCGGGTTCGGCATCGGCACTATGTGGGGCGACGACGGCGGATACGGATCGCCCTGACGCCTGACCCGCCTGGATTGTCTGTATCATTTCCGTGGATTCGGCGTACCTGTGAGCATGGGTTTGGGCCACGTCCGGTTTGTAGCGACTGCTTTCTGTCTGCTGGGCGCAATTAGCGCCTGCGATTCGGCTGGAGGCGATGACAGCGTTCTCGGAGGTGATGCCGGCATCCCTGGAACCGTGGATGCGCCATTGGTGCCCGCCAAGCGGGGTGGAGCCCCTGCTGCTTGGATGCCGGCCGCCGGCGAGATGGTGATCTTTGGCGGCATGGATCCGATCACGAACGACACTTTTTCGTTCGAGCCTGAAGAATCGGCTTGGCGCCAACTTGCCCCCGAGCAGCAAGGCGCTGTCCCCGCCAACCGATGTCACCACACGCTAACGGAAATTCCGGATTCCGATCAGGCGCTCTTGTTTGGAGGATTCTCGCGAGGCGGCCGCTTCAATGACACATGGCGCTTCGACCTCGCAACGAAGAAGTGGACCGAGCTCGCGACGGCCGGCACCGTTCCGGCAAAGCGCTGCCTTCATGCTTCGGTTTTCATTGCTTCCCGGTCCGAGTTGTTGATGTTCGGCGGGATTGCGGGCGGCGGTGGACGGGCAGGCGACTTCTTCGACGATACGCACGTCCTCGATGTTGTGACTGGATCTTGGACGCGTGTCGAAGGGGAGGGGCCGAGCGCTCGCGAGGGCGCATTGATGGTGTACTCACGCGCGGCGGATGCGGTCTTCCTTTGGGGCGGCAAGGCCTTCGACCACTATCCCGCCGAGCTTTGGCGCTTTGATGTCGATGCGCGCACATGGTCTCGAGTCGCGACGATGGGTGAAGAGCCGATTGGGCGTGAGGACCCTACGTACTTTTGGGATGAGTCCAGAGGCCGCCTCAGTATCTTCTCGGGACGCAACGACAACGATCCGGCGGTTCTCTTCGACGATGGCTACGAGCTCGACCCGGTCGCCGGGGTATGGTCGCGCGTCGACGCCGGTACGCCGCCTCCCCGTTGGCGCGCGTCCGTCGCGGTCGATCCCGCAGGCAACTATGGATACATGTTTGGTGGTTGGCGAGGCTTTGGCGGAAGCAACGCGTTCAACGACACTTGGCGGTACGACCTGGAAGCCCGCAGCTGGTCCCAGGTTCCGAGCAACTAGATGTCGCTGCAATACTGGTACCTGTTTCCGATCTTCGTCGTCGTGATTACGGTCTTGGTTGCTTCGGTGGGCCACATCTACGGGTTCATCGCAGAGGGAGGAGGAGCGGCGCTCCACGAAACCGTGAACGTGGCGATGTTCACGGTGCCCGGCGTGCTCATTGGCGGGCAGCTCGGCCCTCGCGTCCAGGCACGTGTGAACCCGGACAAGATGAAGGTGCTGATCTCGTGGATCTTCATGGGTGTCGGGGCGTTCATGCTGAGCACGTTGCTAGGCTAGGGGCTAGTAGTACGGTTGGTACATCAAGTCTGCTAGGTGCCCCCGCAGGTCCTTCGGGCGGGGGGAGCTCGTGATCTCGCTCGCGTATGCCACGTTGGCGACACTCGTTGCGACCGACAGCGACAGCTCCCGGATTCGGCTGAGTGCCGGATAGAGTGCGCCCCTAGCGAGGTCCTCTTCCGACACCTCGTCTGCAAGCGCACGAGCTGCCGCTAAGAACATTTCGTCGGTGACGCGCCGCGCCCCACATCCGATCGCGCCAAGTCCGATTCCGGGGAACACATAGGCGTTGTTGCCTTGCGCTGGATGCAGGGTGCGACCCTCTTCCAGTTCCACGGCGGGAAAAGGGCTCCCGCTCGCGAAGACGGCGCGACCCCTGTTGATATCGGCCATGGTTTTCACCACTTCTTTCGTGAAGGTGCCCGGATGCCCTGTAGCACCGATCAACACATGGGGTCGAATCGATCGGATCGCCGCGACGAAGTCCATCGGTTCGTGCGCGTGTGCGTACGGCAGGTTGTGCGGCATGAGATCGTCTCGGCCCTGCACGACCAGCCCATTCACGTCCACGAACCAGAGCCGCCGTCGCGCTTCCTCGGATGAAAGGCCGGTGTCGACCAACGCGCGCGTCATCAGGTCGCCAATCCCGGTCGCGGCGGAGCCCGCTCCGAGAAACATCACGCGAAGGTCTTCAAATCGAGTTCCGCTGATCCGCGTCGAAGCATATACCCCGGCGAGGGAAACCGCGGCGGTGCCCTGGATGTCGTCGTTGAAGCAGAGCACCTGGTCCCGGTAGCGGCGCAGCAGACGGTATGCGTTCGGAGTCAAGAAGTCCTCGAACTGAATCAGCGCTTTCGGATACGCATCTTGCACCGCGTTCACAAACTCTTCGACGAGAGCGTCATAAGCGTCGCCCTCGACGCGTTCGTGAGTCCATCCCAGGTACAGGGGATCGTCGCGAAGCTCGCGATTGTTGGTTCCGACATCGAGCTGAACCGGAAGACACTGGCTCGGATCGATGCCGGCGAACGCCGTGTACAACGACAGTTTCCCGATGGGGATCCCCATCCCGTTGGCGCCGAGGTCGCCGAGGCCGAGGATGCGCTCCCCGTCGGTTACGACGATCACCCGCACGTCGTGCTCCGGCCAGTTGTCGAGCAGCTCGCGGACCGAACCGCGATCTTCGGGCGTAATGTACAGGCCACGTGACTGACGAAAGATGTGTGCGAACTCCCGGCACGCCTGGCCGACCGTCGGCGTATAGACGAGCGGTAGTAGCTCCTCGGTGTGGTCGATCAGTGCCCGATAGAAGAGACGTTCGTTTCTCCCCTCCAGCGCGCGCAGGGCGATGTATTTTTCGATATCGTGCTCTTTGCGCCGAATGTTCTCCAAGACTCGCTCGAGCTGAGTGTCCTGTCCGCAGACCGCCGCAGGGAGAAGCCCGCGCAAGCCGAAGCGCTCGCGTTCCTCCTTGGTGAAAGCGGTCGATTTGTTGTGCCGCGCATCGTTGAGAAGCGCGGGGCCTGTGAGGTCGTGTTTGGATTGAGGCATGTAACGTTCAGTTCGAGGGGTTGTAGACAGGATCGTGGCTATTGTTACCCCGAGTTCCGCGCGAACGGGAGTCGTGCTCTCGGGCGGAGGCGCGCGCGGGGCCTATGAGGCCGGTGTCATTGCTGGCATCGTCGATATTCTTGCGGGTCAGGGGCGTAAACGCGCACCGTTTTCGATTTTCACCGGCACTTCGGTCGGCGCAATCAACGCGACATGGCTCGCCGCGCACGCCGAGCGCCTCGGGCGTTCGTTCATCGACCCCCGGGCGCTCGAGGAGCTCGTCCAAGTACATATTCCGTTTCGGCGTCTGCGCGACAACGTCGACAAGGGCGAGGACATCGGTGACATCACGACGCGGCACGCGAAGCGCCTGGGCGCGTCGACAAGGGCGAGGACATCGGTGACATCACGACGCGGCACGCGAAGCGCCTGGGCGCGAAGTCGCTGCCCTCCATGCTGCTGACGATTTCGGCGCGACTCAGGGCGCAGTTCGAGTCTGACTTGCTTTCGTTCATCCTGTTCGACGGCGACTTCGCACAGGAACTCATCTCGCTCGGGCGCCGCGACGCGCAACACAGAGCGGACGAGGTCCTCTCGTTCTTCAGCGAGTGATTCAGGAGGGCGGCTCGGTCGAATACTCGACTTCGAGATCCGGGT
>JAFDAJ010000098.1 GCA_019313915.1 Deltaproteobacteria bacterium
ACGATGATGGGGCCCTTCGAGACGCCGGACCCGGATCAACGCTACATCTTTGAAATCGCGCCCATCCGTGCCCAGCGCGTTCGAGTCGAGGCGGTCACCACAACGGGTGGGAACTCGGGCGTGAAGGAAATCGAGCTCTTTCGAGCATCCGGGTCCTGAGCTCCAGGGCCGTGTGGGTCTGAGCTCACGGATCGGGAGGGCACGTAACGTCGGTGCAAAGCGTCTTCACGCACGCGCCGTCTGATGCGTCGACGCAGAGCTCGACGGGACCGGGACGGTCGCAAATGTAGATGGCGTTTTGTTGAACGACAGTGCCCCCCGAACCGCCCGAGTTGCTATCGCCGGGGGCGTCGGCGCACCCGGCAACGACAATCGCTGCCTGTAACACGATGGAAAGCCAGATCGGGGTCAATCTCATGAACACGCCTCACCTATTTCAGACAGTTAGAGACCGGAGTGGCGACAACGTGAGCGCTCGCGTTCAGGTGTTCTCTGTCGTCAACGAAACCGCCAGCATGAAGCAGACCCAGAACCCAACCACTGGCCAGAGCTTGAAGTGAATCAGGACCCCGAGGATTGCGACACTCGCAAGCCAGTTCAGCATGAGCCAAAAGTACCAAGAGTGCTGTTTAGCACCAAAGAACCGGGGTTTCCGTCACCGTTAGGGGACAGCGAGCAGTTCCACCACTTCGGTTCGACCCAGTTTCTTGGCCATCACGAGTGCGGTCCTTCCGCCCTGGTCCCTGGCGTTCGCATCAGCACCTTTGGCCAAGAGGAGCCGCACGATTGATGCCGCACAGCGTCGCGGTGTTGATGCAGCGAACCGCCTCGATCGCCACGCCCGCATGGCATCAGAACTTGGACGATGTAACCGCACGCCGTGTGCCAGCTGATTTTCGAAGCGATTTCCCCGCTTCGTCACCGACGGACCTGAAAATTCTGCGCCGCAGTTGGGAGGTGCCGGAAGGGTTTCACGTCCGCGGACTACGAGACAGCAGATCCCTTATGTGAGGTCACCCTAACTCGCGGCAGCCGGCCCGCCGTAGGTGTCGCCCCCGAACGCGAGGATCGGATAGAAGACGATCCCCAGGAAGAACAGACCCAGGGCAAACGCCAGGTCGTGTCCGAAAGACCTCGACAGATCGAGAGCCACGAGGAACCCGACCACGACGTTGACCAGTGGAATGAGGAAGAGGATGAGCCACCACCATGGACGCCCGACGATCTCGAGCAGAACGATCACGTTGTAGATGGGTATGATCGCCGCCCAGCCCGGCTTTCCGGCTTTCTCGAAGATCCTCCATAGCACCCAGACGAAGAACGCAAGCGCTGCGAGCTGAATGATCATCCCAAAGAAGCCTACTTCACCTTGGTCCATATTCCCCTCGCCTTCCGCCGCCACCAGGCCGCGTAGCCGAGAGTATCAAATGCCCGACGACCCTCCACCTCCTCGACGCGGGCCTCCTTCCCAACGAAGCTCGGGTTGTGATCGCGGGGTCGGAGTCCGCGAACAACGACCTGCCGGAGATGATGGGCATGAAGCTCTATGATTTCGCGACCGGGGCCTGGTCGAAATCAGTTCTTGGGATTGACTATCCAACCATTCGCGGAAATTATGGTTGGCTGTGGAACCGACCCGCCTGAGCGGCCTGAACCTCAATGCACTCGTCGCCCTCGACGCCCTTCTGTCCGAGCGCAACGTCACGCGAGCGGCTCGCCGCGTAGGCATCACCCAACCGGCAATGAGCCAGTCGCTCGCACGCCTGCGCGAGCTCTTCGGCGATCCTCTCCTCGCTCGCAAGGGCCGCACGATGATTCTAACCCCCCGCGCTGAAGCGATGCTTCTTCCACTGTCCGACGCCCTGCTCTCGGTCGAACGAGCGCTTCAGCTGGGGATGGGCTTCGATGCGGCGACCTCGACCCGCATCTTCAAGATCGCGCTCACCGACCTGAGCGTGACGATGGTGTTACCCTCACTCCTGCGCCTCACGGGTAAGCGGGCACCCGGGGTTCGCGTGCAGGCGGAGCCACTTTCGAGCGCACGGCTTTCCGACCAGCTCTCATCCGGTGAGATCGATCTCGTGATCGCGGTCTATCTCACCTCTGCTGGGGGGCTGCGCACGGAGACCCTCTTGGTGGACGACTATGTGTGTCTCGTGCGACGCGGCCACGCACTCGCCCGGCGCAAGCGAGTCTGCATCGATGACTACCAGGCCCATAGGCACGTAGCGTACACACCGGTGGGTTTCGTGCCGCGCCCTATGTCTGAAGCGGTGCCCGGCGTGGCGTCGGCTACCGGCATCCGAGCCTCGGTTCCCTACCTGCTCGCCCTACCCGACGTAGTCCGGGGCACGGACCTCGTCGCGACCGTGCCCCGCCGCTTGCTCTCGGCCCCAATCGACTTCGACGGTCTCGTCACGCTCGAAGCACCTCCGGAGCTCCCACCCGTCGTCCATTCTCAATGGTGGCACCCTCGATTCGACTCGGACCCAGCCCACCAATGGCTTCGAGAGCACGTGCGCGAGGCGATCGGATAACGCTCCGCCTGTGGCAGTCAGATCTGCCCGTCGTATGCTCCGCCAGCCATGCCCATTCTGGTCGCTGAAAACCTGAGAAAGGCGTACGGGGAGCTCACGCTGCTCGACGGAGTCGACGTGTCGATTCACGAAGGAGAGCGCGTCGGGCTCGTTGGATCGAACGGCGCGGGCAAGTCCACCCTCGCCCGCATGCTTGTCGGCATCGACACGCCCGATGAGGGCCGCGTTGCACGACGGCGCGAGGCGACGATTCGCTATCTGTCGCAGGAACCCGACCTGCCGATGGAGCGCACGGCCCGCGACGTGGTATTCGACGGCCTCGGCGCCTGGGCGGATGCGTTCCGAACCCACGAGGCATTGAGCCATCGCATCGCAGCACACGAGCCCGGCTGGGAAGAGTTGCTTGGCAAACAAGCTGCGAGTGCACAGGAAGTCGAGCGACTGGGCGGATGGGAAAGGAGTCGCCAGGTTGACGTTCTTCTCGAGCAACTCGGAATGCGTCAGATGCTTCGACCGATCGAGGAGCTGAGCGGCGGGGAGCAGCGTCGCGTCGCGTTGGCCAGGCTGCTGGTTGAAGAACCCACGTTGGCCGTCCTCGACGAGCCGACGAATCACCTGGACGCCGACACGATTGAATGGCTGGAGACGTATCTCAAAGAGCAATACCGAGGCGCCCTCCTGTTGATCACGCATGACCGGTACGTGCTCGACCGGGTGGTGACGCGGACACTCGAGATCGACCAAGGACAGATCCACAGCTACGCCGGCGGCTGGCAATCGTACCTCACCGCCAAAGCGGAGCGCATGGCCCACGCCTCCCGAGCAGAAGCCAACCGAAAGAATCTCTTGCGCACCGAGCTCGACTGGCTGCGACGTTCACCGAAGGCTCGGACATCGAAGTCCAAGGCCCGAGTCGAGCGCGCAGTCGCGCTCCGTGATGCGAAGGGGCCGCAGGTCGAACGTGTCGCGCGCTTCGAGCTCCAGAGGGAGCGGCTCGGGGGTACGGTCCTCGAAACGCACGACCTCAGCCTCGAGCTCGGAGGGCGTGAGCTCGTGCGCTCGCTGAGCTTCGTCCTGCAGCGGGGCGAACGCGTAGGCATCGTTGGGCCCAACGGGGCAGGCAAGACCACACTCCTGAAAGCCGTCCTCGGACTGCTCGAACCCTCACTCGGACGGGTGGTGGTCGGGAAGAACACCAAGTTCGCCTACTTCGACCAGGGCCGAAGCGGGCTCGATGATGAACAGTCCCTTCAGCACAACGTCGCGGGGGATCGCTCCCACGTTCAGTTTCAGGGGAAATCGGTGGACATTCGCAGCTACCTGAAGCGCTTCCTGTTCGAACCTCATCGCGCGCGCGACCGTGTGGCGGCCCTTTCAGGGGGCGAACGCGCACGCGCCGCGCTGGCAAAGATGCTCCTCCTTCCCGCGAACGTGCTGCTGCTCGACGAACCCACCAACGACCTCGACGTTTCGACACTCGCTACGCTGGAGGAGATGCTCGTCGAAGGTGAGTCCACCGCACTCATCGTTTGTCACGACCGGTACTTTCTCGACCGCGTGGCAACCGGGATTCTGGCGTTCGAGGACGAGGGCCAGGTCACAGCCTACGCGGGCAACTACAGCGACTATCGCGAAGCGCGGGCTGAGCGCGACGCCACGCGCGAACGGACCCGCCCAGTGGCCGGCAAGGCAGAGAAGCGCCGCGATCGAGCATGCCGAGACCCATGCCGCAGAAATTGAGGCGACCCTCAGCGATCCGGCGACGTACGCCGAACGTGCGTCGGAGGTCCCTTCGATCGTTGAACGCCAACACAAGGGCCAAGAAGAACTCGAGCGGTTGATGTCCCGGTGGATGGAGCTCGAGGCGATCTCCGCAGACTGACCCAGGGCGAAGGCGCGCATGAATCTCGCGCAATCACTGCGTGGCGATTTGAAACGACGGGCTCTCCGCGATGAAGCTGCGAACCTCCGAGCCTTCTTCCTGCTTCTCGCTTCCGTGAAAGATGACGCGGTACGTCCCTGCATCGGCGTCTTCGGGGATCTTCCAAGTGATCGAAACGGTAAACGCCTCGTTGATCGGAGGAGGCGGAGTCGCAAAGGGGTCGAGCGGATCGTACGGGGGGATCATGCGGTGAGCCTGCGTCCACCTCAGCTGCGTCGACCAGTCGCTCTCGGTCGCGACGGTCGCCCAGTCCGCGTCATCGAGCCGCTGGACCTCGACGTACGGATCTTCGCGTCGAAGCAGGTTGTCGGGGTGTCCTGTCCAAAACGAAACCGACATCGAATCACCCGGCGCGTACGATCCCTGCGGTGGCATGACCAACTCCCCAAAGAAGGCATCGGCCGGCGGCTCATCGTAGTCGTTCCCAAGCGGCACGGAGTCGGTCACGCCGCGGAGGTCCCCCTGGTCTGCGGAACCCATCACGGACGTTCCTTCGGCGAGCGCTCGGGTCAGGCGGTCGATCTCCTGCAGAAAACCGGGAAGCGTCCAAGGGCCGAACAGTGTGTGCCCGCCCTCGTATTGCTGTACCGCGTACTCTTCGGGCGTCGTAATGTAACCGGCGTAGTCGTTCGAGTATCCCGCAATCACGACGTACTTCACTTCGTCGCCCAAGACCGACTTCACGGTGTCACGCATCCTGCGCCCAGACATGGTGGTGACCTCGCTTGGGACGAGCACCATGGCAAGCTGTCCGACCCTCGCCACGCCGATGGGCAGAGGATCCTGTTGCGCTTTCGGATACAAGATCGGTTTGGGCAGATGACAGGCACGAAGCTCGTCCGTCACTGGTGGCGGGTCGAGGACCAGTTGCACCAGTGTTTCAATCGATTCCTCACGCTCGAGCATGCCTTCCACGAAGAGGGGATGACCGCCGCCATCCTCGGTCGACCCGCCCGCGAAGGAATAACCATACGCCGGGAAACACGTCCGCTGCTGGCCCTCCCCGGTGAAGTCGTCCCCGACCTCCAGATCGGTAAAATCCACCGATGTGAGCCGATAGTCGACTCCTCCGCTGAGCGCCTCCGACGCGGACTCGTAAATGGCCATGGCCGCGTCCAACTGTCGCTGCCCGACGATGCGCGCGCTGTCGTAGTCGTCGACACCTGGGCCCGTATTGTCGAGATTCAAATTGCCAGTCACGTCTCCACAGTTGCTCTGCGCAAACGCCGCCGCAAAATGCGGGGTCGTATCCTCTCGCGCTTGAAACCGCTTCTCCATCTCAACGGCGGCAAACCCTTTGTGATCGGCCGAAACCAGCGAGTTGTTGAATGTGAGCGAAGTTGGATGCACAGCAAACCAGCTCAGCACGCCGATGACTCCGTCCGCGCGCTCGAGCTTGAGAAGTGTCATCTCCTTGTCGGTGTCGTTGTCATACCGCGCTCGCTCCGCGTCGGGGTTCTGGCGGTAGGCGACTGCCGAACGATTGACGCCAGCATCTTCAACGGCGCCCTGGCCAACCAGAACCCTGCCGGGCTGCAGGTCCTGATGCGCGGCCTCGATGGCGTCTGTAATGCCTCTGACGACAGCATCGAAGTAGGCTTCGCGGAACGTGCCTTCGTGCGCATACCCGCCCGGGCTGGAGTGGGTGTGCGTTGCGCTGAGAATCACATTGTCGAGCGTATAGAGATTGCCGTGCTCTGCCCGCAGGTTGTCGACCACTGAAAGGCGAACCTCGTGTGACATGTTGAGTAAATCCGCGGTGACGAACACGAGCCGTTGGCTCCCCTCGAGCTCGCCAATGATGAACGCACGCGCCCTCAGCCGGGTATGAATCCCGTTGGCGATGTGGGTCGGCTGCGCATAACCGAGGAACTCCACGTCGACGACCGGGCCGGTCACATCGCCGGTTCCAGCGCCCAGCACGTAGTTGGGTTCGCTCTCCGCCTCACTCGAACAGCCCGAAACAACCGGCGAAACCGCCGCCGCGAACAGCAGTAAGATAGATCCGACAGACCGATAGGCTGAGTGAGTATTCTTCATCTCGTGGTGCCTGGTCATGAGTCCTTGCGGCGGTATCTACCATTTTCCAGCGAAGCCGCGGCATTTTTCTCTTCCCCTACGGAACGGATAGCGGCAGGATTCACTCATGCCACGTCGGGAGTTGAAAGAAGCGCTCGGTGCTCTTCGTCAAGAGCTCGAATCCGGCGAGCAGATCGGCCCAGACGACAGAGAGGCGCTCGTCCGGGCCATGCAAGAGATTCACGAGGCTCTGGACCAAACTGGCCCGAGGGACGCGCCTCCCGCGGGAGGGCCGCTAAGCAGACGCATCTCCGCGCTAATCGAGAACTTCGAAACCTCTCATCCGAAGTTCGCGGAGATCCTCAGCAGCGTGTCCGAAAGTCTCGCGAACTTGGGCATCTAGATATGCCCGCACGCCCGTCGCCGTGGATCGAACGCTTTGCGCCGCTCATTCCTGAGGGCGGGACCGTGTTGGACGTCGCTTGCGGAGGCGGCCGTCACACTCGATATCTCCGGGCGTTGGGATACGGCGTGGTCGCCGTCGACATCGATGTTGCCGGTATGAGCGACCTTTCAGCGGACCACCGCCTCGAGATCATCGAAGCGGATCTGGAAGCCGGTGACTGGCCTTTTCGCGATCGCCTGTTCGAGGGAATTGTGGTCACCGACTACCTGTATCGCCCACACTTGCCGCGATTGGTGGAATCACTCACCCCTGGCGGGGTGCTGATCTACGAGACCTTTGCGACGGGCAACGAGAAGCTCGGCCGCCCCCGCAACCCGGCCTTCCTCCTCAATCCAGCGGAATTGCTAGACGCTTTCGCGCCACGATTGACGATCATGGCGTATGAGCACGCGATCGAAGAGGACCCTACCCCGGCGGTGCGCCAGAGAATCTGCGCAATCAAGGGTTCCGCGTCGGCGTGACCCGGACGCCGGCTCTCATCGGAACAGCCGTCGGAGCGCCCACACCGCCATGCCCACGCATGCGACCGTGCCGAGACCGAACAGCAAGCGCCCTAGAGCGTCGTTGACGCCCACGGGAATGAACGGAAAGACGCGCTGAATCGTTCCTTCGGGAGCGTAGAACGTGGCCCAACCTGCGATGGCGGCGAGGGTCAGGAGGAGGATCGATGCGATTGAGTCGCTGGCCCGGTGGTCGCGCGCGAACAACATGAAGCCGGCGAGGATGAACACTGCGCCGGCACCGAAGACGACCGAGCGCGGCGCTTCGAGCGCAAGGTGCTCAGCGGGTAAGAGGCCAAGAGCAACGGCGCACAGTGCAGCCCCCCCAACCAGGCATAGTAAGGCGATAACCTTCCCCATTGGCGGTCATGATAGCGGATCGATCGCGACCAGGGAAAGGCCCTCAATCCGCGACGGCGCTGCCCCAGTAGTTGTAGGAGAGGAACTTGGCGCCCGGGATGTACATTCGCTCGTCGACGATGATGCGGAAGCCTGAGGACTCGAGCAACTCAGGGATGTCGCGGTTGACGTTGCAGCCGCCGGAGAAGCGATTCCAAGTCGGGTTGAGGCGGGTTTGCCATCGTCGAACGCTGTCATCCGGCGCCACACCGTGCTCGCAGAACAAGAGCTTGCCACCCGGACGCAGGACGCGCTGCATGCCTCGAAGCGCGCGCTGCGCATCGGGGATCGTGCACAACGTATAGGTGACGACCACGGTGTCCACGCTGTTGGTGTCGAGCGGGATCTCCTCTCCCGGAAGGTCGATCATCTCGACTTCGAGCGCTGAGCCCACCAGCTTCTTGCGGGCTAGCCTACGCATGCCTTCAGACGGTTCGAGGCCCCAGACCTTGCGGACCTTGGCGGTGTCGTAGAAGGAAAGGTTCAGGCCGCTTCCCACGCCGATTTCAAGAACTTCGCCCTCAGCGAGCGGAACGATCTTCTCCCGTTGCTTCATGTTCGGCTTGGACGAACACGCCAGGTTGACTAGGGGTGGAAGGATGTAGCGGTCGTAGAAGCCCATCTCTAAGCACGTGTACCAGATCTCTAGAACTTGCCAACGGGCGGCGGGAACTTCACGTATTCGTCGACCAGAATCTCGGCGAGCTCGCGATTGGGTGGGCGCTCGCCCCCGATGCGCTCGCGTGCACGTAGGTCGGCACAGAGGGTATCGAGCACAGTGCTGGCATTCAAGTCTCTCTCGTGCGTTCGCCACGCTTCGCGCTCGGATTCGTCCCGGAAACAGTACGCCTTCCACGAGATCGAGAAGCGCATGTCGTCCCATCGATAGCGGCCGACGTCTTCATCGCCGTCGCGCACCACCCATCGCCCGTCCTCTTCGGCATGGAGGCGCATGTGCGGAAGCAGACTCGGAATGGGCTGGTCGGTTTCCACGATGCGGTCGACCCCGTGAAAGACACTATCGGTGTCCATGATGACCGCCGTGTTGAAGTGCACGTCGTGGGCTTTCGCAGCGCCGTCGATGCCATCCGGGTAGAATGCGAACTCACCGCCGTTCGTGTCCTGATACCACGACACCGACGTCGCGATGGGCATGCGATACTCATCGAACAGGCCCGAGTGGTGGGCCACGACGATGAGCCACTGCGGGTGGGCTTTCCGATTCAAGCCACGAAACTCCGGGACGTCGGTGTGGACGGCAAGTTCCTGCCCCGGAAGCAGGATGTTTGCATAGACGATGGCGGGCTCGACAATGGGACGATCGAAAACGCGCTTGGCGGCTTCGATGAGCCGTTCGTTTTGGTAGAGGGATTCGATCCCCGGGGCGAAGATCTGGTCACCGTAGGCGTATGTCTCACGGAAATAGTTCGTCCGGGCCACGAGCGTGCCGAGGTCGGTGTCTCGGAGCCCCAACCTCCCGCCGGTGCGGACGAAGTTGAACGCGGCATCGAAGCGCTGCGGCAACCCCTCCCCAATGCCGTCATTGAGACCCTCCTCGGAGTACATGCCGTAGCTTCCAAAGTCCTCGCAGAGCTGGACCAGCGAGCGAGCCTGTGCCTCGTCCAGAAACGGGTCGATCTCGAAGTGACGGGCGAAAAAATGGTGCTGCATGGCGACGGCGAACGGAGATTCGCACAGCATTGCGATTCCTTGCAGCCCTTTCATGCGCTACACAACTCTCATGCCCCTCTCGTCGGGAAGGCGAACCCTCGTTGCCAACCTGCTTCTTCTGGGCTTCTTGGGCGCATTTGCCTGGCTCGAAGCGAGTTACCCCGACACGTATTACCGCAGCGTTCAAGAAGACCAGGCCCTCGAGTGGGCTTCGTTCTGGAGCTTCTTCATAGCTGGCGGTGTCTTCACGGTGGCGGCTTGGCGTCAGCGTGGAACGACTGGATCCGTTCCCTGGTTCCTGGTGGGGCTGGCGATGTTTTGTGTGTTCGTCGCAATGGAAGAAATCTCGTGGGGGCAACGTGTCTTCGGGCATCGACCTCCCGACTACTTCCTAGCGCAAAACTACCAGCAGGAGATCAACCTCCACAACCTCGCCAGCACCAAGCTTCGCTTGATCGCGTTTCGCGGCATCGTCCTCGGCTATGGTGTCTTGCTCCCGCTGGTCGCGTCGGTCCCGATCGTGCGCCGCCTGCTCGACCGGCTCGCCATCGTGCCGCCCCCTGTCGGACTGACACCGTCGATGTTGGCGATGTTTTGGATTCACGCTGTGTATCCGTGGAAGTTCACCGGAGAAGTCATCGAATGCGCGCTGGGTTTCGGATTTCTGTTCGCGGCTCTCGCAAACGCCTCAGGGTTCTCGGGCGAACGAGCCAGTGGATCTCTCAAGCCGGCGGCCGCAACGCTCGCGCTCGTCGTCGCGCTCGCGTTCTCGACCGCGTGGTGGTCCCAGAACAGGCAAAGCGGTGACCCGGCAAACCTCGAGCTAGCGAGGGCCGAAGCAGTTGCCTTGAAGAACGACCTCACCGAGCTTGCGGAGGCAAAGGGCAAACCGTCGATCACCAAGTGCGGTTTGCACAAGCGTCTCTACACCTTTGTGCAGAAGAAGAAAATGAAGAAGTACGCACGAGCGCTGGCGGAAGGGTCGTTTGCAGGTCTGGCGGACCGTGGGCTCCCCGAGGCACGAGCGGAGTTCTTCTTGGACCCGTGGAACTCGCCCTACTGGATTCGCGACCGCTGCGAGAAGGAGAATGGCCGCCGCGTCGTTTTCGTCTACTCGTTCGGTCCCAATCGAAGTCGAGATTCGAGCCGTTGGAAAATCCTGGGCGATGACATTGGGGAGTACGTTTTCGTCGAACCTTGATCGGGGGCCGTTAGTCGTTTTATTTCTCAGTGAGTTCCCGTAGGCTCGCCTCCTTTCGGAGGGCAAGGGCCATGCGACAGCTAGTTCCAACGACGTTGATTCTCTCTTTGGCGCTTGGTGGGTGTGCATTCAAGAAGGAAGCGCCTACGTTTGCCGGCGCGGACTTGCCGCCGGACGTGGCGGGCAACACTGCGCCGTCCGCCCAGACGACCGCACTCAACGCCAGCGTCGGCGGGAGTCTGCCGTTAGCAGATCAGCAGGACTTTGAAGATGCAAAGCGTGGATTGATCGCCAGCGATCCGGAGCTTCTCGTCGCGGGCCCCGAGGGCAACGCAATTTGGGACATGCCCTCCTACGCCTTCATCGATGGCGACGCGCCCGCGAGCGTGAACCCGAGCCTTTGGCGGCAAGCGCGCCTCAACAACATTCACGGATTGTTCGAGGTCACGAAGGGTGTGTACCAGTTGCGGGGGTATGACCTTGCCAACATGTCGTTGATCGAGGGGGAGACCGGCTGGATCGTCGTCGACCCCCTGACCGCAAGGGAGACCGCGGCCAAAGCCATGGCCTTCGCGCGTGAGCATCTCGGCGACAAGGCAGTCTCGGCCGTGATCTTCAGCCACAGCCATATCGATCACTTCGGTGGCGTGCTTGGCATCGTTTCTCCCGAAGAAGTGGAGGAACGAAAGATTCCGATCATCGCGCCCGAGTTTTTCGTCGACGAGGCGACCAGTGAGAACATCATCGCTGGGGTGACCATGGCGAGGCGCTCCCTCTACATGTTCGGTCCACGTCTCCCCCGAGGAGAGCGCGGTCACGTGGGCTCCGGGCTCGGCAAAGGACCCGCCTACGGGACGATTGGCATTCTTCCGCCCACCGAGACGATCACCGAGACGACAACGGAGCTGACGATCGACGGCGTGAAGTTCGTATTCCAGAACGCGCCAGGGTCCGAAGCGCCGTCGGAGCTCACATTTTATCTGCCAGACCTGAAGACGTTTTGCGGGGCTGAAGTCGTATCGCACAACATGCACAACCTCTACACACTCCGCGGCGCCAAAGTCCGAGATGCCCTCAAGTGGAGTGGTTACATCGACGAGGTTCTCGCGGTTTTCGGCGACGCGGAGGTCTACTTCGGCAGTCACCATTGGCCGATCTGGGGCAACGAACGCATCGTCGACTTCCTCGAGAAGCAACGCGATACATACAAGTACATCAACGATCAGACCCTGCGGCTCGCCCTCCACGGCTACACGCCACGCGAGATCGCCGAGCAGCTGGAGCTTCCCGAATCGCTGCGCACCTCGTTCGCGAATCGAGGCTACTACGGCACGATCAAACACAACGCGAAGGCGGTCTATCAACGCTACTTCGGATGGTATGACGGCAACCCCGCCAATCTCGACCCCCTTCCCCCGGCCGAGGCGGGGGAGCGCTACGTGGAGCTCGCGGGCGGCGCGGCCAACTTGCTGAAGAGTGCGGAGGCCGCGTACGACAAAGGTGAGTATCGGTGGGTCGCAGAGGTCGTGAATCACCTGGTGTTCGCGGATCCCGACAACCAAGACGCGCGCGACCTGCTTGCTCGCGCGTATGACCAGCTCGGGTATCAAGCCGAGTCGGGACCCTGGCGCGATGTCTACCTAACGGGCGCCTTTGAGTTGCGTCACGGGGCGCCTGACAAAGGCGTCGACTTGGCGTCCGCCATGGGGATGATCAGGCACGCGCCACTGGAGCGATTCCTCGATGCCATGGCGGCCCGCTTGAACGCACCAAAGGCAGAGGGGAAGGAAATGATCGTGAATCTGGTCTTCACAGACCTCGGGGCGACTTACGTGCTCGAGCTGAAGAACTCGGTTCTACGTCACTACAAGCGCGACCGGCACCCGGATGCAAACGCAACGATGAAGCTCACCCATGAGCTCTATCTACGCATGTTGACTGGCACGGCGGGCATCAAGGACACGCTGTTTTCGGACGACCTGAAGATCGAAGGGAGCCGCTTGGACTTGGTCGGCTTCTTCCGCCTCTTCGACAAACCGGACGGAACGTTCAATATCGTCATCCCCTAAGAACGACACTTCGTATGATTAACGGGGCTTGGTCCCTCACCGCCTAGTTCTCATTGCCTAGCGTCGCCTCGGCGACAGCACGTTGAACGCATCGTCTTCACGAGGCTTCGTTGGTAGTGAGATGACCGAGCAGCATACGCACAATTTCCTCGGTGAGAGCGTCCGAACCGAGGCCTTCCGGAGGGTGCAGGATGAAGTTGTGAACTAGGGCATCAACGGTATGCACGACCACGTAAGCCGTCGCCTTCGCGTCATGCCTCCGAGCCTCGGGGTGCGCCCTAAGAAACGCGCACACCTCGGTCGCAAACTCGTTCTCGCGCTTTCGAAGTTGGCGCCGAACCGATGGCGGTAACGGAGCTTCTTCGAACAGAACGCGGTGGAGCTCCGGCTCCTGCTCGTGAAGCGCGATCATGGCCACGACGAACTGGCGCAGTAGTCGCTCGAGCGGTGGTGCCTCATTCAACGCCTCCGCGAGCAGCTCGCGAACGAGCGCAAAGCCGGCATTGATGTGCCTCTCGGTGAGCGCGACGAGGATAGCGTCCTTGTTCGGGAAGTACTGGTACAGCGATCCGACCGAGACGCCGGCCCGCTCTGCGATGCGGTCGGTGGTGGCGCCGACGTATCCGTGCCGTTGGAAAACCTGAGCCGCAGCGACGAGGATGGCCTCGACGGTGGCTTTCGAGCGCGCCTGACTGGGCCTTTTTCGGGGTTTGAGTTGGGGTCGAGGGGGCATCGGGGGCAACCTGAACGCGAGGTGCGCAATATGAGGAATGCCTCATATTTAGATCAGGAGGCCTCGATGCACAAGTATCTCGAAGAAACCACGCTCTTGGATGGCACGCACCCCCAGCTCGTCGAGCTCGTACGAGCGCGAGGGTGGAAGGACCTGCAGCCTTACGACGCGATCGGCGCAATCTACGATTTCGTCCGCAACGAGATTCAGTTCGGTTACAACGCGTCGGACGACTTGCCCGCCTCTGCCGTGCTCACGGACGGATACGGCCAATGCAACACGAAGGGGACGCTGTTGATGGCGCTGCTCCGAAGCATCGGGGTCCCGTGCCGGTTTCATGGCTTCACAATCGACAAGAAGCTCCAACGCGGGGCCGTGACGGGTATCCCTTACCTGCTCGCCCCCAGGAGCATCATTCATAGCTGGGTCGAGGTGTTCTACGACGGCAAGTGGGTCAACCTCGAAGGCTTCATCCTCGATGCGAGTTATCTCGACGGCGTGCGATGCCTCTTTCCCGATGTGGAGGGCGAGTTCTGCGCCTACGGGATTGGCACGCTGGACATCCAGAGCCCGCCCGTCGAATGGAAGGGAACAGACACCTACATTCAGAAGACCGGCATCAATCATGACTATGGAATTTTCGACTCGCCCGACGCGTTCTACGCGAAGCACGGCGCCAACCTCTCCGGCTTGCGTCGTATCCTGTACGCATACGCGGTTCGCCATCTGATGAACGCGACGGTGGCCCGCATCCGCAAGGGCAGCACATCCCGTGCTAGGCTCCGGCCGCATGTGGGACATGCGTGACAAGACCGTTCTCATCACGGGTGGCACGTCCTAATCAACAACGCCGGCACGATCTCCAAGGAACGCCGGGAGTCGGTGGATGGATTCGAGGTCACGTTCGCGCTCCGAGCTCAGCGAACCGTCGCCGCAGGCACGAGACGCAGAAGCCGCGACGCGACTCTGGGGTGTGACCGAGGAGTTGCTCGCCCTGTAAAACCGATGCAGAACATCGTCCACGGGGCAGGGGCCCCGGTCCCGCGGTGGACAGGAGCGCGGAGGGCCTTAGAGCGGGAGGTGACCCACCTTCAGGAGGAGCGTTATGAAGCAAGTACCCGAGTCCCACGCCGACATCTTCGGCAAGCCCGCGTTTGCGCATTTGTCCACGCTCATGGCCGACGGCAGCCCGCAGGCCAGCGCGGTTTGGGTAGACACCGACGGGCCGTTGATCGTCGTCAACTCCGCCGAAGGCCG
>JAFDAJ010000274.1 GCA_019313915.1 Deltaproteobacteria bacterium
GATGGAAAAGCGACCCTCCGTGCGACGAGCTTCGGCTTTCGCGGAAACGTGACCTTGGATTTTCGCAACTACCAGCGCCGCGAGCTCCCCCTGATCGCGCGCTTCAACGCGCAGTACTGGTTTGATAACTCGGCGAAGCTGACCGAGGGGATCGAAGACGACAGGTACGATGCGCTTGGAGGCGTCGTGCCTCGTCCCGTGGAGACCCGTCACCTGCTCACCGCATTCGAGCGATTTGCGTATGGCGTCGATCGCATGGACCATGTTCGCCTTGCCGCGGGTCTCGAAGCCCCGCTCAAAGCCGGCAAAGTAGGCCTTCACCCTATGCTCGAATGGCAGTGGGACATTCCGGTCAACCGGCAGGGGGTGAACTGTATCGTCACCGCGAACCCGAACGACGACGGCTGCTTGGCGAACGACAAATTCAAAGCCTTCCCGATGCTGCTCACGCTTGGCTTGCGCATTCTTTCCCCGCCCAAAGGGCTCGCGTTCACCGTGGCGGCTGATGTCGGGCTCACCGGCACCCGTCACTTCGTCCGAGAGCTCGCACCCACCGCCCCGTACAACATCATTCTGGGCATTGCCTACGCGTTCGACCCGGGCCGCTCTGCACCCGTAGCGGAGCCGGGCATGGCGGCCGCACCGACCGGTCAGGTGCGCGGCCAAATCCTCGAGCAGGGTAGCGGGGCGCCGGTCGCTGATGCGTTCGTTGCCGTCGCCGGCCAGGAGGTATCTTCGCAGGTCACCGATGCTGCCGGACGATTCGTCACCTACGGCCTCCCCGAGGGTGAGGTTCTGCTCGAAGTGTCACATCCCGACTACGAGAGCGTCCAGTGCAGTGCGGCCGTCCCATCGGACACGACCTGTGAGCTCGTGCCGTCCAGCCTCGATGGGAAGCTTCGGGTGCTGGCAGTCGACCGTGAGGGCAATCCGGTATCTCAGATCGTCATTACGGTGCGCGGCCCCTCCGAGCACCGTCTGATATCGGATGCAGCGGGCGCCGCCGTGGTCGAAGCGCTCGAGCCCGGAGCGTACACCGCTCACATCGACGACCCAGTCTATCTAATCGCCGTCGCCGACCTCGACGTCGTTGCACGACGAGAGACGACCATGCAGATCCGCGTGCTGCGCAAACCCTCTCGTCCCAGCGTGGTGGTCAAGAAGAAGCAGCTCGCTCTTCGGCGCCAGATCAGCTTCGCTACCGGAAGTGATGAGATCCTGCCGAACAGCGAGCCCATCCTGTTCGAGGTGGCCGACGCGCTCCTTCGAAACCCCGGCATCGAGCTGGTTGAAATCCAAGGTCACACCGACAACAGCGGTGCCCATGCCCTCAACATGCGGCTCTCACAGGAACGCGCCGAAGCCGTCCAACGATGGTTGGCTAAGCATGGCGTGGACCCAACTCGACTCATGGCGAAGGGCTACGGGCCGACGCGTCCGATCGTACCCAACATCACCCAGCAGAATCGCGCCCGCAATCGACGCGTTCAGTTCAGGATCGTGCGTCGAGGTGACGTGAGCGCCGCCGAAGCACGGTGAGTCCGACGAGCACTAGCAGAAGGCTCACCCCACTGTCGCCGGGGAATTGCGCAGTGGTGCACGCGCTGCACCCGCCGCTACTCGTCGGCACGGACGCAGGATCGTCGCACAGGACCTCATCGCCGGAATCAGTGGTCTCGCAGTTGAGCAGAAGACCGCCCATCGGTACGGCGGTGCACGTGTCATCCAGGTTGCCGGGCGGGTAGATCGCGCACACCGCGTTGATGTCGTCCTGTGCAAGGGTGCGCTTCTCCACCGAGTCTCGCTCGGCCGACGCGAACATGGTTGCCTCTTCGATGTTCGAGTGACCAATGCCGATGAAGTGTCCGGCTTCATGCGTCACGATGCTGGCCAAGTCCGCGTCGCCGCCAAAATCGGGGGGCAAGCAACCCTCGTCGGGGCAGTTCGCGTATGGGCCTCCGGCGTTGCGGGTGGTCGTTTGCTGGTCGTTGATCATCATGTCGGCGTCGAGGATCTCGCCAGTTGTGGTGTTGTGCCACACGATCGTCACCGCGAGCGCCATTGCGTCGTAACCGGGATCATCCGCGTCGGCGCACGGGTCCCTCCAGGGGTTGAGGAAGGCAATGGTGTTCACGTTGCCGGTGGTGTTGAACTCTGCGCGTCGACAGGTAGATGGCACTAGCGAGGGCTTGAAGATCAGGTTCGGCGGAGACCCGCCACAGTCGGCCTCCTCCCAGGTCTTGAAGGACGCATCGACGGCGGTCTCGATGTCAGCGAGGTCCATCCATCGCGAGCCCCTGGAATCGACCGCGTACGAAAGACAAGGGGTGCTCCAGACCAAGGGTTCGCCCTTTTCGATGCACACGGAGTTTCCGATCTGCGCGCCGCCTTCGGTCGTCATGCGGCAATAGGCCGACGCGTGATCGGCCGTTAGGCACGCGACGAACGCGACCCCCAGAGCGACTAAACCGATGGAGTGAAGGGTGCGATCATTCATCGGCGCCACCCGCGTTCTTTTCGACGATGTCTCGTAGCTTCAAGAGCAGCCGGTCGAGGCGCTCTTTTTCGGGCAGTGCACCGAGGGTGCGCTCCAAGCGGCCTTTCGCGTTGCGGCGAACGAGCATCAACCCCTCGCGGCTCTGCGAGACCATTTCGATGCCTTGCTCCATGTGCACTCGCATCACGCCCTGTCCCATGCCGACGGGACGGAACGCGGTGTAGGGGCCGCCGTCACGGATGAAGACGAGGACGCGCTCGTCGACACGGAAAGACGGCTCGCCCTCGACACGCATGGCGATATCGCCGATGTGGCCGCCAAGCGTTTCGATGATCACCTCTTGTTCGTCCGGCGCGTTGCCTCGAATCTCTCGCTCGACAGCGATGCGGTGCCAGGTCCCAATCTGCCCGTCGCGGCGCTGGAAGGACTCGGAGAACAGCACGCGTCCGAGGACGATTCGGTCGGCATGGCTGACCAGCTCCCGGAGCTCGAGCCCCTGGATGATAGAGCCATTGGCGGGACTCGCCGGGAGGCCTACAAGAAACAGGGCGGCGACGACCGGGCCTATCAGCCCAGACAACAACGGGAATTTAAGCATTTCCCAAATTTGGAGGCCCCGACCCCTTCCGTCAAGCGATCGGTCGCACACGATCTCAATTGACAATTTCCCCTAAATTTTCGTACACCTCGCTCCATGTACCAAGATCTGTTGTCTCGCCATCTACG
>JAFDAJ010000099.1 GCA_019313915.1 Deltaproteobacteria bacterium
GCAAGGCGCGCCTGGTCGGCAAGCTGCAGGCTAAGGCCGCGCATCTTCAGGTGTGCACGAATTCGGGCTTGCAAGACTTTCGTGTGGAAGGGCTTCGAGACGAAGTCGTCTGCGCCAGCCTCGTAACCCTCGAGCGCCGCCTCGTTTTCACCACGTGCGGTCAGAAGAATCACGGGGATGTTCTCCAGGGAAGGGTCTTCTTTGATGGCGCGGCAGAGATCGAGACCGCTAGTGCCCGGCATCATCACGTCGGTGAGCACCAAGTCGGGGCGGTGTTGCTTCAGGAGCTCTAGCGCTTCGGCGCCGTCACCCGCGGCGTCGACATCGTAGCTCTGCTTCAGGACGCCCACGATGAAGCCACGAAGGTCTTCCTCGTCCTCCGCTACCAGGATTCGAGGAACCCGCCCGCGGTCCAGCAGAACGCGTTCGGGCGGACGCTGGCTCTGCCGCAACTCGACCGTAGCCTCTTCCATCGGGCGCGTATGCACCCCGGTCATGCGGTCTTCGACACGGCGTCCAGGATGATGATCCGTCTGGAGTGCTCGCCGCTCCACGATCTCGGTGTGGAAGTGATCCTTGCCACTCTTCAAGAAGAGTGTGAACGTCGAGCCTTCGCCCACCTTGCTGTCCACCGTCAGAGAGCCACCATGAAGCTGCGCGAGCTCACGAGCCAGCGCGAGTCCGATGCCTACGCCGCCTTGTTGGCGTCGCTCTGAGGTCTCGGTTTGATGGAAGCGTTCGAAGATGCGCTGCTGCTCTTCACGTGCGATGCCCGGGCCGGTATCGGTCACTTCGACGGACGTCCCGGCTGGGTTGTGGAACACGCAGACTTCAATTCGGCCCCCAGATGGCGTGAATTTCATGGCGTTTCCAATGAGATTCGTGAGGATAATCTCGATGCGGTGCGGATCCCCGTAGCGCTCCGCAGGGGCGCAGCTTGCATCAAAAGTAAGATCGATGTGCTTGGCCCGCGCTGCTGGCGTAGCATTCTCGGCCACCCGCCGGGCCAGCTCGCAAGGGTCGAACCGCATCACCCGGAGGCGAAGCCCACCGGCCTCCAGCCGAGCCAAGTCCAGCAGGTCATCGATCATCCGCAGCAGCCGTGTGGCGTTTCGCCGAACGACCGTCAGCGCATCACGCTCCGCACTCGGCCGCAGCTTCTCGAGAAGCTCATCCACGGGCGACAAAATTAGAGTGAGCGGCGTACGAAGCTCGTGACTGATATTGGCGAAGAACTCGGACTTGAGCCGATCGACTTCTTGCAGCTGTTCGTATGCCTCCTGCAGGCTTGCCTTGGTCTTCTGAACTTCCAACCTGGAGTAGAACTCGCTGCGCTCCAGACCGAGACGATGTCTCTGGAACGCGATGAGGATCAGGGCGGTTCCGAAGAGCACCCCTTGGTAGACAGTTGCGATGCGCGGGTCTCCAAGGGGGACAAGTCCCATCATCAACGGAGCTAAGAAAAGTGCGTACACGCTGAGACCAAACGCTGCCGCACGGGCGGCGGGCCACGAGATGAAGAAGTTCACCCCGATCAGTACGAACAGGATCGTCAAGGCGTAGGGAGAGTCATAACCCGTGTCTAACCAACAAAGGAGATGGTTGAATGTGGAGACGAAGAGAAAGAGGAAGAACACCAGGTTATCGATGTGCCTGAGCGCCCGCTCGGGACGTCTTCGAAGCAGCACCCAGGTTCCGATCAGCATCGCGATCCAGATCAAGGTTAGGCCCTGAAGCAGCACGAAGTGCGTACGCATCAAGAACCACTCGACGGGCACGAAGAGGAGGATCGTCGCGGTAGTTACCAGAACCCCTGCGGACAGTCCCTGTACGTTGCGTCTCCGGCGGTCCAGCTCGAAGAGTTCCTCGGCCTGCGCGCTCGGAGCGACATCGACTCCAGTTGGCTCCTCTACGTTGCTCGCTTTCAGCCGCCCCTCCACCCTGTCTGGTAGTCTACCAAACCGGCGGAAGCGCCACCAATCATCCGGGCTTCAGGCGGTTTCCCGCGCTTCTTCCGCGTCCGGCTTCCAGGCGACAATTCGTTTCAGACGGGAGAGAACCCCGGACGGCCATTGGATCACCTGAAGCGGGTCCCCCGTGGCCGACACGAGCGCGACGCGATGTTCCCCGACTGCCAGCTTCTCTCGCGCTCCGCTGGTGTCTACCCGGTGATACTCAAACCAGAGATCAAGGGCGCCCGGGTGCAGAGCGTTGAGGTACATGGATGCCTCGATGTGGTCGAAGGGCATCGCTTCTCGAAGATGGTGGGTTCCGAAGGAGAGGCATTCAAGCTGTCCACCGACGTTCGCAGGGTCGAAACAAGACGGTGCGATGTCATGCAGGAACTGGTCGCGGAGCCTGCCCTGCCACTCGCTATAGTTTCCGAAGTACAGATTTCCCACGAGGTTCGAATCTTGGAGCGAGGTCGTGAACACCTCTCTGCCAACGAGTAGGTCTCGGCCCTCATCTTTGGCATTCCACAAGGGAGCACCAATCTCCAATTGACCCAAGCTCTCGGGCAGCCGATCCAGTGGCGCGACGACATCGCGAGCGGGTCGCATACCGACTAGAAACTCGTAGAAGTCTTCTGGCCATGGGGCCGGTCGCGCCAGTCCGTGGCCGAGGATTTCCACGGACGAGGTCCGCATGCGCGTCATAGCGATACGTTCGGTCGGACCCCCGGTAAACGGGAGCCGACGCCACTCACACGTAGCGGTGTACTCAGTTTCACCGCAGTGCTCCATCCAAATCCGTCCCTCGATGACATCGCTGTGGCCAGCTCGTCCAAGGATCGTTGTTTCAAACGAGTTCGTGACTCCTCCGAACAGGCCCGCGCCGAATGTCTCGAAGAGCCTTCGATGAAAATCCGCCTGGAGCATGCCGCTGAGTTCTCGCGCCTTGCCCATCCACTCGGCGAAGTTCGAGAAGTAGACAGTACCGAGCGGGTTGGCCGAGTTGCGGAACGTCAGCGGAAAGCGGAAGGCGAATATCACTTGCCCGCGAGGGCCGCCTCCCTCGATTGTGTAGAAGCTATTGCCCGCGCTCCAGTCCGCGTCTGGGGCGAGGTCCGCCTGGCTTGGCTCGCCCGACGCCAGATGCTCAGCGGTGGGCCAATCGGGCCGGTGCTCCAGAATCTTCGCGCGATAGTCCGATAGCTGTTCCAGAACTGCGCCTGTTTGGTCGGTCGAGAGGATATCTCCAACGTACTCGTGTTCTGTGCGATCGGTGATAGTTGCCTGGTTGCTGCGCCTGCGTGCCGTGTTGTCTCTGGTGTCCGCAATCCGCCAGCGTCCAATGTGCACCGGGAGACACTGATCTGGGACTGCGCATAGTTGGAGGCTTTGAAGAAGCGCATCGCGGGCGAACGGGTCGCCCAACACGAATTCTCGACTCTCTCGCTCTTCACTTTCGAAGAGGCATTCAGCGCTATTCAGAATCTGCAGCTGCCTGATCCGCTGAAACCGGGCACCCTGGAACAGGATTGGTCCGTAGAGTTCTTGCTGTGGGTCCAGTGGAAGAGAGACCTTTGTCCGGGGGCTCAGCACCCCTGCGTGCTCGTGCGGCGCTACCTTCGCTACGAGCGAAAACGTTCCCGCGAAATGGTCGACAGAGAATCCGCTTTGCTCGCACCGAATCCCGGTCTTGACGGTAACGGCTCCTGAATCGTTCTCGAGTACCCGGGCGTAGACTTCGATTTCGAGTCCGCGGTCGGGATGGACCGGCAATGGACGGGACAAGTCCAGGTCGCTGATGGTTACACTCTTGAACTCGGGCCTTCCGAGGGCGTACGAGACCGTTTGCGCCATGGCTTCCAACCCGAAGACGGTGGGAAACAGATAGACGTCCTTGTACTCGTGGTCCGCAAGGTATGCGTCGCGCTCCAACGTAAGATGTGTCCGCGCGACGACCTCGACCCCTGGCTGGAAGAACCGAATGTTCTCCAAGAATCGATGGCCCCGTGGCAACCCCGGAAACCCCGGGCGCCAAGTATCGATTCCACCAAGGCGGCCGGTGACGATGATCTGACGGTCACCCGCGTCCTGCTTGAACAGGCTGAGAAACCTGCGAACGCCTTCCTCGAGAGGAATCGAGTCAGTGCCGAGGCTCGACAGGCCTTCGAGGCTTCCCAGATTCGCCCCCATCCCCACTTCGTCCCAAATGCTGAATGCCATCGAGACGGCGTCGGTGTCGGGGTTGGAGGTTGCGAACACGCCCAGCGAGCGATCGAGCGCTTGGTTCGCGAAAGCGTACCAAGCGTTGTTGGGCATACCCGTCACGCCGATGACCGACGTGAAGGCGCAAAAAATCGCTGGCGGGTCGTCCTTCAAGGCTTCGAACAGGTTGAGTGCGCCGATGAGCTTGGGGCTGATCTCGTCACGTGCCTCTTCCGCCGTAACTTTGTGAGCACGTTGTGGCCGGTTTACCGCCGCGCCGTGAATCACCGCGCTCACGCGACCGGTCCGGCGCCTTGCTGCGCTCACCAGGCGTGCGACTTCGTCGGAGTCTGTCAGGTTACACTGATAGTACTCTGCGCTGAGGCCTTCGCTTGCGAAGCGCTCCAGTGTCTTCGCGATCTCGGCGCTATTCGGAGACTCGGGAGCGTCAGTCGGCGAGGGTGAGCTGCCCGCCAGCACCATGCGGGCACCGGTCTCCCGCGCAAGCGCGAGTGAGCACTCCGCCGTGATTCCCCGCGCGCCACCGGTGACGAGCACCACATCGCTGGCATCGAGCTGCCGTGCCCGCGGCGTGAGGGAGTTGCGTGCGAGGACTTGCGGTCTCGAGATTCGCCGTGTCTTTCCGAAGTAACGGGCGGCGTCGTAGCGCGTGTCGGTTTCGACCTCGCGCGCGATCATCTCACAAAGCTGTTCGCTATCGACCGCCTCGTCGACGGTCAAGACTCGGAATCGAAGGCCCTTTCGCTCTAGATGCAGTGCCGCGACGAAGCCGTCGTAGCCCCAATCGAGGTAGCCACTCTGTGCGGCACGGCGCTGCACGAAGATCACGGTCTGAGGCGCATCGGAGCTCGTCGACAGTGGCAGCCCACGGGCGATGGACGCTAGGAGCGCGGTCACGCTGTCGAAGCGTTGCTCGGCATCCATTCCCATCGCTTCATCCGAGAGAACTGCGATGACCACGCTGGCGCTGATGTCTGAAACCGCGCTGACCGGCACGGCGTTGACTTCTGCACCCCTGCTTCGTGTGGCCTCCCATAGATCGGTCGCGACCGTGGAGCCGTCGTCGAGGACGCAGACCGAATGGTCCTTCCAGAAATCCTCCGGGGCATCCGGTAGCGGCGCCTCTTGCCATCGCATGACGAAGTTGCGGGTCCAGCCGGGGTAGTGCTTTGCAATCTCTGCCGCGCGAGTTGGCGAAAGGCTGCCGGAGCGACCCTCGTTGGCGGACGCGATGCGCGCTTCGAGCTCTTGGACGATCTCACCCAGCGTAGAGTTTGCGATATCAGCTGGATCGAAGTCTCCCGCGTATCCGATCGCAATCGCAACGTCGACTACAACCTGTACCGTCTTGATCGAATCCATGTGTAGGTCGTCGATCATCCGAAGGTCGTCGCTGAGGGTGTCGACTGGGAACCCGGTGTGCTTATAAATCGCATCGAGCAACGTAGCTCTGGTGTCGATGTAGGCCGGGGTGCTGGACGTGTTGGATGGCCGCACGGTCTCGTGTTGCTCCGACGCGGCGTTCCATCCGATGGGGCGCACTGCGGTGATCGGAGCGCCGTTCACCTTCGGGCTCGTTGTCGGGGCCGCTTCGGGAGAAAGCACGTTCTTCGTAGACGCGGGATCGAGCAGGTCCTTCTCGCACGGGTTCTCGATGAACGAAAGCTCGGCGGTGGACTTGAATCTGCGAATCAACCGTTGATCCCAAAGCTGCACGAGGTCGATCTCCGCGCCTCGCGTGAACAGGTAGCCGAGCGCGGCGTTGAGGTCCCGATCGCGACCCGCCTTGCTCTCCACCGGCAGGCACACCGTACCGTCGATGCCCGCGGTCTCGTTGCTCAGGCCGGACAACACGGCGCCCGGACCGACCTCCACGAGCACGTCGCAGTCGACGGAAGCCAAGCGGGCGACCGCCCGGAAGTTCACGGGCTGAACGACCTGCTCACCGAAGTGGTCCGCGAGATTGATGTCTCCCTCCAGAACGGCGCCGGTCATCGTGCTGTAGAGCTTGGCGCTGGTCGGCGTTGCCGTGCCGCGAAGCACAGGGGTCTCCCGCAGCGCAGCTACGGTGTCGTTGAAGTGTGTTGAGTGGAATGCGGCGGACACCGGGAGCTCGCGCGCTCGGATCCCGTTCTTCGTGGCCAGCTCAACCGTCGCAGTGACTGCCGCGCTGTCGCCGGACACCACGGTCTGTGTGGCGCTGTTGATGTTGGCGATGACCACGTAGCCGTCGATGCGTTCGAGTAGCCCACGGACCTCGTCTGGATCGCAAACAAGGCTGGCCATCGACCCTTCGACCGGCACTTCGCCCATCAGCTTGCCGCGTAGCGCCGCAAGTTGAAGCACGGCTTTCTCATCGAGAGCGCCCGCCGCGCGGAACGCTGTGAGCTCGCCCAAGCTGTGACCCGCGACGGCGAAAGGCTTCACCCCGAGTCGCTCCAAGAACTGGAGCCAGAGAAGGCTCGCCAGGCAGATCGCCGGCTGAGCGACCTCGGTCTGCGTCAGTGCGCGCATCCATTCTTTTTGGAGCTCGCCGGTTAGATCGGGGTCGGTCTCACGGAAGATGAACTTGCTCACCGGTTCGACGCCGACCTCTTCGAGCCAACGGTCCGCGTTTGCCACCAGCTCGCGTGCCCACGCGAAACGCTCCACGAGGGTGCGCGCCATGTTCAGTCGCTGCGAGCCCTGTCCGGGGAAAAGGAAGCCGATCCGCGGGGTGGTGGCGCCGGTCATGAGCATGACGCGGCGATCAGGCGTGCTGAACGTGTAGTTCTCTGCAGGGTCGGCCTTGTCGATGGCGCCCACGAGCGTTCCCAGGCGCTTGTGGAGATCTTCAGGGCTGCTGGCCACGATCGCGGCGCGCGCCGCGCCACCCGGGGCGACCTTTCGGGCGAGCTCGACGGCAAGATCCGGCATCTCGCCGACGCTCATGCCGACGACGACGTCCAATAGCCCGGTGGCTTGCTGCGCTAGGGCCGTCAGGCTTTGTGCCGACAACACGAAGAGCTCCGTTTCCTGCTTCGAAGCCAAGAGGGCGCGCTCGTCGAGGGATGGCGCCAAGTCTCGAGAAGGGGCCGCCCCGGAAGTGATCGTCACGTGGCTGTTGATCCCGCCAAAACCCATCGCGGAAACACCCGCCGTCAACGTGGCCCCGGCGTCGCGCGCGGCTCCGCTACGAATGGGGTAGAGGTTCTTCGCCTTCCCGGTAAACACCTCATGCGGGTCGTCGCATCCCGCGGTCGGAGGAATCACGCGCCGATTGACGCCAGCGATCGCTTTGAGGAGGCCGCCGATCCCGGCCGCAGCTTTCGTATGCCCGACGAGGGACTTGAACGACGTCACACCGCATTGGTGCGGTTGCGCTTCCCCAAACGAGTCGATCGTGTTGGAAATCCCAGCGAGCTCTATCGGGTCGCCGACCGCGGTGCCGGTTCCGTGGCCCTCGACGAAGTCCAGGGTGTGCGCAGAGTACCCGGCGCGGTCGTACGCGCGTCGCAGCGCCAAAGCTTGGCCGTCCGCTGTCGGCGCCGTGATGCCACCCTTTCCGTCAGACGAGATGCCCCAACCGTTCAAGACTGCGTAGATGTAGTCACCGTCCCGTTCGGCGTCTTGCAGCCGCTTCATGACGATGAACCCGCAGCCCTCACCGGGAAGGAAGCCGTTCCCTGCGCGGTCGTAGACCTTCATGTCCGAGTCCGACAGGGCGCCCACCTTGGCGAACCCCACGAGCTCGAACGCGTCGAGGCTGACGTCGACCCCGCCTGCCAGTGCGACATCGATATCGCCTGCGCACAACGCATTCGACGCGGTTGCAACGGAGAGCAGCGACGAAGAGCACGCACCGTCCACGGTGTATCCACCGCCTCGAAGGTCCATGTAGTTGCAGATGCGGCCGGCGATCGTATTGGCTAGTGCACCCGCGAGTGTGTCTTCGTTCGGTGCAGGGAAGAAAGACTTGTAGATCTGCTCGGTTTCCGCGACGAGCTCCTCGAGCGTGCCGCCGTCCAGGCCTTTTTTGATTCCGGCTGCGCGAATCGTCTTGCGGACGAACGGCCAACGCCCACGAAGAAGGTGCGCCCGCTGTTGCTCACCGGTCAGCGTGTTGCCGATGATGACGCCGGTGCGGTCGCGAGGGAGGTCCTTTGGCTCGTACCCAGAATCCGCCAAGGCTTGCAGGGCCACGTCGAGCGCAAGCCAGTGCGTGATGTCCGTCTGCTCAAAGACCTGCTTTGGGATTCGGCGGCGCGCCCAATCGAAGTCAAAGCCATCGATGACCGCGGCGCGTGTGCCGTAGGTCTTGTCCGGAGCGCTCTTGTCCGAATCGCCGTACTCCGAGAGCGGAAGCCGCTCGTCGGGAATCCGCCGGAAGCTCTGGCGCCGGGAGAGGACGTTCTCCCAGAGCTCTCTTGGACTCTTCGCGTCCGGGTATCTGCAACCCAGACCGATGATGGCAATGCGGCCGACGGCCTCGTTATTGGAAGTCATGATGGGGTCAACGGGGTGGGTGCGAGTAAGACAAATGGGGGAGAGCGAGTATACAGAAGCCAGCTCTCGATCCCGCTGAACAGCGGCTCAGCGAACAGTGACTTTTATTCATGTTTCCAAAATTAAGCAACGACTTCAGTAGCTTGAAGCGGTGGTCTTGAAACGATCCAGTGTCGAATTGTGAAAGATGTCACAAATGAGACCTCCCAACCGACCACACCCATTCGGTGTAGGGAGAGGTTGGCTGGGCGACTCATTCGAGACGCTACGGGGGTTCGGCGAGATTGCCTGTTCGTGCGCCGTCTTACAAGTGTGGATTCGAGGCGTCGTCAGCCGCCGCAGTAGTCGTCGGAGCCGGAGCCGGATGAGCCGCAGGTGGAGCCTGGATTAGGGTTGTCTGGGTTGCCGATGGGGAGGCATTGTTGAGCAACGTCGCACGGGTACGTGCACCGATTCTGCAAATCACCCACCTGCTCACAGAGTCCGCTTGGTTGCGGGCACTCCGACGCCATTCCGCCGGTGCATTGGACGTCATCGAGCAATGCCTTGACTGCGGGGCATGTAGCGAGCGTCTCGTTGATGCCGCAGTAACTTGCGGTAGGTGGACCCGACAGACTTGCTCTATCGGCCAGGGTTATTGCAAAAGGCCTTTCGCAGCCCCCTTCTGTCGTTTTCAAACAGAACCCCGTCTGCATGTCGGGGTAGGGCGCTCCCTGATAGGTCATCGCGACGCAGCGGTTGCCAGCCTCTTTGCACTCGCTATCGCTTACGCACGTTTGGCAGGTCTCGCGACTGGCGAGCACTGTAGCCGTACACGCGAACGTCGCCGGATCACAGCTCTTGCCGCCGCAGTCGTCTGTTTCCGTGTCCGGGGTGCATTCGACACACACGCCCTCTCCACACCTGAGAAGTCCGGCAATGCCCGTACAATCGCCATCTCCCTGGCATGCGTCGCACTCGTTCAAGTCCGTGTCGCAGCGCGCAGCGTCCGCGTCATTGCAATCCGAGCTGGCAATGCATTCGACACACTCGAAGGTGTCCGTCTTGCACACCAGCGGCTTCCCGGCGCAGAAGCCGTCGTCTTCCGCCGTGCACTCGACGCACTGCAGGTCGTCGACGTTGCAGACAGGTGTCTCGAAAGCGCAGACGCCGCAGGGGCCTGCCTCGATACCGCCGTCGTCGGGGATGATCGGCTTGTCCTCTAAGACGCAGCCGGCGGCCAGGGTCAGGACAGCGAGAAAGAAAGCGAGGCGCATCATGTCCCTTTCCTTTTTCAAAACCGGAGCCTCAAGTCAATGCCAGTTGGGTGGAAAGCGATTGTGGGGGCTAGGGCGCTCGTGGGCTCGGTTTTGCGCTGGCGGCGCTTTTCGCCAACGACCCACCAGGCGATGCCTCCGGCGATTGCGGCAGCCCCGACCGCTGACCACGCGGCAACCGCACCGGAATTGAGCTGTTGGGTGTCGTCCTTGATCCCGGCCGCCACTCCAATCGCAATGACCGCAGCGGCGCCCCCCGCGATGAGAATGACCGGCCCCGCCTTCCAGGCATGAGGATGCGCCGGCTTCATCGACGAACCCCGTGGACGACGCGGAGTGTCGACTCTGCGGGGCGCCGCTGCCCGCCGCGTCAACAGATCGCCAACCAAGTCGCCCGCGGTTCCTGAAAGGTCGTCTCCTACGACCCCCTTGGCATTGAGGCTCCGCCCCGACCTCTGCACGAGGGTCAGGGTGAGCTCCTCGTCGCCGTGCTCCCTCGACCAAATCGCTGGCACAATTGCAAACGCCGCGCCCGCCGCATCGAGCACCTGCTCCACACACTCCGGAGTCTGACAAGCGACCACCGATTGCCCCAGGAGCTCTTGCGCAGCGGCCACGGGATACCCACGCACCTCGAGCGCCCGCCGAACTGCACTCCGCAAGCGTTCCCCATGCCGCACCCGAAGCGCCTCGCTCCCTTGCACGGGCCCCACCAACACCGGCGCTGACACTGGCGCTGACACTGCCTCTGGCACTGGCGCTGACACTGTCCCCACCCTCTGCGCCGCTGCCG
>JAFDAJ010000100.1 GCA_019313915.1 Deltaproteobacteria bacterium
CTCGGTGGCGAGCTCGCGGTGAGTACGGTGGACGGTAAAGAGACACGCTTCCGGCTGACGTTGCCGCCAGCCAAGAATGGGAAGAACAGGGCATGAAGACGGCGACGAGTCCGGACTTGCATCAGTTCGGTCTCATCTTCGACGATAACGCTTGGCCGCTGCTCTACGTTCGGTTTCCTTCCAAGCCGCTGAGGGATGAGGGCTTCGAGTATTTCATCGAGCGGTACACCGCAATGGTGGAACGCCGAACACCCTTCGCGACGATTCTCGACGCGAGGGGCCTGACGACCGCGATCACGGCCTACCAGAGACGGCGGCTGACGGAGTGGTTCGAGGTCACCGGCGAGCTCGCGGGTGAGCATCACTTTGGGATTGCGACGCTGATCAGCAACGCGCTGATACGTGGCGCGCTCAAGGCCGTCACGTGGGTGGCGCCAATCCCTGTGCCCGTCAGACCATTCGGCTCGATCGCGGACGCGGCCCCGTGGATTCGAGAGATCTTTGCCGAACAGAAGATCCCGATCACGTCTTCGATCGAAACGCTCCTAGCCGGCCGCAGCTAGGAAACGGGGACAGTCCCCCCCACGCTATCGCCTACTTCACGGCGTAGCCGGCGGCTCGGACAACGGCCTCGATGTCTGCAGGGCCCGCGGAGCCTTCCACGGTGGCTTGGCTCGGGTCGAGTGTCACCATCGCCGACGTTACGCCGTCCGCATCGCGCAACGCGCGTTCGAGCTTTCGAACGCAGTTGTTGCAGGTGAGTCCCTCCACCTCGAGGGTGACAACGGCAGGCCCGGCCGGGGCGGTGCGACGCAGCCACGCGCTGCGGAGGTCGTCGAGGACGAAGTAGACGAAAAGCCCGGCCAGAAGCAACGCGGCTGCCCAGGCCCACCACGGGTGTCCGTGCTCGTGAGTTAGGCTCCCGATCGCTTGGAACGGAATGAATGCGTCGTACAAGTACGCGAGGCCAACGCTGCCAATGACGACGGTCGCGAGATAGACGGTGAGGACGCGGCCGCCAAAGGCCCGCTTCACCGCGCCGATCGTGGCGATGTTGGTTGCGGGGCCGGCCATCAGAAAGACGAGGGCTGCGCCGGTGGGCATGCCTTGTGCGATCAGCGCGGCGGCTATGGGAACCGATGCTGTGGCACACACGTAGAGCGGCAGTGCAATGGCGAGCGCTGCGAGGCCGACCAGCGCGGGGTGGAGGTTGGACCAGCCCGCGATGGCGCCGGGCGGGATCCAAACGGTGATAGCCGCCGATGCAACGACACCGAATACAATCCACTTCCAGATCGGGCGAATGACGTCGACCATGTGCTCGAAGAAGCCGATGGTGGATTGGGGGGCGGTTGCCTCTTCGAGGCCCGCAATACCCTCAGCATCGGTGTGCAATGCTTCGGTAGCCGCCCCGCCGGCCAAGCCCATCACGAGCGCGCTCAAGGCCTTGAAGATGGTGAACGGCCAACCGAGAAACGAAGCGCTGACCAGGAGCGAGTCAACGCCCGTTTGTGGGGTGCTGATCAGAAAACCGATCGCGGCGCCATCGCTCGCGCCGTCCTTCTTGAGCCCGAGCCCCGCTGGGATCACGCCACACGAACACAGCGGCAGGGGAACGCCCAGCGCAACGGCCTTCCCTACCCCTCCGAGGCCGCGAAACTGGCGGCGTGCGAAATCACGCGGAAGCAACACATGGAGCAAGCCAGCGGCCGCGGCTCCTAGGAGAAGCCAAGGCGAAAGTTGGAGCCACACTTGCCAGACGGCGTCGAGCATGGAGGTGATATGGGTCTGCGCTGCTGGGTGCGCAATCCCCTTAGCCTGCGCCTGGTGCTGCGATCTTTCGGTCGGGAGGCGCGTGATTTCACGGGCTTATATGGGGGGAGAGTGGCCCCATAGAGCGCGGAGTCGCATGGAGGCGGGCGTGGGGGGGCCTTGGAGCCAGGCTGTGGCGCCCTTTTTCAAGTGGAGCCAGGCGCCGTCGGGGGTGCCGGTGGTGAGGAGGGATATTGTGTCGCTCATCCAGGGTTCGTGGCCTACGCAGGCGACGGTCTCTCCCGTTAACGATGCGAAGAAGTCTGGGCGGGGAGATTGTGCGAGGCCTTCGGTGGGGATGAGAGGGCCGTCGTTGATCGAGGTGAGGAGCTCGGCGGTTTGAAGCGCTCGGAGCCAGGGGCTGTGATAGACGCGATCGAAGCGGAAGCCGGCTTGGTCGAAGCTCTGCACCATGGCGGCGAATCGGATGCGGCCTTTGTCCGTGAGCGTACGTTGTGCGTCGGGGAGGCCTGCCCTTCTCTTCTCTGCGATCGCGTGGCGGATGAGGAACAGGTCCATCAGTCGTCAGTCTTCTTCGAAGCCGGTGAGCTTCAGGCCGGATGGCTTGATGAGGCGTTGTTCGCGTTCGAGGTCCGTCAGAACGAGTGGGTGGGCAGCAAGCCAGCCGTCCTTGAAGGTGAGCTTGAGCTTGTGGCCGCTTGCGCTGACGTGCGGAAGCGCGACGACCTCGGGATCGCGGTTTCGATTGAGAAGCACTGCAAGGCGAAGCAGGGCGGACAAGCGCATTGCGGTCGTGCGAAGCTCCAAGGGGAGGAGCTCGAAGTACGAATCGTCTAGCTTGCGGCGATGGCCTCGAACGAGCGCCGCAACCAGGGCCTGCTCATCTCGCGAAAACCCTGGCAAGTCGGACGAGGCGACGAGGTAGGCGCCGTGTTTGTGGTGGCCCGTGTAGTTCACGGCAAGGCCAATCTCGTGGAGTTGCGCTGCCCATGACAGGGCGTGCTCCGCGTCATCCGATCGCAACTCCCAGTCGTCGACGACTTGACCAAGCAAGCCCAACGCGGTGGCTTGCACGCGATCGGCGTGAGCCTGGTCGATCGAGTATCGATTGCACAGCATGGCGATGGTGCGATCGCGGGGGTCTTCATCTTGGATGCGGCCGAGCATGTCGTACAGCAGGCCTTCACGTAGCGCGGTGGGCGAGACCCACATCTCGTCGATGTCGAGCCGTTCGAAAACGGCGCTGAGGATCGCGACGCCGCCGGCAAAGACGGGACGCCGGTCGGCATCGAGCCCGGGAAGCTCGAGCTCTTCCAAGCGGCCTGCGGTGAGCATCGCTTGCTCGAGCTTGTCGAGGCCTTCCGCCGTGATGGTGCCGTGCGCCCAGCCGGACTCGCTGAGGATCGATGCGACAGAACGAATGGTTCCGGAGGCACCTATCGCGCGATCCCAACCGGCTTTGCGGAGCTTCTTCTCGACGGGCTGGAGCTCGAGGCCCGCCGCGAGCTTGGCGTGCTTCATCCTCTTGCGGCTGATCTTGCCGTCGCCGAAGAACTGCTCGGTGAATCCGACGCAGCCCATGTACATGCTGTGCACGGACACCGGATCAAACCCGTCACCGATGATGAACTCGGTGCTCCCGCCGCCGATGTCGACCACGAGCCGCCTGGTCGGGGCGCCGGCGATGCCGTGCGACACGCCGAGGTAGATGAGGCGCGCCTCTTCACGGCCCGGGATGATGTCGATCCGATGGCCCAGCGCCTCGCGCGCTCGTCGCAGAACCTTGCGTGAGTTGCGAGCCTTGCGAAGTGTGTTCGTCCCGACCGCCCGGACTTGCTCTGCGCCGAAGTCGCGGAGCCGTTCACCGAACAAGGTGAGGCACTTGATGGCGCGTTCCTGCGACTCTTCATCGAGCGAGCCGTCCTCTTGAAGGCCGAAGGCCAAGCGCACGGGCTCGCGAAGGCGGTCGACGATTTGAATGCCGCCGTGATCTACGCGGGCGATCACCATGTGAAAGCTGTTCGACCCCAGATCTACTGCGGCGAGTGACTCCATGCGCGACCCGAATGTACCTTAGCTCAGTTTGCAGCAGATGCGGCTGATTTTCGGAGCCATTCACCGGTTGCTTCATCGGCTGGGAAGTAGGACTCGATGCGCAACTCTTGTGCCGTGACGTCGAGGGGCGTGCCAAGCGTCGTGAGTGTCGAAAAGAGATCGAGCCTCGTTCCGTTCTTTTCGAGGTTTACAGTGATGCAAACGCGGGGTGCCTTCGACAAATCGACTTCACGCATGCGCGACGGCACCCCCGGATACGCGAGCAAAGCGTCGAGGAGCTTTCGGCTGTCACTGGTTTCGAGCTCGACGATCGATTCACGGTAGAGACGATCGATCAGGAAGCCAGCAACCTCCTCCCAGTTCGTGACGTACGGGCGCACACCCTGCGGATGAAACAGCGAGTGCATGACGTTCTGCGCGACGATTGGGTCAAAGGGCAGCTTGATGAAGAACGCGAAAAGACGGGTGAAAGCGTTGTTCATGGTCACGATGTCCCACGCGCGCGTCAGCACGATCGCGGGGTACGGCTCGTGATGCGAGAGGATCGTGTCGAAGGCGTGCCGTACCGGCTGCATCTCCGGCGCAGAAAAATTGGTTTCGCGATAGACAGCTGCATCTCCGGCGCGGAAAAATTGGTTTCGCGATAGACGGGGGCGAAGCCTGCGGTCGAGAGTAACGAGTTTCGTTCGCGCAGCGGCAAGTCGAGCGCGCTCGCGAGGATGAGCACCATCTCTCGGCTCGGTGAGGACTTGCCGTTTTCGACGTAGCTGATGTGGCGGGTCGAGACTTCGGACTCGATGGCAAGCTGCTGCTGGCTCATCCGGCGCGCGGTGCGCCACTGGCGCAAGAGAGGGCCGAATCCCATGGGCGTAGCGGTGATCGACGACATGAGGAGATTGTACCGCCTCCTTTCGTGCTGACGATGACCTCCGAGGTAATGGCGCTCATTCAGTCGGCGCCCCAGAGTCCTCGTATCAAGGAGGTCCCTATGAAATTACGACTCTTTTCTGTGATTGCCGTCTTCGCCGCGTTCTCGACCTATACCGCCATCGTGGTCATGGACCACGGCTACACCGGCTTCTTGGAGCTGGCTCTCACCGGCGGATGGGGCGCCCAGGTCTTCATCGACCTGTGCATCGCGCTCATTCTGTTCGCCCTATGGATGCTGCCCGATGCCCGCGAGCACAGCATCCCCGCCTGGCCCTACTTCCTCGCCATCCTGACCACAGGCTCAGTCGGCGCCCTCGCCTACCTCGTCCACCGCACTGCCAAAGACCAAACGATTAACTCTTCGAAAAAGGGGACAGTCCCCTTTTCGGACGGGTTAATTGGTTAGCGTTCTATGTAGCCTATCGCTTCCAGGTGAGCGGCTACGTCTTCGTCTAGTTCTACGGAGTCAGCGACGACCGCGTCTTCCTGGGCGAGGGCACGTTGCTTCAGGAGGGCCTTGGTGACCATTCGGACTCCCTCGGGGGAGCTCGGCGCTAGGTTTTCCTGCTCGGCGGGGTCGAGGTCGACGCGATAGAGTTCTACCGGCTCGAGGCCGCGGGGATTGTCGCGGTTGGCAGTGATCATCTTGTACTCGTCGGTGCCGTCGAGCTCGCGGACCGATTCGAGGACGTTGCCCTCGTGGCTTTCTTCCGCGTAGACCACATCAGTGCCTGTGAAGATGTCACCGCCCTGCACACCTTCCGGAATGGGCGCCTCGAGCAGCTTCAACACGGTCGGCGCCAGATCGATGCTCTGCACCCAGTGACGAACGACGGTGCCTCCGCGACGGCTCTGCGGAAGCTTCACCAGCAATGGCACGCGAACCTGTTCGTCGTAGAGCGTCGTGCCGTGCCAGAACCCGCCGTGGTCGTTGAACTCCTCGCCGTGGTCGCTCGTCACGATGATCGTGAGGTCCTCGTAGAGCCCACGTTCGCGAAGCCCGTCGAGGAGCTTGCCAAGCTCGGCATCCCAGTAGCTGATCTCGCCATCGTACAGCGCGGTGAGCGCGGGGGCTTCGGACGGATCGGGGTGTTGGTGCGCGGCCCGGGCGTACCCGCTGCCGTCATAAGGATGGGCAAAGTATGGGTCGTGCGGGTCCATGTACCCGACGAACAGGAACCACGGCGCCGCGGACTGCCGGTCGATCCAACCGGTGAGGGCCTCGTTGACGGTCTCGGCGTCCTGATACGCGGTGCCGGGCAGCACCTCTCCCTGCATCGCGCGCATCTTCTCGATGCGCTGCCGAATGAACTGCATCAGCAGGAGCTTGGCGCTGGCGTCGTCGGCGCCGAGAACGAAATCGGGCTCGAGGAACACGTACTCGTCGAAGCCCTGATGGAAATTGAAGTAGGGAGCGACGTTGAAATTGGTCGCGTACCCGGCCGTCGTGTAGCCCTCGGTCTTCAGCGCCTCCGGCAACGTGGTAACCGCATCGGGGAGCGCGTCGCTCTTGGCCATGACCCCATGGCTCGACGGAAGGCGCCCGGTCAGAATCGACGCGAAGCTCGGACGAGTCCAACTGGAGTTGGCGAACGCCTGATCGAATCGAATCGCGTCCTCGGCGAAATGATCGAGGTTCGGGGTATTGCCGGTCTCGTATCCGTACAGCGGCAAGTGATCGGCGCGAAGGGTGTCGACCACCAGGAAGAGGACATTGCCAACCTGATCGCTTGCCTTGGCGACATCGTCCGGCGTCGTGCCGGCACGCGACATCCGATCGCCGAGGGCGAGATTGCCCGCAAGCCCAACGCCGAGAACGATCAGCAAACCGAATGCAGTCGGAGCGTGAACGAGCCGCTCGAAAGGCGCCCGCTGTACGAGGCTGCGAAGCCCCTTTGCGATGAGGGCGCTCACGCCTGCAGCCACGAAGGCGCAGCCCATGAGCACCGCGAGACCGATCGCGCTCTTCCACACGAGCTCTTCGTGCAAGAGGTCACGCCGAATCCGAAACGCGCCAAGCGCGAAGGCGAACATGCCGAAGATCGCCGCGGCAAAGTAACCGAAGGCTTCTCCTTCATGGAGGGCGTAGCGCTTCATCCAGCGGCCACTGAGCGCCGTAGCGAAGCCGAGGCCGGCGCCGAACGCGCCGCAGAACAGCCCGTAGGCGAACGGGCCATAGAGGAACACCCGGACGCCGGTCGCTCCTGCCGAGGAAAGCGCGATGACGCTGGCCTCCCCCAAGCCAACGAGAATGCCAGCCGAGACACCGGCGCTGAAACCGACCACGAGGCCACGGAGCGGATGCGGCCACGCTTCGCGAGGGGCCTTCGGAATGGCCTGACTCACGAGATCTTCTCGGTCAGGGTCCTCGATGCGAAACTCGGGGTTGTAGCCCGACTTGCGCAGGAGGAAGATCACGCCGCCGAACGCGGAGACGAACATTTCGCAAGCGAAGCCAAGTGTGGGAATGAGCACCGCGACCGCAAGCGGCAGGCCGACGGCCGGCGAGGTGTAGAGTGCGACCGCTGCTGCCTCTCGAAGACCGATCCCGTTGATCGAAGCCGGTATGAGCGTTGCGAGGATCTGCAGCGACGATGCGAAGAACACCTCGCCAATGCTTAGCTCGACGCCGAGCGCGCGCGCGGCGCAGACATAGATCAGGTTGTTGAAGGCGTGCGTGCCGACACCGAGTGCTGCGGCTTGAATCAGGAGGCCAGCCTTGCCTCGGTACGCACCGACTGCGTCGATCAAGGTTTGAACGCGCGCCCGGATGCCCTCGGGCACGAAGCGCGTGAAGAAAAGAAAGAGCTGCGGCTGCGCGAGAAATGCGAGGCCGACGATGATGATCGACAGGAAGACAGCGTTCACCAGGAGCACGCCGTCGGTGCCGATGAACCGCATGCCGAAAATGCTGGCCACCATGACCACGACGCCAAAGGCGAGCTGCCCCAGGATCATCTCGACGCCGATCGTCGCCGTAGCGCGCGCGGTCTTGCCCGTCCGCTTGGCGACGTCGTAGATGCGCCAGCCGCCGAAGCCGGTGAAGCCTCCCGGTGTGAACGCGCCCCAGAAGCGCGCGATCATGATCGAGCCCCCGAGGAATCGCCATTTGGCGAAGATCCCTTGGCCCACGAGTAGCCGCTGCCAGCGCACGGTGCTGAAGCCGATCGCGATCAGCTGCATGAGCACAGCGGCGACGACCCAACCCCAGTGCAACTCGCTCAACCGTCCGAGCAGGTCCTCCGCGCCATCCCGGCGGAGCACCTTTTGGAAGATGAACGCCAGCATGCCGACGGAGAAAACCAGCTTCAAAACGAAGAAGGCGATTCGTTTCGGATTTGCGCTCACGTCCCTTCGGCCTCAGGTAGCCGGTGCGCGCTAAAGGGTCAAATTGCCTACTCGGAGCCGGGGTGCGGGCGGTTAGTTGCGCCGAGCTGCCACGGTTGGTAGCGACGCCACATGCGACATCAAGCAGTGACTCAATTTGGGATCTGGGCTTTGTTCTTCTTGCTGGCGTGCCAGGGAGGCGAGACGACGGCACCCACCGAGGCCCCAGCCGCCTCCGCGCAACCGGCAACGACCGCACATGATGAAAAGCCCACGCAAGCGTCTAAGAAAGCGGCGGCATCGACGGGCGTGCCGGATACGCTCCCGAACGGGCTGCTCCTCGCATATTCGCAGTTCGAGGTAATCGATGGAAGGGCCACGGCGAAACCGGGTCCCGCACGGCTCGACATCCTCACGCGTGAAGGCGGCGAGTGGAAGACCGAGACCGTGGAAGACGCGCAGAGCAATGTGTTTCACAAGGCGATGGTGCTGACTCCGCGGGGCCAGGCGCCTGGCATTCTGACGCTCGGCGGCTCGGGCGCGTACTTGAAACTTTGGCGTCGAACGAAGGGGCAACTGCAGTCGAGCACGCTCTGGCACGCGGAGTTCGGTGGCAAGTTCAACCGCATGCGCGATGCGGAGATTGCCGACCTCTATGGGGATGGCGCGCCGGCAATCGCGGTTGCGACGCACGACCAAGGTGTGGTGTCCATCCTGCGACAACACGCGAATAAGTGGAAGGTCGAGCGGATCGACGCAAAGAAGGACACGTTCGTCCATGAGATCGAAATCGGCGACCTCGACAAGGACGGCGTGCTCGAGGTGTACGCGACACCGAGCGAGCCCAACAAGCTCGACGCCGAGGCGCAACATGGCGAGGTCGTGCGGTACGTGCCGAAGAAGGGAAAAGGGTCGACCATCGTGGCGGACCTCGGGAAGCGGCACGCCAAGGAGATTTATGTTGGCGACGTCGACGCAGACGGGACCGATGAGTTGTACGTTGCGGTCGAGGCGCTCACGAGCGGGCGCGGCGCAGGGCTCGAGATCGTCGAGCCCGTGGAAATCCGTCGCTACGATGCAGCCACTCCACCTGACGCCAAGGTGATCATCGCCACGATTCCTGATCGCCTATGCCGCTTCCTCGCGGTGGGCGATGTCGACGGAGACGGAAAGAAAGAGATGATCGCGGCTTCGTTCAGCAAAGGCCTTTGGCTGCTGCGCCCCGGCAAGAACCCGAAGTCCGAATGGGGCGTCGAGAGCATCGACCGAGACTCGGGCGGCTTCGAGCACGCCGCCCTGCTGACAGACCTCGACGGCGACGGGACCGACGAGCTGTACGTCGCAGCCGACGTGCAGGGCGAGCTGCGCCGTTACGTGTGGGCGCGTGGGCGCGCAAAGCGCGAGGTGATCCTGAAGCGGGATATCCCGATGTCGCGCATGACGTGGAATATCATGCCGGTCCCAGTAACCGCACTTGCCCGCTAGGTTTCTTGGAGCCTCGGCATCATCTCCGCGAAGTTGCAAGGCCGGTACCGAATGTCCAACTGGTAGCGAAGGATCCCATCCCATGCGTCCTTACAGGCACCCGTCGACCCGGGGAGTGCAAATAGGTACGTCCCGCGCGCGACGCCTGCACATGCGCGCGACTGAATCGTCGCGGTCCCGATGTGCTCGTAGCTCAACGTGCGGAAGAGCTCGCCAAAACCGGGGATCGATTTCTCCCATACCGCTTCGAACGCTTCCGGCGTGACGTCGCGGCCGGTGACACCGGTGCCGCCCGTCGCGATGACGACCTCGACGTTCGGTTCGTTGATCCAACGGCGAAGCTGGACCTCGATACGCTTGCGGTCATCCACGATGATGACCTTGTCCATCACGTGATGACCGGCTTCCTGTGCGCGCTCGACGAGGTAGGCGCCCGATTTGTCGGTCTGTTCGTTGCGGGTGTCGGAGACTGTCATCACGGCAATGCGCAGTCCCTTGAAAGGAATCGATTCGTCGAAGCGTGGTCCCCCCATGTTATCCCCCCATCTCCTTGTTCAATGCAGTAGCGAGCCTCGCGCCTTCGTCTGGGTCGAGCTTCGTGGACGACCATTCCATGACGAGCCCGCGATCGACGCTCGGCTTCGGGATGATGTGAAAGTGAACGTGGAACACCGCTTGATGCGCCATCGGTCCGTTGTTCTGCAGAACGTTGAACTGCTCGGCTCCGGTGACGGCTTTGATCGCGCGACAGAGCCTCGGGAGCACCCGTCCCATCGCAGCCGCTGTTTCATCCGAGAGCTGGTCGAGCGTAGCGACCTCTTCCTTCGGTATCACCAGCGTGTGCCCGAAGCTCAACGGGCCGATGTCCAAAAACGCGAACACCAAGTCATCCTCGTACACTTTGTGACAGGGAATGTCCCCGCGGAGAATCTTGCTGAAGATCGTATCCGCCATAGGGCGGAGCTTATACGGTCCCAGTGCAGCCGACCAGGTCGGTTGGGCTTTACCGGAGCGGCCCTTCACCGTAGCCTGCGCCGCATGAAGACGCTGATTTGCTTTCTTGTTCTGACAATGGCTCTAGGCTGCGGAAGCACCGATAGTGGTAACACCGGCGGCACCGGCGGCCAGGCCGGCGCCGGTGGCACGGGTGGCACTGGCGGCCAGATATTCTCCGCAGACCCCCCTCTCGTGATCGGCGGCGTGCGACCCGCGATGGTTGACATCCCGCAGAACTACGATCCAACCGTCACCCATCCGCTTCTAGTCTTTCTACACGGCTCCGGGACAGTCGCCAGCTTGCCTCAGGCCGCGTTCTTTGGAGTTCTCAATACAGTCGACGAAAAGGACCTCGTGCTCCTTCTACCCGACGGCACCCTGAACGAGGACGGCAACTTCTTCTGGAACGGCACACCGGCTTGCTGCGACCCCAATGACGCCATCGACGACGTGGGCTACCTGAGCGGGCTGATCGAAGAGGCTAAACAGACTTACAACATCGACGAAAATCGCGTGTACTTGCTCGGATATTCGAACGGAGGCTTCATGTCGTTCCGAATGGCCTGCGAAGCTTCGGAGCTCATCACGGCGATTGTCAGCCTCGCGGGCTCGACGTTCGCAGACCCCGCCGACTGTCAGCCGGCGACGCGCCCGGTGAGCGTACTCCAGGTGCATGGCACCGCTGACACGACGATTCTGTACGAGGGCGTCGCCGATGCGTACCCGAGCGCAGTCGACACGGTCGAGTCTTTCGCCTCCGCGGCGGGCTGCGACACGGACTCGCCCACGATTGTCGGCAACACCGACCTCGTCTCCATGGTCGAGGGTGAGGAGACGGAGCAGGTCGCGTACACAACCGGCTGTCAGGGCGGCATCGACGCCGCGCTTTGGACGACTCGAGATGGGGTGCACCGGCCAATCTTTTATCAACCCGGCTCCGGCGATCCGGTCTTCGCGGACCTGGCGACTGACTGGCTCCTGCAACACACCCGCTAGGCCGGCATCGAAGTCGCGCGCGATTGTTTCGCCCAAAACCGGCGGGTGAGCAGAGGCGTGTGCGAGGCCTTCACCTGGACTGCGCGGCCGAGCCAATCTTCGACGCACACGCGATGATCACGCCACGCCTGTTTCGCATCGGCTCCCGGTTGGAAGCAATCGTCCTGAAAACGTTCGCGGTCTTCAGCGAACGTGACGCGGCGCGCATGGTATTCGGCGAGGCATGCGCGGTGGAGTCGCTCGTGGGCCCACCAAAGCTCTCTTGCGTCGAACCGTGCGTCTGCAATGGGGCGTGCCGGCAGCAGCTCTGGGTCGAAGGGGGCAGGCTTGAAGACACTCAAGCACGGCGATGAGGTCCCTGTCGCCCACACCGTCGGCCCCGACGCATCGAGCCGTGCGATGATCGAGCTCGTAGTCTGCGCGGAAGTCCGTGTGGGAAGCCACGACGCATGCGCGCACGGCGACTCGCTGCGCAGCCCCGTCACCGGCTCGCGCGCACCGTGATCGGTGAGCGCAAGGATGAAATCCCGCGGCTGAGGCTCACGAACACCCGACAACGAACGGCCCGTGCAAGCGCGCCGAATGCGAGCGCCGGCTAGTAGCGACATGGCGGGGTCGGAAAACGCACTGGCAAACCGAAAGTCCCCTTTGGACTTCACCCAACCTCGATCCCGGGCGAGCTTGTAAGCATCACTGTGCACGCGATCGAAGTCATCTTCGATCGTCAGCGCGTTCGAGATGGTCGCCACGCCTCGAACACGCTTCGCCGCCCAGTACTGACCCGCGGTCTCGAACACCCAGGCGGTCGCGGCGTCCGCGATCAGGAACGAGCTGTGGTAGCGAAACGAACGGTGCATGTGCGCCATCCCGCCCCCTTGGGTGAGGCGCTCGGTGAGCTCGATCAGTTGTTCCAGCGCATCGTCCGCCGTTCGGCACGTCGTGAGCGCGACACGTTGAAAGTCCATTCCGGAGTAACCGGATTTCGGGACTGGCAATCGAGTGAATACCGCTTCGTTGCCAATGGCGACGCCGTACTCGTTGACGCCCATCTCGGCCCCCCACATCCAGGCCGGCCGGCTCAGCAGGAGGCGCGCATCGCTGGACGCCGCGGGCAGACCTTCGGGAGCAACTCCCGCCACGGAGCCATCATGGCACTCGAAGAATTGCGCCTCACTCGGCTCCCGATCGCTGTTCTTGGCGAACCAAACCGGCCCCTTTTCGGGCACCACTACCACCGAGTCACACATACCTCACCGTACCACGAGGACGGGCGACAACACGTTCCGGGCGAATCGCGTATACTCCGCGCCTCATGAATGGACGTTTACTTTTCTTCACCCTGTCTCTAGCCATCTCTCTCTTCGTCGCAGGTTGCGACAGCTCCAGCGGTGGCGGAGAGCCTCCAGATGTGCTCGACGCACCGATCGACGAAGGACGAAACGTCGGCGAGCGGACTTTCCAGCTCTACGTGCCTTCGGGGATCGACCTCAACCAGCCCACCGCGGTGGTGTTGAGCCATCACGGCGCAACACCTGGGACCGGCGGCGCGGCGCGTCTTCAGCAAGGCGTGGCGGGCACGAACGCCCACGCGCAGGAACACGGCTATATCGCAGTCCATCCGCAGAGCCGCATTCGAGGCACTGAAGAAAGCCCGGTCCAATCGTGGGAGTCGACCGCCGACAGTCCAGACCTCCTTTTCATCGACGATATCCTAGATGCCCTCCGTGACGAATTCACAATCGACGAAGCACGGATCTTCTCAACCGGGATTTCGAGCGGCGGCGCGTTCTCGTACGCGCTCGCCTGCTGGCGAGGTGACGTGATCGCGGCCATCGGCCCGGTCGCAGGGGTCGACCCAACCGACAACTGCACGGCATCGCGCGCGGTCCCAGCGGTCGCGTTCTACGGCACGAGCGACGGGAGCTACGATCGAGGCTCAGAGAGCGCGCTCGCTTGGGCGCAAGGCAACGGCTGCTCCTCCGAAACCGAAGAGGTGTTCCAGAACGGCGACAGCACGTGCAATGCGTGGACCGGGTGCGACGCGGATGTCGAGCTGTGCACGGTCGAGGACGGCGGCCACACCTGGCCAGGCAGCGCCACGGGACCCACCTTCGAAGCCGTCGGCCAGGGCAAGACCACCCTCGACCTAGACGCCACCGACCACATGTGGACCTTCTTCACCCACCACCCATCCAATTGAAGGGGTCAGTCGTTGGTGGAGGAGCCGTGGCGGCCGGCGCCTTGGGTGAAGCGGGTGGCGCCGGTAACGGTTTCGCCGCTTTCTATCGTTTCGAGGCCTAGCTGGATCTCGTTTCGCATCGCTTCGGTTTCGGTCATGCCCCATTGCTCGATGGCGGAGCGGCGGTCGCTTCTCATGCATCGTTGGGGGTGGCTCGCGATCTCGTTGGCTAGCTCGAGAGCTGCGTCGAGGGCTTTGCCAGTGGGAGCGATGCGATTGGCCAGGCCCATCAGGGCGGCCTCTTTCGCGGGGACCGGGCGTCCCGTGAGAATGAGATCCATCGCGCGGCTGTGGCCAATCAATCGGGGCAGGCGAATCGTACCGAGATCGATGAGCGGGACGCCGAAACGGCGGCAGAATACGCCGAGCACCGCGTCTTCGGCCACGACGCGAAGGTCGCACCACAACGCGAGCTCGAGGCCACCGGCGACCGCGTGGCCTTCGATCGCGGCGATCACCGGTTTGCTTAGATGCATACGCGTTGGGCCCATCGGGCCATCTGCCTCGGGAGACATCTCTCGCATCTCGCCCACAGCCACCGCCTTGAGGTCGGCCCCGGCGCAGAAATAGCCGCCCGCTCCAGTCAACACCGCGACGAGCGCTCCCTCGTCGTCATCGAAGCGGCGGAACGCATCCGCCAGCGCTCGTGCGGTCTTGACATCCACCGCGTTCCGAACGTCGGGCCGGTCGATCGTCACGACAGCGATGCGGTCACGAAGCTCATAGAGAACGCTCATCGATCAGCTCCGCAGGTGATACTCGGTCGCGTAAAACGTCTCGGTCTTCCTCATGTCGAGGAAACCGCTGACGTCTTTCGCGACGCGCAACATGTTAGGCACCATCTTGAGCGCGCCGCCGAAGAAGCGCGCCGGATTCAAGAAATCTCCACGCGTTCGGCAGGCCTCGAGGACGATGCCATCCGACGCATCTGCCCCTTGGGTTACCGGCTCGCGGATGACGTTGCGCTGGTAGTACCAAAGCGGGTGAATCTCGAGCGAGAGCGGGGTGTGTCCGTCATGCCAGCGCCGAATGAACTCCTCCGAGCTGATGCCGCCCTTCTTGCGAAGCATCGTGAGAAGAATCGGAGATGGCGTCGGCTCGCCGTCGCTCCATGCCTTGTCATAGGCGACGGGATATGCCTCCTCGACCTCGTATCCGGAAACCGAGCTCGCAACCTTGGGGGGCGGCGCTTCGGTTACCGTGAGCTGAAGCTTCGAGGGCTCGAGGTCCAACAAGCGCGGGCTCACCTCGTTGCGCATGCGATCGCTCCAGGCTTGGTGGCTCTCGCCATTGCCACGCAACACGTACATCCATTTCCGCGGGCTCATTCGGAGGTTCTAGTCTCCAACATCAGCCACGGCAATGCTTGCCGCCTTTCGGGCGAGTAAGTGTGCGCTTGAGCCGGCCGAGCCTAGGTATTAGCCTCGGCGCCGGAGGTTTCATGAAACGCACTTGGCTTATTCTCGTATCGGCACTTTTGGTCTCGGCTTGTAGCGAATCCAGTACGTCAGGCACCGGCGGCGGCGGCGGTAACGCCGGCGCAGGGGGCGAAGGCGGAACAGGCGGCGGCGCTGCCGTCACCTACCCACTGCTCGACTGTGACCCGCTCGTTCCCGAGTTCTGCGGCTACCCGTTCCCCTCGAACGTCTACACCGTCGAAGACAGCGGCACCGCAAGTGGACGCCGGGTGTCCTTCGGAGACGAGTTTCTTCGGAACAACGACTCCGGACCTTGGGATCTCAGCGACGGCTTTTCGGCAGGCACGCCGATCCTGACCTATTTCCC
>JAFDAJ010000275.1 GCA_019313915.1 Deltaproteobacteria bacterium
CGGCACCAACAAGGTCCGCTTCCCCGCACCCGTGAAGGTCGGATCCCGCATCCGAGGAGGCGCCGAGGTCGTGTCGGTCGACGAGTCGAAGGGCGGCATCCTCTCGGTCGTCCGGGCGACCGTAGAGATTGAAGGCGAAGACCGCCCCGCATGCATCGCCGAGACGGTCAGCCTCTACTTCCCGAAAAAGTGACGCACCGACGCTGCGCGCAGACTCGTTCGCGGTTCACAGGGTCGCGCGGCTAGGTGGCCGCCGACTTCGCTGGCTCGTCCACCAACGAAAACGAATCCGCATACGTGCGCAACAGCTCTAGCGCGCGATCCATGTCTTCATACGTATGCCCGCGCGTCACATTGAGACGAAGGCGCTCTTCGCCCTCTTTCACCGCCGGGTACATGATCGGGACCATTAGCACGCCGTTTTCGAACAGCGCCACGTGCGTGAACATCGCCTTGGTCTCGTCGCGGATCATAATCGGCATGATGTGCGAATTGCTATCGCCGAGGTCGAAGCCGATCTCCGTGAGGCCCTTGCGCATGTAGGCCGACTTCTCGTGGAGCTCGCTGACCAATGCCTCGCCGTCAGCCTCGAGCATGTCGAGGATCGTGCTGGCCGCAGCCACGATGGGGACTGGCAGCGATGCGCTGAACAAGAAGGAGCGTGCGCTGTGCTTGATGAAGTCGACCACGTCCGCATCGCCGAGGAGGATTCCGCCGATGCCGCCAAACGTCTTCGAGAAGGTGCTGATGACGACTGGGACCTTCCCCTCGAGACCGTACTTTTCGATAATGCCTCGGCCACCTTTGCCAAGCGTACCCGTGCCGTGCGCGTCGTCGCACACGATGGCGACGTTTTCGTGCCGGGCGCACACCTCGACGAACTCTTCGATGTTGGCCTCGTCGCCGTCGAGCGAGTAGATGCCCTCAATCATCACCAGCGCGTGCTTCCGATCGCGCTTCCTGAGCACCCGATCGAGCGCTTTGGCGCTGTTGTGATTGAAGAAGCGAACCTCGGGCGCCCGCATCGGCGTCCCGGCTGCCAAGAAGGTGCCATCGAGAATGCAGGCATGGCTCAAGTTGTCGAGGACGATCGTGGTGTCTTTGTCGGCCAGTGACATGATCGTGCCCACCATCGCTTGATAGCCAGTGGTAAAGATCAAGGCCTTGTCGAAGCCGTACCAAGCCGCGAGCCGCTCCTCGAGCTCGACGTGAAGCGTCGCCGTGGCCTGAACGCGTGACGAGCTCAACCCGCACGAGAACTGATCCACGGCTGCTTTTGCCGCCTCCTTGACCTTGGGATGGTTGGTCAGGCCGAGGTAGTCGTTCGAGCTGAAGTTGACGATGGCCTTGCCGCCGATCGTCGTATGGAGCCCGCCCGACTCGAACTGGCGGAAATACGGATAGATCTGCTTGGCCTGGGCGTCGCGCACCCGCTGCAGCTCTGCGTGCGCCTTTTCAGAAATCCAGCTCATGTGTCTAGCGGGCCCCAACGTACCGTAATTTCCGGTCTATACCACATTGGAAACAGGCCAACCGGCCAGTTTTCCAATGCTTGACGCTGATCATGAACGCAAGCATATACGGGCGGCATGTCGGATAAGCTGAAAGACGAGCTGCGGCAGATCATCGCCGAAGTGACCGAAGTCGAAGACATTCCCGCGGATACCCCGTTCGCGGACCTGGGGATCGACAGCATGATGGCGATTGAGATCGTGGCCGACGTCGAGAAGAACTACGACATCACCATCGCCGAGGACGAGCTCCCTGAGCTTACCAACCTCAAGGCCGTCTACGACAAGGTCCAAGAGAAGCTCGCCGAAGCCGGCTGACCCACCCCAACGGCTACTTCGCGCGACCGAAAATCTTCGAGCCGGGCGGCACGGACTTGGTGAGCCAAACGTTGCCCCCGATGACCGAGCCCTTGCCGATCACGGTGTCACCGCCGTGAATCGAGGCGCCAGCGTAGATAGTAACATCGTCCTCAATCGTGGGGTGCCGTTTCGTGCCGTGGCATCCGCGGGCCTCATTCCAAGCGACACTGAGGGCACCCAGAGTAACACCCTGGTAGAGCTTCACATTGCTGCCGATGACCGCTGTTGCACCAATGACCACCCCGGTGCCGTGGTCGATGAAGAAGCTTTCGCCGATCTGTGCGCAGGGGTTGATGTCGATGCCGGATTTGCTGTGCGCGTACTCGGTGATGATGCGCGGGATCATGGGAACGCCGTCCATGCAGAGCTCGTGCGCGACTCGATATGCTGTGATCGCCTGTATGCTCGGGTAGCTGAAGATGACCTCTTCGATGCTAGCAGCGGCCGGGTCACCGTCATACGCGGCACGGACGTCCGCGTTGAGAAGGCGCCGAAGCTCGGGAATCTTCTTGAGTAGGCGCAGCACCACTTCTTCGCTCCAACCATTGGGCTTCCTCTCGGCGAGCTGGCCCATGCGCTCTTGGTAGCGAACGGCGCGGTCGATCTGCTCGACCAAGATGTCCTGAGCCGGATACAAGTGCTCGCTAATCGCATAGCGGAGGTTGGTCCGGTTGAGGGCGCGAGTGCTGTAGAAGCCAATGTAGAGCACGGGCATCAGGTGATCGAACGCGGCGGTGACCGCGCGCTTGTTTGGAAGAGCCGCACTGTCGAGGTTGTTGATCTCGTCGTCGCTGTCGTACGAGCCAGCGATGATGTCGATTACGTCTTCGAGATCTTGGTGACGCTTTGGCTCTCTTCCGTTCATGGGTGCTTTATGTGTAGCACGGGCCGGACGTCAACCGCGAAAACTGGGGTCAGGCGCTGAGCCAACCGCGCTCCCGATACCATGCGACCGCGTCGGTGAGCGACTCTCGGAGCGTGCGAATCGTGTAGCCAAGCTCGCGGCGCGCTTTGTCGTGCGAAACCACTTCATTGGAGACGCTCGCACGGAGCATGTCGGCCGTGATGAACGGCTCCTTCTTGGTCACGGCGCTCCCGGCGAGGGCAAACGGAAGCAAAACCCAACCGACCCACAACGGCAGTGCTCGCGTGGGCACCTTGGCGCCGGTCAGCTCTCCGTACAGCGATACCATCTCCATGACGGGGATCACGTCCCCGGTGAGGAAGTATCGCTCACCACGCCGGCCCTTCTCGGCAGCTGCAATCATGCCGTCGACGACATCGCGAACGTCCACGTAGTCACTCAACATCTCGAGCAACACG
>JAFDAJ010000101.1 GCA_019313915.1 Deltaproteobacteria bacterium
TGCATATCCACCCGCAGCGACGCGATCGATGTCCAACGACCACCACGCGATGACCGCCACCAACAGCGTGACCGCCAAAGCCGGCTGCACGACCCAACGCCACGGAATGAACTTCCGCGCTGGCGATTCATCGAGCGCACGCAGCACCCGAACTCGCTGTGCGACGACCAACTCGCGCGAAAACGCCCGCTCGGCCTGAAGCTCATACGCGCTCTGCAGCGGCGACAAGAGGGAAGGCTGCCCAGCCGCAACCAGCCCGAGCGCCCCATGCCCACGAAGCTTCAACAGCGGTTGAATCGACCAAGCCACCGCCGCGGTGGTCATCCCGAACACCACACCCCACCCAATGCACAACCAAACGAGCGGAGTCATCGGCCCGAGAACCAGGCGGGATCCTAGCATGCAGCGTCAGTGGCAGCCCTAAGGGCAACCATGCAAGAAACGCGGGGAAAAGGGCCGGCCGCGCGGCCAGTTCGAACGCGCTGGGCCGCGATCACTGGCCAGCTAAGCACCGCATCACGAGCTCCTTCAAAACATCAGGCGCGAAGTTTTGAGATCCCAGTGAACACGGCGCCTCGTCCCATGCTCCGCTTCCTGCAAACGGCGCCGCTCTTGCTTGCGCTCAGCCATTTTGGAACCCGAGAGAGCCATTCCAACGATCCCACCGATGCCCAGGAGAAAGGCAGCCGTGCCGGCGACAACAGCCGCTCCGCTGAAGAGAGGAGTAATAGAAGTGGACTCATCGTCAGCGAAATTCCTGCTCGCGATCACAGCCCCTGCTGCACACGCCGCACCGAGACCGAAGACAACGGCGGACCCGATGAGCCTACGCCTCGATTGCTTCACACGAAGATCCATCTCCTCGAGCGTGTACCCGTCTGGTGTCCGTGGAAGGCTTGGTGCAACGTCAACACCGGCAGGGGTTAGCTCAAGCTGTAACGCTGGCTCAGACGCAACCTCAGACTTCGTGGGGTCAACGAAGGCCTCAGGGTGCCACCGCTCAAGAGCTGAACCACCTTCCTCACCGGCTTGAGCGCTCACACTTGGGGGCGACACCACCAGCGCTGCGAGCAGGCATGCAAAGCTAACTAAGTACCGCATGAGCACCTCCCCATCTGACCCGGCGGCGGGTCGGCTCACATAGAGCAAACTGGGTTCACCGACCGTGCCGGGCTATGCGTAATTCTTTCCTTGGTCGCTCGGGCAAAGAGGGAGCAAGGACCATGCCAGCCGCAGGTTCCGCTTTGACGAGGTTTCTGTGATGAGGGCCCGCAGGACTTGCGTTCTGGTCGCCGACGCGCATCCGGTGCGCCTTTCGTGGCCCCACGTCCCCAGTGTTTCCGGCCACCTTTGCAAGGCGTCCCGTCCGCAGAAGCTGCCGCCACCGCGTACATCGACTTCTCCGGCGACTCAGTTCGCGCCGCTTAACGAAAAAAGCCGGACCAGCAACGCTGTTCCGGCTCTTCTCAGTTGGGTTGGGGGAGTGGCCTTAGAAGCCCATGCCGCCCATGCCGCCGCCGCCGTGGTCGTGGCCGCCGCCGCCCATCGGGGGCTCTTCCTTCGGAAGCTCGGCAACGAGTGCCTCGGTGGTGAGCATCAGGCCGGCAACCGAACCCGCGTTCTGAAGCGCGCTGCGCACGACCTTGGTTGGGTCGATGACGCCGGCCTTGACGAGGTCAGTGTACTCTTCGGTCGCGGCATTGAAGCCGTACGCGCCCTTGCCGTTGCGAACCTCGTTCACGACGATCGAGCCTTCGAGACCCGCGTTCGATGCGATCTGACGAAGCGGCTCTTCGACGGCGCGAATCAGAATGCTGATGCCGATTTTCTGCTCGTCGCTCAGATCGAGCTTGGCGAGCGCTTTCTGCGCGCGAACCAGCGCAACACCCCCACCGGGGACGATGCCCTCTTCGACGGCTGCGCGCGTGGCGTGGAGCGCATCTTCGACGCGCGCCTTCTTTTCCTTCATCTCGATCTCGGTGGCTGCGCCAACCTTGATCACCGCGACGCCACCGACGAGCTTGGCGAGACGTTCCTGCAGCTTCTCACGATCGTAATCGCTGCTGGTGTCATCGATTTGCTTGCGGATGGTCTCGATGCGGCCCGAGATGTCCTTCTTCTTGCCACCGCCGTCGACAATCGTGGTGTTGTCTTTGTCGATGGTCACTCGCTTGGCGCGGCCCAGGTCGTTGAGGGTCACATTCTCGAGCTTGATGCCGAGATCCTCGCTGACGACGGTGCCACCGCTAAGGATGGCGATGTCCTCGAGCATGGCCTTGCGGCGGTCACCGAAGCCCGGCGCCTTGACGGCGGCGGTCTGCAGCGTGCCACGAAGCTTGTTGACGACGAGCGTGGCAAGCGCCTCACCGTCGACATCTTCGGCAAGGATGATGAGCGGCTTCTGCTGACGGGCAATCGCCTCGAGAACCGGCAGAAGGTCCTTCATGTTCGAGATCTTCTTCTCGACGATGAGGATGTAGGGATCTTCGATCTCGGCGACCATGCGCTCCGAATCGGTCACGAAGTAGGGTGACAGGTAACCGCGGTCGAACTGCATGCCCTCGACGACATCGAGCTCCGTCTCGAGACCCTTGGCCTCCTCGACGGTGATGACGCCTTCCTTGCCGACCTTCTCCATGGCACCGGCGATGATCTCACCGATCGTGCGATCGCCGTTGGCGCTGATCGTGCCGACCTGCGCGATCTCTTTCGGATCCTTCGTGGCTTTCGAGAGGCCCTGAAGCTCCTTCACGACCTCCGCGACGCCCGCGTCGATGCCTCGCTTGATCTCCATCGGGTTGTGACCCGCGGCGACCATTTTTGTGCCTTCACGAATAATCGCCTGGGCAAGAACCGTGGCGGTCGTGGTGCCGTCGCCCGCGATGTCCGAGGTCTTGGAAGCGACCTCGCGCACCATCTGGGCGCCCATGTTCTCGAACCTGTCGGCGAGCTCGATTTCCTTGGCGACCGTGACGCCATCCTTGGTGACGGTCGGTGCGCCGAAGCTCTTTTCGATCACGACATTGCGGCCCTTGGGACCGAGCGTGACTTTCACGGCATTCGCCAGCGCGTTGACGCCGGTCAGAATGCGATCGCGAGCAGCTGTATCGTAAATGATCTCTTTCGCAGCCATGTTTCTCAGTCTCCTATTCGATGATTCCGAGGATGTCGTCTTCACGGAGGATCAGGTGGTCTTCACCATCGATCTTGACCTCCGTGCCGCCGTACTTGCCGAAGAGGACGAGGTCGCCCTTTTTCACGGCAAGCGGCCGAACTTCGCCGCTATCGAGAATGCGCCCGGTACCTACCGCGACCACTTTTGCCTCGATGGGCTTTTCCTTGGCGGTATCCGGAATGATGATCCCGCCTTTGGTTTTCTCTTCTTCCTTCACGCGCCTGACCAGGATTCGGTCATGCAATGGACGAATGGCCATTTATCCCTCCGTTTTCGGGCAGTTTCGCTGCCCGGTACCTTGTTAGCACTCGATGCTTGAGAGTGCTGATCGGCCGCCAACCTAATCCTGAAATGTGGGGAGTCAAGCCATGTCGGTGGGCTTTTTCAGAACGCAGGTAGACGGATTTGCGGGACTGGGGGACCCCTGCTAGCCTCCGGCGCCTATGGCACGCGTCACCGTCGAAGACTGCTTGGTACACGAGGAAAACCGCTTTGCGCTGGTCATCTTGGCCGCCCGGCGGACCCGCCAGCTCATCAAGGGCGCTCCGGCGCTCGTTCGCAGCACAAACCGTCCGATCGTGACGGCGCTACGCGAAATCGCTGACAAACAGGTCTATTTCGCCCGTCCGGTCAGAGGCGCGGTGGAGGAATTCATCGCCGAGACCAAGGCGAAGGACTCGCAGGCCTAAGGCCCAGCCCCGGTCGCGCCAACTTTGCAGCCAGAGAACACCCCGGGTAGCCTGGTGGAGGGGTTATGGCTCGCATCAGTATCATGGGGCCAAGCGGGCGACAGGAGCGTCAGCTCTTCCGCCACAATTCACTTGGCCGGCATCCCAGGAACACGCATCAGGTCCTCGACCGGGTGGTGTCCAAGGAGCACTGCCACATCGAGCTGATCGACGACCGCTACGTTCTCAAGGACCTCGGGTCGCTCAACGGCACGTACGTCAACGGGGATCGGATGAGTCAGGACCGCCTCCTCGAGCCCGGTGATGAGATCACCATCGGCTCGACGCGCATCGTCTTCGAGCCCGAGGAAAAGCGAGGGGGCGTTTCTTTCGACGCGCTCTTCAGCGGCGAGTCTCGCGAGGCCACCAACCGATTCAGAATCGGCGACACCGACGCCGGACCGTTGATCCGAGCCAAGGTCTCGATCCTCGCCGAGAAGACCTTCTTCGCCGAAGAGCTCATCCAAGACGATGCGTCGCTCCGCCGCGACTACGAAAAGCTCCGCGCGAGTTACGAAGTCACTCAGGCGATCGAGCTCGGCACGAGCATTACTGCGCTCTGCAACAAGATTCTCGAGGTTGCGTTTCGCTTGGTTCCCGCCGATCGCGGGGTCGTGCTCTTGCACAACGACGAGCACATTCTCGAGCCGGTGTCGGTGCGAACGGGCGAGGGCGTCGACCCCGATCAAGAAGTCATCGTTTCGAAGACCGTGCTCGACACGGTCGTCCGCGAAAAGGAAGCGGTTCTCTCGCACGACGCCTCGGCCGATGCGCGTTTTCAAAGCGCGCAATCGGTGATCATGCAAGGCATTCGCTCGACGATGTGCGTTCCCTTGGTTCACAGCGATACGGTCCTTGGCGTGATGATGCTCGACTCGAAGCTCGCCACGCATGCGTTCACCGAGAAGGACCTGGCGCTGTTCGAAACCGTCGCCAGCCAGGCTGCCGTGGCGGTTCAGAACACCTTGTTTTCCAAGAAGCTCGAACAGGAAGCGGTCACCCGCGAACGTTTCCAACGCTTGCTGTCGCCGGACATCGCCGAGCAGGTAATCTCCGGCAAGCTCGAGGTAAAGAAGGGCGGCGAGCTTCGTGAGACGACGGTCCTGTTCGCGGATATTCGCGGCTTTACCAGCATCAGCGAATCCTGCGAGCCCCAAATCCTCGTGGACGCGCTCAACGAGTACTTCGAGCGCATGGTCGAAATCGTATTCCGGTATGAAGGAACACTCGACAAGTTCATCGGGGACGAGATGATGGTGCTCTTTGGATCGCCGGTGTCACATGCCGACGATCCGATTCGCGCGGTGCGGGCAGCGCTCGAGATGCAAGAAGCGCTTGCTTCGATCAACCAACGACACGAAGCCCAAGGGTTGCCACCGTTCGAGATCGGCATCGGCATCAACACCGGCGAGGTCGTCGCGGGTTACATCGGCAGCAGCCAAGCACTCGAGTACACCGTCATCGGAGACCCGGTGAACACCGGCTCGCGGTTGTGCTCGCTGGCCCGGCCCGGGCAAACCCTGATCAGCGCGGGGACCCGCGGCAAGCTCGACGCTAGCTTCGAGATCGAGGAGCTTCCGGCCCAGAAGGTGAAGGGCAAGGCCCAGCCAATTCAGGTGTTCAAGGTTCTCGGACGCGCCGCTCGCGAGTAGCCTGGCCTGAGCTTGCCGGCCTCCCCAGATATGCGAAGCCCCAGGCGAGATGGCCCACTTGGATTTTGAAGCCCCGTTGGTCGAGCTGGAGGAGCGGATCGCCGACCTCAAGGAGCTGACCGACGCAGGCGCGCCCGAAGCGGAGGCCATCGATGCTCAGATCCAGACCCTACAGGCTCAGGCGGAGGACCTGCAGCGGAAGCTGTACGCCGACCTCGACGTCTGGAAAAAGGTTCAACTGAGCCGGCATCCGGACCGCCCCTACCTCCGGGACTACCTCGCTCTCCTATTCGAGGATTTCGTCGAGCTGCACGGGGACCGAACGTTCCGAGACGACCCCGCAATCATTTCTGGGTTTGCGCGCTTCGAAGGTGAAATCGTTGCCGTTATCGGCCATCAGAAGGGCCGGACCGCCAGAGACAAGGCGCTCCGCAACTTCGGCATGGCGCATCCCGAAGGCTACCGGAAGGCGATCCGCGTCATGAAACTGGCCGAGAAGGCAGGGCGGCCGATCCTCACGTTCATCGACACTCCCGGCGCGTATCCGGGCCTCGGAGCCGAAGAGCGGGGCCAGGCCGAGGCCATCGGGCGATCGATCGAGGTCATGAGCGGCCTGCGGGTCCCGGTGGTGTGCACCGTGCTCGGCGAGGGCGGCTCGGGAGGCGCGCTAGCGATCGGGGTGGCCAACCAGGTGCTCATGTTCGAGTACGCTACCTACAGCGTGATCACGCCCGAGGGGTGTGCGTCGATCTTGTGGCGCGACGGGACTCGAGGCGCGGAAGCAGCGGAGCAGCTTCGGATGTTGGCGAGCGACGCAAAGCGATTGGGGATCGTGGACGAAGTGGTGCCCGAACCAGCGGGAGGGGCCCATCGGAAGCCCGAAACCGCTGCCGAGTCCCTCCGAGGACGCCTGAGGCACCATCTCGGCGCCCTGAGGGGCCTTTCTGGCGATGCGCTGGTGGCCCAACGATATCAGCGATTTCGAGCACTTGGCACCTGGCAATAGGGCACGCCTTTTTTGACGGCAGTCCGTTGGTTTACCTACGATCCAAGTGCGGGGTTATGCCGTGAAGACGCTCTTCGCAGTGGCTGGTGTTTCGACACTGATCGGGTGCAGCTCGGTGGGGGTGCATTCACAGGTTCGTGGTGCGTCCGATGCGGCCACCCGGGATGCTGAGCTCACGGCGCTTCGGGTGCAGAACGACGAGCAAGAGCAGGAGCTCCGAACGCTCCGGGGCCAACTTGCTTTGGCGCGCGCAGAGGTGCAGGAGCTGAGGGGCGAGAAGGCTTTTGCGCCCAAGCTCGCACGAAAGACCTCCGGGGGTGACGAGCTTCCGTGGGCGAAGGACAAGCGCGGGGGTCTCGGCATGGGCCCGGTGCTCCGACTCGATGGCAAGGTCGTCGATGAACGTTTGCCGATCACGGCCGACGTGCCCGACCTTCCGGCGTTCGTCGAAGCACAGCCTGCCGAGGCGCCTGCGCGCGAAGCGGTCAGCGTCGAGGGGTACCGCCGCGGCCTGAGCCTGATCCGGGAGCAGAAGTTCGAGGAGGCACTGGTCGAGCTAGATGCGTTCTCGTCCGCACATCCGAGCCACCCGTACACGGACAATGCGTTGTTCTGGTGTGGCGAAATCCACTACTTGCGGCACGAGGACAATCGTGCGCTTCGATACTTCGAACGCATCGAGAAGCTGCATCCATGGGCAAACAAAGCCCCGGACGCGCTGTACCGCATGGGGCAAATCTATCTGAGGCGCGGTGATACCGCGGGCGCTCAGGCTTACTTCGACAAGGTTAGGGAGCAGTTCCCGGATACCGCGGCCGCGCGGTTGGCGCTGCGGGAGGATGCATCATGAAGCTGGTGGGATGGATGAGCATGGTGGCCGTGCTGATAGCGGGCACGGCAATCGCACAGGTCGATGAGGCCGGTGAGGACCAAGAGGCGCAAAAGGCAAAGGTGGAGGTCCCCGCGGACATGCCTCAAACGCACACCGTGACAGAGGGCGACACCCTCTGGGACATCACGCAAGCGTACTACGGCGACCCCTACAAGTGGCCGCAGGTGTGGTCGTACAACCCCGACATTACGAACCCGCATTGGATCTATCCCGACGCCCAGGTTCAACTGCGCCCGGGCGATGATCAGCTCGTGGAGACGGCGCCGCGCGGATTCTCGTACGCGAAGCGCACGACCGTGACGCAGCACGCGGTCTACCAAGCAGAATACGGCTTTCTCGATTCGGACGCCCTCACGGACTCGGGGTACATCATCGGCGCCAACGAAGAGCACATGATGATGGTCGACACCGACATGGTGTACGTGCGCTTCAACGAAGACGTCGAGCCCGAGATCGGCCGCGTCTACACGATTTTTCGCAAGATGCAGAAGCACGAGCGCGAGGGCTGGGAAAAGGGGACCCTCGTGCGAATCATCGGCGAAGTGAAGCTCCAGGATTACGACGCGAAGCGCCAGGTGGGTAGAGCAGTGGTCGTCAACGCGCTCGAGGGCATCGAGCGAGGTTTCCGGATCGCACCGCTCGAGCGCCATTTCTACTGGGTCGACGTGGTCCCGGCCGAACATTCGCTGCGCGCCACGGTGGTCGCGAGCCTCTATCCTCGAAAGCTCCCCTCGACGAACCAAATCGTATTCGTCGACGTCGGCGCAGAGCAGGGGATCGTCATCGGCAATCGCTTCTACATCGTCCGGCAGGGCGACGAGTGGCGACGGAGCGCCGAGGGCAAGATCGGCCGTGAAATCGAGACCATTGTGCCCTTGCCGAAAGAGCCCGAGCACTATCCCTGGGAGGTCGTGGCCATCGGCCGGGCCGTCAACGTGCAGCCCAACACGACCGCCATCCTGCTCGAGCGGGCCACCAGGGCCGTCCGAATGGGCGATCGCGCGGAATTGCGCAAAGGGGAATAGAGCCGCCCTGAAGGTCGTTGCTTCTTAGCCCCGGTTCGGGGGAGTATCGACCTCAGTATGGCTTCAGACGGCGACCGAGACGGCCAGGAGGCGCTACGACTGCAAAGTGTCGTAGATCGCGAGAGGGCCAAGCTGCGGGCGCTGCAGGACATCAGCTCGGCGCTCGGGTCCACGCTCGACCTCGGTGAGCTGCTCGAGATGATCCTCGACCGGATTTCCGAGGTCATGGAGGCCGACCGGTCGACCCTCTACCTCCTGGACGAGGAGACCGACGAGCTCTGGTCCAAGGTGATCCAGGGCGAGGAGGTCCACGAGATTCGGCTCAAGCCGGGCGAGGGGCTCGCAGGGGCGGTCGCCAGCACGGGCAAACCACTCAACATCAAAGACGCCTACCAAGACGTTCGTTTTGACGCCGAATGGGACCGTGCGACCGGGTACCGGACCCGCTCGACGCTGTGCGTGCCCATGAAGAACCAGCATGGCCGGACGATTGGTGTAGTTCAGGTGCTCAACAAGCACGAGGGGCACTTCACAGTCGGCGACGAGGCCCTGCTGACCGCGCTGGCAAGCCATGCCGCGGTATCGATCGAGAACTCGAAGCTCTTTCTCTCGGTGGTCGGCAAGAACATCGAGCTGCTCGAAACCAAGGAGCAGCTCGAAAAGAAGATTCGCGAGCTCGACGTCTTGTTCGAAATCACCCAGGTCGCAGCCAGCGCGATGGAGCTCGATGACCTGTTGGCCGGGGTGCTTGCTCGCACGATGCGCGCGACCGATGCGGAGGCGGCGTCGATTCTGCTGGCGGACGAGTACACGGGCGACCTGACGTTTCGCGCCGCCGTCGGTGGCGAGCCGGACCGCGTCAAAAAGATGAAGATCAAGGCGGGACAGGGCATCTCCGGTTGGGTTGCCGAGAACGGCCGCCCTCAGATCGTCAATCGGGTCGACGAGGACCCGCGGCACTCGAGTCACATCTCGGACGAGGTTGGCTATCATCCGAAGTCGGTGTTGTGCGTGCCGCTGCGGTGGGACGAAGGGGCGGGCGCCCTACAGCTCCTCAACAAATCCGGCGGACGCGCCCCGTTCATCGACGACGACCTCAAGATGGCAACCGTCATCGCGGGCCACCTGTCGACCGCCATCGCCCAAGCCCAGTCCCGAGCCCAGAAGGTGCGGCAGGAGCGCCTGACCACGCTCGGACGCTTCCTATCGAGCATGCTCCATGACCTGAAGACCCCGCTAACCATCATCTCGGGATACACCCAGCTCCTCGTTGAAGAGGGAAACGAGGAGAAGCGCCGAGAGGCAGCCGCGGCGGTCCGTCGCCAGGTTCAGCTCCTCAAAACGATGATGGGCGAAACGCTGGCCTTCGCAAAGGGCGAGCGCCGCATCCTCATCCGGCGCGTCTACCTCCATACCTTTTTCGAGGACCTTGCAGACCAGATCAAACCCGAGCTCGCCGAGCGGGGCATCCGCCTCGAGCTCGCCTTGCGCGACCGCGGCATAGCGCACTTCGACGAAGAGAAGATGCAGCGGGTGTTCCACAACCTCTCCCGAAACGCGGCGGAGGCCATCGGGGGTGACGGCGGCGTGTGCCGGATGGAAGTCGACCGATCCGACGATGGAAATCTCGTGCTGACATTCTCCGACGACGGCCCCGGCGTCTCCGAAGAAATTCGCGAGCGCCTGTTCGAGTCGTTCGCGACGCACGGCAAACAAGGCGGCACGGGCCTGGGACTAGCCATTGTGCAAAGCATCGTCGAGGACCACGGAGGCAGCGTCTCGGTGGACAGCAAACCGGGGCGCACAGCATTCCAGATCATGCTGCCCCAGCCGCAACCGCGGGCGAACACGAGGCCCGCGGCGGCGGAGTAACCTCGTCACACTCCAAAGAACACGTATGAGGCAGGGCCCTCAACCCTGGGCGGCCTCGATCAGCGCCGCCCGAATGACGGGAACCAATCTCGTGAACAGCTCGTGCCCTTCATCGCTCGTGGTTTCGATGATCATGATCGCGCCCCAATCCTCCTCGGGATGCAAAACCGCGCGCGCACCATAGGCGCCGCTGTCGATTAGCAGCCCCGGCTCGTCCTCGTACTTCCACCAGCCCATGCCGTAGTTGATCGCTTCGGGCCTCCAAGACGGCATCGCCACACCTTCCGGCACCAGGTCCTCTTGCATGGCCTGAAGCATCTCGGGCGACAAAACACGCTCTTGTCCGCAAAGCCCGTCGCGGAGGTGCATCAGCAGCACCTTGCTGTA
>JAFDAJ010000276.1 GCA_019313915.1 Deltaproteobacteria bacterium
GGCCGAGTACACCGTAGGTCGAGTCCTCGTAGATACGTACGGAACGTTTACAGAGGACTCGGTGCGGAAGAGAGGACTCGAACCTCCACGAGTATTACCTCACTAGATCCTTAGTCTAGCGCGTCTGCCAGTTCCGCCACTTCCGCAGGAATACAGGGGGCGGAAACTAGTCAAGTGGGACCGTCTGTCAAGGCGGCGAAACACGTCGACGTGATCACGGAGTGCGGGCCCTTCATCCCCACCCCGCCGCCCCCACGCGAGCGCCTAAGTGGGAGGCCTCAGAGGCCGAAATGCCGCAGAGCGAACCCTAGCGAATCCTCGCCGCTTGGGTCCTCGATCATCAGGCCCTTGATATAGACCACGTTCTCGAGCTCGATCTCGTCGGCCTTCTCCGCCAACACCAACGCGTGGTTGGCGTGGTGGAAGGCGAGGTTCACGCTCAGCGGGGGAGCATTGGGGCCCGCCGGCTCGAGGTCGTTCTGCGCGTAGAACGGGGGATCCTCTGCGTCCATCAGGTCGAGCATGTCGACCCGCGCCCGGTACTCGATGATCTCGGGCGAGTCGAAATCGTCGACGTCGGTGATTCCATAAAAGTCGAGCAGCGCCTGCGCAAGGCCCAGCGCGTCGGCAAGCTCCAGCAGATTCAGGCCAAATTCCGCGAAGACCACAGTCGTCCACTTGCCGATGTCGTACGTGCCTTGTGTGGCGATTGCGATCAGCGCCGTGACCCGCGTCGACTGACGCAAGACGGGGTCCTCGTTGTCGGGGTCCGCCATGTCATCGTTGAAGCCGATCCACAGGCTGGTTCCTGCACCTGCGGACCCGCCCATGAGAATGACGTTCGAGGGGTCGACGTTGAGCTGCGCGGCGTGATACCGAATGAACTGCAGGCACCGCGTGCTGTCGGTCAGCGACTTGATCACGCCATCCGGATCCGGCGACTCGAGCAACCGATAGTCAATCGTCGCAAACGCCACGCCTTCCGAAAGGTACGACATGACGAAGCCCTCATCATCGGTGGTGTCCCGAGAGCCGCCCGTAAATCCGCCGCCATGGATGTAGACCAACAACGGCGTCGGCTCGTCGGAAGCCGGAAGATAAATATCGAACAAGTTCTCTTCGTACGGCCCGTAAGAGATCGCCTCGAAGTATTTGCCGTCGACCGAGCCGAGACCAAAGCCTGCGGCGGTGGCCGTGAGATCGAGAGGCTCCGGCGGAGGCGCGGTGGTCGCTCCAGAATCGCTCCCACAGGAAGCAACGAGCAGTGCGAGAACGATCAGACCACGTCGCGAGAAGCTAAGAGCTGCCATAGCGACGCCCTGATAGCACCATTGGTAACCCACGCACATACGACGGAAGAGGGGGGACAGTCCCCTTTTTGGAAGGGTTAATTCCCTAGTCGAAGTCCGTCGGCACTTTGCTGGCGCTCGACACCAGCAGTCGCGCCGGTTCGACGTAGCGAATGATCGTCGGCAAATGCCCTCGGGTCAGCTTGAGCTTCCCGTCCATCATGCCCTTGATGGGATCGAGCTTGCCTTCAATCACGTCTTTCCAGCGCGCATACGATGCGACGATCACGAACTCTGCATCCGGGGGATCATCGGTGCCTTCGACGAGCCTAGCGCTACGGCACTCTCCTGCATGAACGTCCAGGATGATACCCGTCGCCTGCTTCACACCGTTCGCGGGATCGGAGCGGACGACCATCGCAACCGCTCCGAACGTCCATGCCTTGCCGACCTCACGATACGTGCGGTCGTTGTTTAGCGCGATCCTCAGCGCTGCTGTCCACTCTTCAGAAGGAAACCGATGCACTAGCCAACTCCCTGCCCGGACTTGGGGGACGGCCTCCTTAGCGTGCAGCGGCGGCTCGCGCAATCTCGCCGTGCTACAGAGCACAACGTGTGTGCTTTGCATTCCACCCTTCTGGATCGGCACGGCTTCCGTCATGCGTTTGCAACGCGTTCCGGCGGAGTGAGCGTCGCCCCCTACGACACTCTGAACCTCGGTTTTCACCTGGAGGATCAGGACGACGCGGTCCGCGAGAACCGTGCGCGCTTCGCGAAGAGTATGGCACTCGGCTGCGATCGCCTCTTCGAACAGCGGCAAGTGCATGGGACTCGAGTGCGCCAGATCTCTGAGTCAGATATCGTCGAAGAGATTTCCGACATGGAAGGCGACGTGCTCATCACGCGCGCCGAGGGCTTCGGTGTCGCTGCGCGAACGGCGGATTGCGTGCCGGTTCTGATCGCGCATCCACCGAGTGGACACGTTGGCGCCGTGCATGCCGGTTGGCGTGGGGCGGTGGCCCGGGTTACATCGCGAGCCATCGAATCGCTCTCACACGACCCAGCCGATCTCGTGGTCGCGATCGGTCCTCACATCCGCGTCGACGCATTTGAGATCGGTGAGGAAGTAGCGCGCGAGATGGAGCATGCCGCGAACGGCGGCGTGGCTGTCCGGCGCGGTGGTGCGAAACCCCATGGCGATCTCGCTGCACTGATTCGACTTCAACTTCGCGAGGCGGGCGTTCCGGACTGTGCGATCGACGACGTGGGCGGCTGCACACACAGCGACGCCGCGCACTTCTTTTCGCACCGCCGTGATCGAGGTAAAACCGGGCGCCACCTCTCTGCCATCGTCGCAAGAGCACCGCGCTGAGGCCGTGCTCGACGCCCTACGGGTCGCTCCCGTTTCGGCTTCGTGCTAACCCCTGGCCGTGGCGGAGTTCGCCAAAACCAAAGCAGGAGTTGACGCTTCCGAGAAGAAAACCCTTGGCGAAGGGCTCTTCCGCAAGTGCGATGCATGTGGTGACGCCGTCAAGAAGGAGGACTTTGAGCGCAATCTCGAAGTTTGCCCCGCGTGCGGCTTTCACTTCCATCTGACGGCGGAGCAGTGGGTCGACCTTCTTGCCGACGATGGGAGTTGGACCGCACTCGACACCGAATTGAGCGCGGGAGATCCGCTCAGATTCATCGATTCCAAGGCGTATACTGACCGCGTCGAAGCTGCACGCGAATCCACGGGTGTGAACGATGCCATCCTTGCCGGGACGGCTCGCATCGACGGCCGCCCCGTGCAATTGGGGGTGTTCGTCTTCCGTTTCATGGGCGGCTCAATGGGGTCGGTCGTAGGCGAGGTCATCACGCGAATGATGGAGCGCGGCGCGGAGCACACGCAGCCGGTCGTG
>JAFDAJ010000277.1 GCA_019313915.1 Deltaproteobacteria bacterium
GTCAGCGATCTGCTGGGCGTACGAGCGCGGGATGAGATCCAGCCGGCCTTCGATGACTGCGCGGGCCCGCGAGTGCGGCTCACCCTTGAGCGCTGGAAGCACGATCTGGCTCCATGTGAAGAGCGTCTTGCCGTCCGCGCCGTTCAGGGCGAGGGTGAGCACCGGCTCGAGGCGTTTCTGACAAGCTACCGAAGCGGTGCACAAGGCGGCGAACGTCTTGACGAGCCCATCCTTGCCAACCTCGTTGGCTTCTTCGAATGAGCTCTTGAGCACATCGAGCTGTCGCGCGACTCGGGCTGGCGCGATTCGGGCGATCGCCGGGAGGCTGCTAGCCGCTACAAACGCCTTCTTTCCTGAAACCGAAAGTAGACAGATAAGACGTTCTGCGCAATTCAGGAGCTGAGTGAGCGCGTGCGAAATCAACCATCCACCACGCGCGCGCCCCGAACATCCCGGGAATCTCGTGCGGCGCTTCAGGAAAGGCGAAGCGCAGGTCGGTTGGGACATCGAGCACGCGCCACAGCCCGACCAAATCGGTACCCGACGCGCCGAAGCCGTGCATCAGCACGACGAGAGGCCCTTCACCGCCACCTTCGCGGTCCGCCCCTCCGGTCAACCGAACCGTGATCCCGCCAAATCGTTCTTCCCGCATACGCCGGGAGTGTAACTCGTTGCCTTGATGGCGCGCACTCCGCGCCGTCTAACGGGGTGTCACGGCGTTTCCAGCGACACGCCTGGCTCGAGCAACCCCACGATGTCTTGGTGGGCGCTCCGGTCCCCGAAAGGGTCCCAACTGGCTGAGCGAGCGCGCACTCGGCGCGATCCAAATACGAGGCGACCCGGCAGCGTTGGTACACTGCCGGGTCGGTTCCAGCGCCTCTGGGAGGCCCGCTGGTTGGGCTGTCAGATTAGGCCGCATTCTGCGGCGGTGCCACAGCGGAAGACGTCGATGGCGTACCATCCCTCCGCTCCGCCCGTCGCGCTAACGGTGACCCGCACCGTGCTATCGCCTTCAGGCAGCTCGATCACGAACCACCCGGTCGCAGGATCCATCACGTGCAGTCCAACCTCCTCAGCGCCAACGTAGCAATGAACCACGACTACAGATGTTGGATCCGTCGGCTCTGCGACCAGGAATCCGCGCTCCACTGAGTCCGGAAGATCTAGCCGATACACGAGCTTGCTAGGCTCAAACCCCAACAAATCGTCGGGCAGTTCTTGTCCAGGCATCTGGAAAGGCTTGAACTCAAGCACTGCGAGCGACGTATCGCCGGTGCAGTCCATGCTGTCCTGTCCCATGATCATCGGTGCCAACAGGATCGCAAAGGCCATTCCGATTACCTTTATCGAAACCAAATGTGTTGAATACCTCATGACGACCCCCTTTTCTGCGGGGCCGTAACCAACCTGGGGCAGGTGACCCCGCACCTTCAAGGTGTGCATCTGGAGGCTATTGCGAAATACGTAATTCATGTGCGCGCATACGTAATTCTTCGGCGCGCGCACGTAATTGATCGCGCGATCTCGCAATAATGCAGTGATGTTCGCCCTTGACCTGAACGGATGCACGCTGCGAACGGCCGGAACAAATGGACAGGTCCGATCGACGTTCGCGAGAAAGCGAAGACCCAGGAATGGGCTAGGGCCGGTACTTGCGGTCGATCTCTACGGCGCCCTTTGGCAATTGGCTGAGGAGCTTCCGTTGGATCTTGCGCTTGTCGTTCTCATCCGTGACGCCTCGCACGGCTTCGTCGTAGCCGAGGCTGACATACGAGGCGCGCGTCGTCTTGATCTGTCCTATCGTCTTGCCCTTGTACCGGAAGTTCATGTGAAGCCCGTCGAGCGCATCGCTGTGAGTCCAAGAAACATCGAGCTCCAGAGTGCAAGCCTGCAAGACATCACAACGTTCCGTCTTCGGCCAGTGAGGCGTCGGACGAGAGGGAGAGCGAGCGCATAGCGAATTCAAAGGCTCTGTCTGGGCTGTGAGTCACGCGACACAATATCTGGTGCCGCGCAATTGGGTTCGCCACATGAGCCCGATGAGCAGAGAGGCCGACACATTCCCAGAGCTAGAGCCGGGGACGCCAGTGTGGTGGGACCTCGCTCTAGCCCCGAACGCCGCAATCGAACCAAGCGAGACCCCGCAAGCATTCGAAGTCGACTTGAAGATCCGCGGAGACGGAAGATCGCTCGATCAGCGCTCGGTCTTTTTCGTCATTCCCCTGATTATTGAGAGCCTCTGAGAGACTGTTCTAGGGCGCAACCGAGCAGGTGAACGGGTTCGCGCCCTCCTGAGCGACCAGGTTGCCCTCTTCGACGGCATCCACTACGGCGGCCGGATTCGCCATCGCGTCCGCGAGCCAATCCTTCAGGGTCACTCCGCCCGCAGTTTGCGTTTGGAAGAGGCTCTCGACCTCCAAATAGGTGTGCTGCGGCGCAAGGTTGGCCGGCATGAAGTAGTGCACGTTTGGCGTGCCCTGCAGATCGCAATAGGTTTGTCGCGCGGCATTGGTCCAGACCAAGTCGCTCGTGAAATACGTGGTGCCAGATTGCGTCGAGTCCCATTGCGGGGAGATGTTCAACACTTGCTGAAGCGGTGTGGCGCCAAGGCGCTCGGAATGCGCCGGGAAGATGACCTCGCCGAGGATGCAGTCTGCCGAGAAGCAATACGGCGGAAGAAAGGGCCGCGTGTTCCAGACCGGCTCCTTGAGGGTCACGAGCCCCGGCAAGGACTGCCCCCCACCAGCGAGCGCCAACGATGCGTCGGGCGCAATTGTCGTGTTCACCCAGCGAAGGTCATCCAAGGGGTAGTGGGCGTTGTACTGCGCGCCGTAGCCGCCAGCGGACGAGCCTGCGAACAGGACTTTCATCTGGTCTGCGCGATACGCCTGCCCTTCGGCGCGGAGCGCGTCCCAGATCGCATCGCGGGTGTAGCGGAGGGCTTCGCGTGCGTTGCGTGCGCCGTAACGCTCGACCGTCACGCCCGTGCCCGCAAAGAACTCGGCTTCGCCGCCGCCCGTGAAGATGTCCTGCGTGCAGTACGGCAGGAAGATCATCGACCAGTCGGCAAACGGGTTTACGGTGTCATCGGGGTTCAGGAAACCGCTGCCCGGGAACGGGTCTCCTGCTGATAGTCACTACAAACGCCCTGTCTTAGTCTCGCAGAGTTTACTTATAAG
>JAFDAJ010000278.1 GCA_019313915.1 Deltaproteobacteria bacterium
CCGAGCTCCAGCACGCGTCGTGGACGGACAGAAACTCATCGATGAGCTCCTGGCTTTCGTCTGAGAGCGTCACGTCCGACTGCAGCCCGAAACGCCAGGGTGAGCCCGTGCCCGTCACGGCGACCTGAGGGAGGTAACAGAACTCCTCCGCGTTGAAGAGCTGGTCACAGGTGAAGACCTCGGCCGCGGCTGACGTCTCCGTATCTGCCTCGTAGTACGGACGTCGTCTCTCATCGAACAGCAGGCCAACCAATGAACGGTGAAGCTCGGGGGCAAGCGTCGTCTCTTTCCACGGCTCGTTCTCAGCCGTTGGCAGTTGCGCCCGCATGCACTGAGCCGGCTGTTCCGCAGATGGTTCAATGCGGAGTACGCGCCGCTCCCCGGCGTAGTCGCGCGAGAACGTGTAGCGACCAATGAAGGCAGAGGGTTGCTCCTGGGCCTTGCAGCCGAACTCCATCGTCGCGCAACACAAGATGCCCGCGATCATCATCGTTCGAGCAAGTCTTCGTGGAATCATATTAGCCTCCTAGTTCGCAAGATATAAGCAACCGTGCGGGTTGTCCGGGTCGTCAGAGCATGCCGCTTGATGGACGTAGAACTCCGGAATTTCATTGATGAGCTCGAACTTGCTCAGGTCCCAGCGGACCGGATCGTTAAACGCGGCGTGGCGCAGCGTCGCGAAGAGCGCCTGCGCCCTAGACCTCCGCGCGGGAGTGATGAACTGGTGGTCTTCGGGCGTCCAGTAGTACGCCGCGAGCCACAGCATCTCGTACGTGTTGGCTCCGGCGTCGGACCACCTCCTATCGCAAGCGGACCCGCGCGAGGGCAGCCGCTGCCCCCGAAGTGACGAACTTGGTCCCGCGCGTGACGCACTTCGTGCATGATCGTCGACGCGCGCCAAACCGCATCGATGTCGTAGTAGAACGTTTGGTAGAGGTCGATGTAGTCGTTGCGGAAGGGACCGGTCACAGTTCTCGCGATTGTGCAGCTGTAGCTTCCGATCGTCTGGCAGTTTCGAACGCAGCTTCCGTTGACCCGGTAGGTCTTCTGCGAGACGAACGCGCTCGACCACTTGAGAAACGTGTCGTAGTACTCGAAGTCGTCGAGCGAGCGTCCTCGGTCGAGCTCGATCCCCTCGACATTTGCAAAAACGAGGTTTGCGTAGCCGTTGTAGGTTCGGCCCAGAGGCTCGTCGACTTCGGAGCCCTCTTGCTCGTATGTCGCCACCTCGCTGCTCTCGAAGTCACCCCAATCGTGCCCTTGCGCGATGCCGAATCCTCCTATGTAGTCTTGGGCATCCTGACTGAGACACCACGGATTCATCATGACCTGATCGAAGACGTGGCAGCCCCCCAGGGGATCGGAATGCCAGCGCTCGTCCACCGGCCATTCCACTACTCCGTCCTCCGCGACCGCCAGCGCATGACAGAGCGTGTCGTCCTCATCCGCCAGGAAGATCGCGCAGCTCGGCATGAACATGTAGACGAAGCCGCCGACGCCCGCTGCAATGAGGAACGCTTTCGCTCTGGACCCGACCCTCACTTGCTCCGACATACGGGCGCCCCTTCTTGGCGAAGCTCTCGTTCCTGCCGGCGATGCTCGTGCATTCGGCGGACGAGCAATGCTTGCCACTCGGGCGGCGGCATGAACGTTTCGAAATGCTTGGCATCCTCTGGCCCGAAGTAACGGCGCAGTGCTTGGAAGTCGGAGTCGAGGAGCTTTCGGAGTTCGAAAAGGGCGGTGCTTTTGACCAGGGGCACTTCGCGGCCCACCGCTACGAGCTCGGAGACGACCTGGTCGCGCAGGTCTTGCCGATGAGACGCGATGCGCGCAATCGACATCACCGCCTGGACGCGCGACGCGACATCTTCGGTGTACTCGAGGTCAATCGTGTGACTCCCTTCGCGCGCCGGCTCGGGTGGTGGTAGGGGCTCATCGATCAACTCGCGAAGCACCGCGATGGCGCTCTCATCACCGAACTCGCCGACCAAGTACGCGAGTTGCCATTTGCGAAAGGTGCCCGGCTGCTCGAGCAGGAACCCGCTCAACTCCGCCACCGCTTCGTCTGCGTGGGCTCTGAGGAAGACCAGACTCTCCCGGAACTCGCGAGATCGCATCCCCCGGTCCATCTGCGCGATCACGACATCGAGGTGCCCCACGAGCGGCCGCTCCACGATCACCAACGGCGGCTCCGCAACGCCCCCGCTCGGGAACGTAGCCGCGGCCAAAGCCCCGAAGAGCGCCACAGACAGGATCCTAATCAGCACACGGTGAATCTATCCATGCAACGAGGGCGGAGCCATACGTAATTGTGTCCTTTGAACACGGCACGCAAATATTGCGCGACTGGGTTCGAGTCTGTGATGCGGGGTCACCCCTGCTGGTCGAACCGGCGGGCAGCCTCAATGCCGTCAGCGACGCGCACGCGGCTCAGGAGAAAGCCGCCGACCACAAACAGTAACGTCAACGACACGATACCGTCGCGTTCAGTTGCTCCGGGAATTAGCATTGGGGTGAAGGCGATCAACACAGGCCCAAAGATCGTCGCGAACTTCCCGACCATGTTGAAGAAGCCGAAGAACTCGGCGGTCTTCGATGGCGGAACCAAGCGCGCGTAGAGCGAACGCGACAGGCTTTGCACGCCTCCCTGGACCAAGCCAATCGCAACGGCGAGAACGTAGAAGTCGCCCTCATCCTCGAGGAAGCGCCAGGCGTAAACCAAAGCCATGAGGTACACACCGATGCCTATGAGAATGGCAGGCTTGGGGCCAATCCGCTGGCCGAGCCAGCCAAAAGCGAGCGCGGACGGAAACGCGACGAACTGGGTCACGAGCAGCGCGGTGATCAGCGCGCCCTGCTCGAGGCCCAGCACTCGGTCACCAAAGAACACTGCCGTCTTGATGACCGTGTTCACACCATCGATGTAGATCCAATACGCCACGAGGAACAACAGCAAGACCTTGAACCTTCGAATCTCTTTGAGGGTGTCGAGCAACTGCCGAAGACCAGCCCGCACAGCCTGCAGCGGCGCGGCTTTGTCTTCGGTGGGCGCCTCGGGAACGGAACGCAGCAACGGAACGGTGAACAGCGCCCACCAGGCCGCGACACTCAGAAACGACACTTTGACGGCGCTGCCCGCACTCTCGAGCCCAAACCATTCCGGCTTCTGAACCATGAGCACGTTCACCATGAACAGCAGACCACCGCCGATGTACCCAGCGGAGTACCCGAGCGCCGAAACCAGGTCGAACTCTGCTTCCTCGGCGACGTCGACCAGCATGGAGTCGTAGAACACGTTGGCGCCCGAGAAGCCAACCGTTCCCAAGCCGTAAAGGAGGAGTCCCATCGGCCAGTGGCCGGCGTGCACCCAGGCCAGCCCGGCCGTCATGAGAATGCCGATACTCGCAAAGAAGACGAGGAACTTCTTGCGCGCCCCACCCCGGTCCGCCACGGCCCCGAGAATCGGAGCGGATGCGGCGATCAGAATGCTGGCGGACGCCAACGTGACATTGAACCAGAACTGGGAGTCCTCCGTGCTCATCTCCTGGGTGATGGCGCTGTAGAAAACCGGGAAGAACCCAGCCATGACCGTCGTTGCAAACGCGGAATTGGCCCAGTCATAGAGGGCCCAGGCAACGACGGGCTTGCGCCGGATGACACCGCGCAGAGTCGCGTGTTCGGTCATCGTCTTGGAATAGTGTGTAACGGTGGGCCGTTGCAAACAATATGAGTAAGCAAACGGGGGGATCATGAAACTGGAGATCAGCGCATCGACGCGACCCACCCACGACACGAGCCACGATCGGCTCTCCGTGCTCAGGGACGCACACCGAACCCTGATCGCCCTTGCCGATGGCACCGACTCGAGCCCAGG
>JAFDAJ010000279.1 GCA_019313915.1 Deltaproteobacteria bacterium
CTAACCCGCAAGGGAGGCAGGTCCCCAAGGAGTGTTTGGTAACTGGGGTGAAGTCGTAACAAGGTAGCCGTAGGGGAACCTGCGGCTGGATCACCTCCTTTCTAAGGAGCATTTCCTCGCAAGAGGAATGTATCTGGTCATATCCGAGTAGTGACTATTGCAGTGCCAGTTTACTGAGCTCTGCACGATTCCGGTTCAGTTTTCAGTGTCCGATCGGACGCGCGATGTCCGCGTTTTTCGTTAAGGGCGGCGCTTCGTGAGCGGCGAACAGGCCGCACGGCTCATCGTTTTTCCTGCGTTTTTGGGGAAATAGGACCCCGTGCTACCGTGACCGCCTCTCGGAGGTAGTAGATTGGAACGCGAAATTCGGGTTGGGCTATGTGGTTGCGGCGTAATCGGTGAAGGCGTGGTGACCGTCTTGCGGGAGCACGCCGACGTCATCGCGGCGCGAGCGGGTGCGCCCATCAAGCTTACCGCGGTGGCCGACAAGGACCCGGCGCGACTCGAGATCGTTCGCGCGCAAGATCCGAGCATTGCCTTGCTCGATGATGCGTTCGAAATCCCGAAACGTGATGACGTCGACATCGTCGTCGAGCTCATCGGAGGGGTCGAACTGGCGGATCGGTTGGTGCGAGCGGCATTGGATGCCAAGAAGCACGTGGTCACGGCCAACAAAGCGCTACTCGCTGAGCGAGGGGGGGCCCTGTTCGCGCTTGCGGAGGCCAACGGTTGCGATCTGTATTTCGAGGCCGCGGTGGCTGGCGCCATTCCCGTGATCCGGGTGATTCGGGAGTCTCTTGCTTCCGACCACATTCGTTCGGTGAGGGGCATCATCAACGGAACCAGCAACTACATCTTGTCGAGCATGGCCAATGAAGGAGCGGCTTTCGAAGATGCGCTCAAAGCCGCGCAAGAAGCCGGCTTCGCTGAGGCCGACCCCACGCTCGACATCACAGGCGGTGACGCGGGGCACAAGTTGGCGATTATCGCTGGCCTTGCATTTGGCGCGCGGGTGCTGCCCAGCGAGATCCCGACCGAGGGCATCGAACAGGTCGATCCCCGTGACATTCAATACGCGCGAAACTTTGGCTATGTGATTCGACCGCTCGCGGTTGCAGAACGCTTGCGGAGCGGCGCACTGGATCTGCGCGTCCATCCCGCGTTGGTGCCCGAGGGCGATCCGCTTGCGTACGTCGACGGCGCGCTCAACGCGGTTGCGATTCAGGGTGAGATGGTGGGGCCCAGTTTCCTTTCGGGGCTCGGGGCTGGCGCGGGCCCGACGGCCACCAGTGTTGCGGGCGACATCATCGACATCGCGAAGAACTCGCTCGCCGGCGCCCCCGTCCGAACGTGGCACCTCCCGTCCGAGGGCGATCAGAAGATTCAGGCGATTGCCGACCTCTCGTCACGCTACTATCTCCGCTTTTCGGTCCAGGACGAATCTGGGGTGCTCGCAGCGCTATCAGGAAAGCTAAGCGACTCGGGCATCTCGATCGAGAAGATGGTGCAGGACGCAGACTCCGGCGATGCAGGCACCGCATCGATTGCCATGCTGACCCACCACGCACGCGAAGGCGACGTTCGAGATTCCCTACGCGCGATTGACAACACCCACCTCACGACGGCCCCCACGCACCTCATTCGCATCGTCGAATGAGGAAACGGTGTTTACCGGGGACACCCTCCGGGGTAACGTCTGCTCCGTTGGGGCAGCCCGGCCGTGTTGCATTCGGACAAGAGGACCTATCGTGCCTAACCGCAAGCTGGCTCTGTTGCTGTTGGTCGGTGCCAGTCTCCTGACCGCCGGCTGCAGTGGCGACTCGTCCTCCGTTCCCTGTTCGTCGATCGTGCTGATCGATCTCGAGGTTGCGACTGACGTGGAAGACCTCAACGTCGTGATCAACGAGGTGTCCTGGGTTATTACCGGCAACGGCATGGCCCCGATGGTGGGCGTCATCGATACGAGCGACCCGAACGCCACGCCCTCGGTCGAAGTCTTCGGGCTCGAACCCGGCAATTACACGATCGATCTCGAAGCAACTTCAGAGGACGGCGAGAGCACCTGTCGAGGATCCGCGATGTTCGACGTGACCGTAGGGGTCGCCACCGAGGTGGCTGTGCTCCTTCGATGTGAGGTAGGAGACCGGTTCGGTGCTGTTCGTGTGAACGGCAAGTTCAATATTTGCCCTGAGCTCACGAAGGCGGTCGTAGCTCCGCTGCAGACGTCGATCGGGAACGCGATCGTCGTTAGCTCCGCAGCTGAGGACGCCGAAGGTGATGCCCTCGAGTACTCTTGGACCGCCGACGGCGGTACCTTCGCAGACCACTCTGCGGCCGCGACCGTCTACACGTGTGAAGAAACCGGCGACCACGAGATCACCATCTCCGTGACTGACGACGGCGCCGAGTATTGTGTCGATAGCTGGACCGTCGACGTCCGTTGCGTCGATGACCACGGCACGGGTGGCACGGGCGGAAGCGGCGCGACGGGCGGCAGTGGTGGCACCGGCGGTGGGGGCGCGACCGGCGGCACGGGTGGCACCGGTGGAGGCGGCGCGACCGGAGGCACGGGAGGCACCGGTGGAAGCGGCGCGACGGGAGGCACGGGTGGTACCGGTGGAACTGGTGCGATAGGCGGCGTTGGCGGCACGGGAGGCAGGGGCGGAAGCGGCGGAAGCGGCGCGACGGGCGGTACCGGTGGAACTGGCGCGGTCGGCGGCACTGCTGGTGCGGGCGGAAGCGGCGCGACGGGCGGCACTGGCGGCAGCATGTGCGAGGTCACCGTGTCGTTGACCGGATCCTGAGAATTAGGCCCTGGCCTTTGCTACGGGTCGCCGGACTCCTCGTCTTTGCCTTCGGGGTCCGGGTCTTCGGGGCCTGCCTCGGCGATGTGGAACTCCACGCGGCGGTTCTGCGCGAGCGCCATTCTGGTCTTCGCGTCTGGCACGAGCGGCTGCGTCTCCCCAAACCCCTCCGCGATGAAGCGGTCTTTGCTGACCCCGCCCTCGTCGACCAGATAGCGGACGACCGACTCCGCACGCCGCTGCGAAAGCCTCATGTTGTAGGCGGATGGGCCGGTCGCGTCGGTATGGCCCTCGACCCGGGTGATCGAAATCTCCGGATGGGCGTTCAGGACCTCAGCCACGTTGTCGAGGACG
>JAFDAJ010000280.1 GCA_019313915.1 Deltaproteobacteria bacterium
CGCTTCCCGAAGCGCTTGGCGGACATCCTCGATGCCGTAGCGCCCTTCATAGTGGTCGTAGTCGGTTGGCTTGGCATCGGTGAGAAGCAGGACGAGGCGCCGGCGCGCACCGCTGCCCTCCAGCACCTCGAGCGCGTGCCGGATGGCTGGACCGATGCGCGTGTACCCGGCGGGGGAAACCGCGTGAAGACGCTGCAGGCCGAGACGCGAAGAATCGTCGAAGCCCTTCGCAAGCAAGAACCGGCAGTCGCGCCTGGTGTTGCTGTAGAAGACCCCAACGCAGAGCTTCGCGGAGGTGGGCTCGAAAGACTCGACCAGCACTTGGGTCGAGTCACGCACGATGTCGAAGATCCGTTTGCCCGCGACCCAGGAATCGCTCGACAAACTTGCATCGACCAAGATGAGCATCGCGAGCTCGGAGTCGTGAAGCTTCCTCCGCACGTAGATACGCGGGTCCGGATGTCTGCGCGCCATCAAGGTGGCCTGACGATCGACAAGCGCGTCGATGTCGATCTCCGTTCCGTCGAGCTGACGGTTGCGCCAGCGGCGCTCGAGCTCGAGGCGTTTGAGCTCGGCTTGAAGTCGCAACACCTCGCCGTGCAGCCGCCGGCTCGCCGAGGTCACGGTCGACGCGGGGCTGCTCGGTGGACAAAGGTGCTCGTTGACCGTGCACCAGTCCGCCCGATACTCGCGCCGCTTGAAGTTCCATTCAGGGTAGCGGTGCGCGCGGGTCGACTCCGGCTCTTCCGCCAGGTCGGCCGTATGCAACCCCGCCTGTAGGTCGGCGCGATAGATCGACTGTGCGGTCTCCGTGGTCCTGGTGAGCTTGGTGAGCTCGAGCTCATCGAGCGCCTCCTCCTGCTCGGCGAGCTGATCGGAGCCATCGAGTTGCTTCCTGCCGCTCTGATACTCGGTGGCCGTGTGAACCTTCTCGAACGAGTGGACCAGAGGGTTGTCACGATCCTTCTGCGACTCGAGGTCGACATACTCGACGTCGGTAGGCCGACGGCGCATCTTGCGCTCGGTCCCGCTCGGCAGCGTGCTTTGTGGATCATCGGGCGGATCGAGGGCGGCATTCCAAGGAGTTGGGGGAGGCATGAGCAGCCCCCATGGTGACTTGTATTCCCTGCTGGCTCTGCGCTTCGACAGCTTGGCGAGTACATTTTCGAAACCCGACGACGCCTCCGCGAGACTCTGAGGTGTGTGCCCCGATATTGCCGCATCGACGAGCTCGCGAGCCACGATCGAAGCCGCGGAGTCATCGCTCGTTTCATCCGCATCGCTACCGAGGAGTGCCTTGCATGCCATCGAAAAGCAGCGTGCGTCAGCGGTGCCTGTATCGAATGGAAAGCGAGCGGTCACAATGGACCCGCACCGGGTGACGAGAGATTCCGCGCCAGGGTACCGCTCGGCGATGGCCTCTTGGATGCTCGGCATCCCGATCAACATCGCCAACGCTCGGCGGCGACCCGACCACTTGCCGTCCGCCACGAACCCAAGCTCCGCCGCTGTCACGCCGATGACTACGCGATAGAGATAGAACGACGCCTGGTCGTCCGGATCCGCCAGCCAGGCGAGACCTTGCGGCAAGAGCAACCGTCCGGGAGCCACCCCGCCCATGCCGCTGCCAGCCACGACCTCCCATTTGTCCCCGGTGAGCAGATTGCTCAGCGTTTCGAAGCGGGGCGTCAGCGACTCGACAGGCGACTCGGCTTCATCGACCTTGCCGCCCCGGCCGCTCACTCGCCGGAACGAACGGTAGAGCCAAGCAAACGAAGCGGGGCGTCAGCGACTCGACAGGCGACTCGGCTTCATCGACCTTGCCGCCCCGGCCGCTCACTCGCCGGAACGAACGGTAGAGCCAAGCAAATGCTCGCTGGTCCCAGTCCATTAGAACATCAGGTTGGCCAAGTCCTGCAGGGCTTCCAACTGTGCGTGATCGTCTGTGATCGGTTGCACGACCGCGGCGTTGCAAGCCACGCGCGGCGCGACACCGCTGGCGATCAGCTTAGCGGCCGTCACGAGGAGGCGGGTCGACACCGTCTCGGCGAGCTGAAGCTCTTCCATCCCGCGCACCTTGTTGGCGAACTCCACGAGGCGCTTAGGCGTGCCGTTGTCGAGCTTGCCCTCGTGAGCGACGATCTCGGTTTCGACTTTGGCTTCGGGGTACGAGAAGCGCTGTACGACGAACCGCTGGCGCGTGGAGGGGCGGAGCTCCTTGAAGCCGCGCGCATAGCCAGGATTGAAGCTCGCTACGACCATGAAACCTTCGGGCGCTGCCAGCGTTTCATCGAGCCGATCGATGTAGAGCTCACGGCGATGATCCGTGAGCGAGTGCAAGACGACGATCACGTCCTCTCGCGCTTCGATGATCTCATCGAGATAGAGAATGGCACCCGCGCGGACGGCCCGTGTCACGGGGCCGTCTTGCCAAATCGTCTCCGCGCCACGGATCAAGAACCGGCCGACTAGATCGATCGACGAGGTCTCATCGTGGCACGCCACGGTGATCAACGGCAGCTCGAGCTGCGCGGCCATCGCCTCGAGGAACCGCGTCTTGCCACACCCGGTGGGGCCGGCAAGAAGCAGCGGTAGCCTCTGGCGATGCGCGTGTTGAAAGAGCTCGACCTCTCGGCCGACGGAGCGATACCAGGGTTGATTCGCGCTCATTCTGCCGGCGCAGTAGCCGCTGCACCCGGGGACAGGGACTCCTCGACGTCACCCGCCGGTCCACCGTACCGGATGAAGTTGTAGATGAACGCGATGACACCCGAGGTGAAGAGCGTGGCCGCCAGGATGAGCCCGATGAAGTGCACCTGGAGCTCGCGCTGAACGTCGAGGAACTCCATGCCCGCACGACGCTCGAGGTAGACCTGCGCCACGCCGGCCACACCGAACGCGACCGTCATGGCAACCATGCCGATGTTGGTGGCCCAGAAGGCAAAGGACGCGCTGGCCGTGTCGAACAGCTTGCGGCCGGTGAGGATCGGCATGGCGTACGAAATGATGGCGAGAACCAACATCGCGTAGGCGCCCCAGAAGGCCATGTGGGCGTGCATCGCCGTCACCAGCGTGCCGTGGGTAAACAGGTTCACCTGCGGCAGGGTGTGTGCGGCGCCGAGCAAGCCCGCGCCGACAAAGGCCATGATGCAGCAACCCACTGTCCAGAACAGAGCGATCCGGTTTGGATGGTTGCGTCCACCTTTCTTTGCGAGCGCAATGCCGTAGATCGCCATGCCCAGGAACGCGAGCGGCTCGAGGGCGCTGAAGATGCCGCCGATCCACAGCCAGTAGCTTGGCGTGCCGATGAAGTAGTAGTGGTGGCCCGTGCCGAGAATGCCCGACAAGAACGTGAATCCGACGATGACGTACAGCCACTTCTCGACGATCTCGCGGTCGACGCCGGTGAGCCGGATCAGCAGGTACGCGAGAATGGCGCCCATGATCAGCTCCCACACGCCTTCGACCCAGAGGTGAACGACCCACCAGAGCCAGAACGCGTCGTGTGTCTGGTGGTCGGTTGGGATCATCCCTGGCAGGTACAAGAGCGCGGCCATCAAGAGGCCGAAGAAGAGCACGATCGAGGTCGTTGTCATCTTGGGCGCCTTCCAAATCGTCATGCCGATGTTGGCAACGAAAAGAAGGACGTCGACGACGACGAGGAAGTCGAGCGGGCGTGGAATCTCGAGGAACTTCCGCCCCTCCCACCAGCCGAAGTGGAAGCCGATGACCGCGGTGACACTCACGACGACCAGCGCAATCAACTGCACGTAGGCGAGCTTCGGCCAGTAGACTCACGACGACCAGCGCAATCAACTGCACGTAGGCGAGCTTCGGCCAGTAGATCGGCCGCTCGCATTCATCGGGAATGATGAAATACGCCGCGCCCATGAAGCCCGTTAGCATCCACACGAGCAACAGGTTGTTGTGCGTGGCGCGCGCGACGTTGAAGGGAATCCACGGGTGCAACACGTCGAAGCCGGCATGCGCAAACGCCATGATGAAACCGTAGACGATCTGCAAGCTCAGCAGGAGCATGCACGTCGCGAAAAACCAGTACGCGACCTTTTGCGATTGGTACTTCATAGCCCCGCCTCACGTTGCTTGGAGAGAAAGATGACAACCTCGTTGCGTTGCTCTTCGGTGAGCCCGAGCTGCGGCATCTTGGTGCCGGGCTTCACGGCCTGTGGGTCGGCAATCCACCTCATGAGGTATCCTCGATCGAAGCGGTCGCCTACGCCGTCGAGCGCCGGCCCAATGGTGCCACCGATGCCGCCCAACGAGTGACAAGCGGTGCATACTTGGGAAAAGATCTGGGGACGCTCACCACCGGGAATCATGATGGCTGCGGCTGCCAAGCCGATCGTGGGCTCGGGGGGGAAGCCGTTGAGGTCCATGCGGCCGATCCACTCGAAGAACGCGATCACATCGTCGATCTGCTCTTCTGTAAAGTCGTACTTCACCATCCTGCGCTGCCCCGGGTAAACCGCCTCAGGGTCCCGCAGCATCTGTGCGATGAACGCAGGCCCGCGGCGGTCATACACGCGCGTGAGCTCGGGTGCGTAGTACGCGCCTTCGCCGAGGATCGTGTGGCACCCCATGCAGTTGTTTTCCTCCCAGATGTGCTTTCCGCGTACGACCGATTCGTTTAGGTCGCCCGCGTTGGTCTGGGCTGGAATGCGCTGGAACGTGTCGACCGTGAGCCAAATGAAGACCGCGCCAAAAAGTAGCGTCCCTGACAAGAAGAACGCGCGCGCTGGTCACCTCCTCTCCCTAAAGACTGGTGGATGCACCTCGGAGACGCCGGTCTCCAAACAATGCGCCGGATGCTACAAGGGCGGGTCACAACTGCAAGCACGATTGGTGTTTTTTTGGGGCACCGTGCAATTTTTGCGCGAACCCGTGGTCGCTCAGGGACGTTTCGGCTTGAAGAGGTCGGCGCTTTCTTGGACGAGGGATGTGAGCAGCGCCCCGAGGCCGCCGAAACGGAGGGTTGGGCTTTTGCCCCTCGCAAGAAGTCTCATCTGGGCGAAGCTCATGATCGCTTGCGAGCTGCCGCCCAAACGGCCGAGCCCGGGCATGACGGGTGGGTCGGTCGCCGTCGCGGTGCGCCCGTCGAGCAAGTCCTGAGCAACGTGCGGGTTGTTGGTGAACGGCCGCGCCATACCAACCACGTCGAGCGCCCCGCTGGAAAGCGCGTCCTGCATGATCGATCGTGCCCGGAAGCCACCGGTAACCATCATCGGAAGGTCCACCTCGGCGCGGGCCTTCCTGGCATAGTCGAGGAAGAACGCCTCCCGCTGGTTTTCGACCTTGTCGAACATCACCCGAGACTCGTAGCTGCCACCGGAGATCTCGACGAGGTCAATGCCGTCTTCCTGGAGCATACGGAGCACGCGCATCGACTCGTCCTCGGTGAAACCGCCGCGTTGGAAGTCTGCCGAGTTGAGCTTGATGCCGATTGGGAAATCGTCACCGACCGCCGTTCGGATTTCGCTAAGCACCGTGCGCGCAAAGCGAGCGCGATTGTCGAGCGACCCGCCCCATTGATCGGAACGTTGGTTGGTCAGCGGAGAGAGGAACTGGCTCACCAGGTAGCCGTGCGCGCCGTGCACTTGTACGCCCGTGAACCCTGCGGTCTGGGCGAATGCGGCCGCGCTAGCAAACTCCCCGATGACTCGAGCGATCTCGGTCTCGTCCATTGCGTGCGGCTTGGCGAATGCCTTGGCACGACGAAACAGATTGACCGGCTCTACCGCAGACGGAGCGCCGGGGCTGGGGTTGAGATGGCGCGGCGTCTGCCGGCCGGGATGATTGAGTTGCATCCACAGGTGGTTGCCATGGGTCGTTCCCGCTGCCGCCCATTCGCGAAAGTGGTCGATGTTTGACTCCGGCTTGACCGCCACGTTGCGCACCGCTTCGAGATGCGCCTGGTCGACCATGACGTTGCCCGTGATCAACAGGCCGGCCCCACCCGCGGACCAGCGTTCGTAGAGCCGCGCGAGCCTCCGCGTCGGTGACTGCTTCGGCGATGCGAGATGCTCGCTCATCGCAGCCTTGGCGATGCGATTTGGGAGGGTGGCCCCGCACGGCAAGGTCAAGGGATCGTTCAACGTGGCAATCGTCATTATTGGCTGGATCGCCGCCAGCGGGACTCGACCACCGCGACGGAATGACGTAAATGGCAGAGTCCCGCGGCGAGTCAAACGCGGGCGAGGTGGGATATGGGTTTTGGAGACGACGAGAGAGACCTAGACGCGACCGCGGCGCAACTAGTCGAGTGGCTGGCGCCCAAGCTGTCGGTGCCTCCTGGCGACATCCGTATCGAAGGCTTGGAGGCCCCGCTCGGAACGGGCTTTTCGAGCGACACTCTGCTCTTCGACCTGGTCTACGGCAAGGACGGCGAGGAGCACCGAGAAGGAATGGTCGCGAGGCTCGAGCCCGAAGAGTACATCGTCTTCCCCACGTACGACATCGCGCTTCAGTGCCGAGTACTACAGATGCTCGAAGACACAGATGTGCCCGTGCCGCGCGTCCGTTGGTTCGAGCCGGATGCGTCCGTCTTGGGCGTGCCGTTCTATATCATGGACCGCATCGCCGGAGAGGTGCCGAGCGACAACCCGCCCATGCACGACGAGGGTTGGATCGCAGACGAGCTCTCAGAGGCGGAACGGACGACGGTCTGGTGGAATGGGTTCGAAGCGATGTGCAAAGTGCACCGCCTCGACTCGAGAGCGCTCGGTTTCGATTTTCTCTTGGAGCCCAAGAGAGGCGCGACGCCGCTCGAGCAACAGCTTCACTACTACCAGGAATACTTCGAGTGGGGCATGCCGCGCGCGCGACATCCGGAAATCGCCCAGGCCCTCGACTACCTCGAGGCAAACAAGCCCGCTGAAGATCAGATCAGCTTGTGTTGGGGCGACTCCAGGCTGGCCAACGAGATCTTCGACAATCTAGAGTGCGTGGCCGTGATCGACTGGGAGATGGCGCGAATTGGCGACCCAGTGCAGGACCTCGCCTGGTGGCTCGCGTCCGACCGATGCTTTTCCGAAGGGCTCGAGCTCGAGCGCCTTCCGGGAATCCCGAGCCACGAGGAAACCATCGAGCGATGGAAAGAGGCGACGGGGCTCGACACGTCGAATCTCGGCTATTACTCGATCCTCGCGCTCACTCGCTTCTCGATGCAGATGGCACGCATCGCCCAGTACATGAAGAAGATCGAGATCATCGATGAAGAGAACGAGTTCGATTACGAAAACCTCGCCTCAATCACTTTGCGCCGCGCACTATCGGAGACTTGAAGATGGGTCCACTCGACGGAATTCGAATTGTTGAAATCGAAGGCATCGGTCCTTGTCCGTTCGCGGGGATGTTGCTCGCGGACCTCGGGGCCGAGGTCATTCGGGTCGGCCGACCGGAGCCTTCCTTCTTGCAGGCGAACTTCGACGTGATGAGTCGCGGGAAGAAGAGCATCACACTCAACCTCAAGAAGGCGGAAGACAAGGAAGCGCTGCTCAAAGTGGTGGCGACCGCCGACGCGCTGATCGAGGGCTTTCGGCCCGGAGTCATGGAGCGATTGGGGATTGGCCCGGATGTTTGTCTCGGAGTGAACCCGCGCCTCGTGTTCGGTCGCATGACGGGCTGGGGTCAAGAAGGGCCGTGGGCGCAGCGCGCGGGGCACGACATCAACTACATCTCGCTGGCTGGCGCGTTGCA
>JAFDAJ010000281.1 GCA_019313915.1 Deltaproteobacteria bacterium
GTAGAAGCGGCCGCCCTCCGTGGTTGGCGTCAGTCGGCGGGCGTCTCGGTGCACCAGCTTCGTGCCGAGCTGCTCCTCCAGGCGGGCCAGGCGGCGGCTCACCGTAGACTTCGGCACCTCGAGATGCCGGGCCGCAGCGGCGAGGCTGTTGCGACGAATCACCTCCACAAATGTTGCAATATTGTCCTTATCCGCCTGTTTCACGGTCACATCGTTGCGTTTTCGCAACCATATGTCAATCCGATGCGGTCTGCCGGGCGCGCCCCTTCGTTAATAGAGTCAGCGCATGGACAAAGGAACGCAGACGCCACGAGCGCTTCAGGGCGTATTCCCGCCTGGACCCGATCACTGGGTCGGTGATGGCTTCTATGTGAAGACGGTCTTCTGGCCCCAACTCGACGCGCAGATGCTGAGCCCGTTCCTTTTGCTCGACCACGGGGCGCGCAAACACTTCGATCCGTCGGCGGTGCGGCGGGGCGTGGGCGAGCATCCGCACCGCGGCTTCGAAACGGTGACGTTCGCCTACGAGGGTGAGGTCGAGCACCGCGACTCCGCGGGAGGCGGCGGCCGAATCGGACCCGGTGATGTGCAGTGGATGACCGCTGCCTCGGGCATCGTGCACGAGGAGAAGCATTCGCAAGCGTTCTCCGAACGGGGCGGCGACTTCGAGATGGTGCAGCTCTGGGTGAACCTGCCGGCCGACAAGAAGATGAGCGAGCCGCGGTACCAGCCGCTCCTCGATCGCGAGTTTCCGCGTTTGCAGCTCGGTGCGGCCGAGGCGCGATTGGTCGCGGGCAACCTCGACGGTGAGACGGGGCCTGCCCGGACACACACCCCGATCACGACCTTGGATCTTCGGTTCCACGAGGACGGCACTTCGGAGCTCGAGCTCCCCGCCGGCTGGACGACCCTCGTGTTCCCCCTCGAAGGGAATGTCACCGCGGGACCGAATCGAGCTCCCATCGCAGCGCGGCACTTCGGCGTCTTCGACCGCGATGACGATGGCGCGGTACAGCTCCATGCAAGTAAGGGCGCGCGTGTCTTAGTGCTCGCCGGTGAGCCTCTCAACGAACCGGTGGTGGCCTACGGGCCCTTCGTCATGAACACTCGAGAAGAGATCAGCCAGGCCTTCCGCGACTATCAGAGCGGCAAGATGGGTCGCTTGCTTTGAATCACAAAAAGGGACGACATGGGAAAACTAGTCGAAGGCGTTTGGCGCGACATTTGGTACGACACGAAGAGCACGGGCGGGAAGTTCGTCCGGACCAACGCCAAGTTTAGAAACTGGATCACGCCGGACGGTGAAAACGCGCCAAGCGGCAAGGCGTTCAAAGCCGAAGCCGGACGTTATCACCTCTACGTGTCCTATGCGTGCCCCTGGGCACATCGCACGCTGATCTTCCGAAAGCTCAAAGGGCTCGAAGACATGATCGGCGTGTCGGTGGTGAATCATTTCATGGACGATCAGGGGTGGACGTTCCACGAAGGCGACGGAGTCATTCCCGATCCGGTCCTGAACGCGGAGTTCTTGCACCAGCTTTACACCGCGGCGGAGCCCAACTTCAGCGGGCGCGTCACGGTGCCGATGCTTTGGGACAAGAAGACCGGGACCATCGTCAGCAACGAGTCCTCGGAGATCATCCGCATGTTCAATAGCGCCTTCGACCACCTCGGCGCGAACGAGCTCGACTTCTACCCGGAAGCGCTTCGAGGCGATATCGACGAAGTGAACGACCGCGTCTACCACACGCTCAACAACGGCGTGTACAAGTGCGGATTCGCTACCACTCAGCAAGCATACGAAGAAGCGTTCTTCGCATTGTTCGGCACCCTCGACTGGCTCGAGGAACGCTTGACGACGCAACGATATCTAGCCGGCGATCAGATCACCGAAGCCGACTGGCGCCTTTTCACCACCCTCGTGCGCTTCGATGCGGTCTACGTGGGCCACTTCAAAACCAACCTGCGCCGCATCGTCGACTACCCCAACCTGTGGGCCTACACGCGCGAGCTCTACCAAGTCCCGGGCGTCCAAAGCACCATCAACATGCACCACATCAAGCAGCACTACTACGGCAGCCACGAAAGCATCAACCCCACCCGCATCGTCCCGATGGGCCCGGCGATCAACTTCACGGAGCCCCACAACCGAGACACCGCCCTCTCCGACGCCGCCGAATAAAGAGAGGATCGAGGCTTGGGGCTGGAGACTTGGGGCTGGGTGGATGAAGCACACGAGGCCGTGAACGAAGAAGACCACGCCAGTGATGGTGAGGACGATGCGCGCAAACAGCATGGGAACGCTCGATAGTGTATTCTGCGCCTCGTTTCGATGGAAGCCTTGCTGTGACGATCGCCGAGAACAACGCGCCCGCGCCCAAACTGATCGCATCTGTCGTGGGGCTGATCGCTGCAACGGCGCTGATCATCCATGTGCGCAGATACCCGGTGCTGACTGCGGACGACGCGTTCATTTCTCTGCGCTACGCGCAACGCCTCCTGGACGGTCACGGGCTGACCTGGACCGAGGGCCAACCGGTCGAGGGCTACTCCAACCTCCTCTGGGTTCTCGGCTGTGCCCTCCTCAGCGCGTTGGGTGTCGACCTGCTCGATACGCCCGTAGTTCTGGGCATCGGTTCCGCCCTCGCAACGATTGCGGCAGTGGTCTACGCATTCCCACCGCGCAGTTGGAGCAAGAGCTTGCCGGCGTTCGCGGGCGCCATGTTCATCGCGCTGGCGGGTCCGATCGGTCTTTGGGCGGTTGCGGGACTCGAGGGCTGTCTGGTCGGCGCACTACTCGCCTGGTCCTTCGTCCTCTTACGACCCTTGGTCGCCGGGGACGCCGTCGATTGGAAGAGCGCCCTCTGGCCTAGCATCCCGCTTGCACTGCTGTGCCTCACCAGGCCCGACGGACCGCTTTTCGTCGTCATCATCTGCGCTTTCCTGCTCGTGCGAGCGCGTTCGCGCGCTGGGGCGGTGCGGGCCGTGGCCCTGGGTGTCCTGCCAGGCCTCGTGACACTCGGGCAGGTCGTATTTCGGCTCTCGTATTACGGCGACTGGCTCCCCAATACCGCAAGGGCAA